>NZ_JBFUKY010000009.1:0-189529 GCF_056400625.1 Allobosea sp. P5_A5
GCCAGGCCAGGGAAATCCCGCTGGTCATCCTCTCCAACGCGATGAACGACCAGATTCCGCACAACGTCGCCAGGCTCGGCGCGCCGTTCCACGCCGTCTACACGGCCGAGCAGGCCCAGTCCTACAAGCCGCGCATGCAGGGCTTCGAATACATGTTCGACATGCTCGGCTGCGGGCCGGAGGACGTCTGCCACGTCTCCTCCTCGTTCCGCTACGACCTGATGACGGCCTACGACCTCGGCATCAAGAACAAGGTCTGGGTCAATCGCGGCCACGAACCGCCGAACCCCTATTACGAATACACCGAGATCAAGGGCATCGATCAACTGCCCGGCGTCTTCGGCCTCTGAGGCGAAAGGCGCCTGAGGCCGGTCACCGAGGTGAACATCGTTCGATGACGACGCAAACGCTTGCCGGTCGCGTCACCGCCCTGTTCCGCTATCCCGTCAGTTCGTTGTCGGGAGAAGCGCTCGAAGAAGGCTGGCTCGGACCGGGCGGCATCGAGGGAGACCGATCTTACGGCCTCTTCGACCGAGAAAGCGGCATCCACATCTATCCGGCGCGCGATGCGCGCTGGAACGGCGCTCCGCTTCTGCACAGCCGCCTTGCCAACGAGGGGCTTGAAATCTCGACCGATGGCCGCGATTGGCACGGTGCGACCGAAGCCGGAATCCCTGCCCTCCTGGCTGAGCTGTTCGGTCGTCCGGTCGATCTGCGGCCCTACGACGACGTTTCCAGGCCGCGCTACAAACTCGCGCCGCTTCACCTCCTGAGCCTGCAATCGCTCGCGGCCCTGCGCGCCCGGTTGCCGGCGAGCCTGCTCGACGAGCGACGCTTTCGGCCCAATATCCTCGTCGATATCCCGGACGGCATCGGCGAAATCCCTGAATACGCTCTGCTCGGCCAGGAATTCACCCTGGGAGGCGTCAGGCTGCGCGGGACGACGCCCTGCGGACGCTGCGGCTTCACGAGCCTGCGGATCGACGAGCTCCCATCCGACCCCGAGGTGCTGAAGACGTTGCTGCGCCATTACGAGCGCAATTTCGGCATCTATTGCGAGGTCGTCACACCGGGCCCCCTTCGCCAGGGCGCCGCTCTCGTCGCGGACGTCGCCCCGCCCTCGATCGATCCCGTCATCATCGTCGGAGCAGGCCAGGCCGGCGCCATGACGGCGCTTGCCTTGAGGCGGCTGGGCTACGCAGGCAAGATCCGGCTCTACGGCGCGGAGCGCCATGCGCCGTATGAGCGGCCGCCTCTGTCGAAACGGCTTGTGATCGGCAAAGCCGCGCCGCATGTGGCGGTGCTGAGCCCCGGCAAGGCTGAAGAACTCGGCATCGCCGTGCATCTTGATACGCCCGTCGTGGCCATCGACCCCGATCGCCGCGTGATCGAGACAGCCGACGGAACCGAAGCAAGCTTTGCGACGCTGGTGCTCGCGACGGGCGGCATCGCGCGGCGTCTGCCCGAGATCGACCGGGGCTATGGACGCGTTCACGTCCTGCGGACCATCGAGGACGCCGAGCGCCTGGCTCTCGGTCTGGCGCCGGGCGGTCGTATCGCCGTGTATGGCGGCGGCTGGATCGGCATGGAGATCGCGTCGGTGGCCCGCGAGATCGGGGTCGAGGTGACGCTGTTCGCCCGCAGCCAGACGCTGGCGCCGCGCATTCTGCCGCCTGCGGTCGCGCAGGTGATGGAAGCCCTGCACCGCGAAGCCGGCGTTGTCCTTCATCTCGGGATCGAGCCGCGTTTTCGAGAGACAAGCGCTGGTGTCACCTGCGGCTTTGGCGCGGAGACTCTGACGGTCGATCACTTGGTCGTCGCCATTGGCATGGTCGCCAATGACGGGCTCGCCCGTCGTGCCGGTCTGGCTTGCAGCAACGGCATCCGCGTCGATAACGAGGGCGCGACCCATCGGGCCGGGATTTACGCCGTCGGCGACGCGGCGCAGCCCACATCCGGGCGCATCGAGAGCTGGCACAACGCGAACGTACAGGCCGAGCAGGTGGCGCGCCGCATCCTGCGGCTCCCCGCGCTGCCGATCGAACCGCCCCGGTTCTGGTCCGACCAGTTCGGACGGCGGATCCAGATTGTCGGCCGGCCCAGGCCGGATGCCTTGCTCGTCTCGCAGGAGGCTGGGCGTTTCTGGGACTTCGGGAGTTTCGCGATCGGCATCGACGCCCCCGAACAGATCCATCGGTTCTCTCGCAATCTGGCGATGGCGCCGCCCGAGCCCGCCGGCAGAGAGCCACCGCGCGACGCCCGTGGGAGCGCCGGCGTCGAACGACGCCTCTGCCGCTCGGACGAGATCGCCGAGGGCGAATTGAAGCGGATGCTCGATTCCGAGAGCAGCCCGCTCGCGGTCACGCGCCAGCGCGGTCGTGTCCATGTCACGAGCGACGATTGCCCCCATGCCGAGGCCTCGCTCGCCGCAGGCTTCGTCTCGGAGGGGCGCATCGTCTGTCCGCTCCATTTTGCCGAATTCGGCCTCGAAGACGGCAAACCCCATCATGCGCCGACCGGATGCGGCCATCTCAGGGTCTACCCGGCCAACGAGCGGGACGGCGAGGTCTTCATCCTCGTGGCGGAGCACTGACCGGCCTGGAACTCGGTACGCTCACGCGGCGAAGGTCACGCTCTGGCTTTGTCGGCCACCAACGACAGGGACGGTTTTCGAGGTCCAAACGGTTGCCTCAGGACAACCCGGTTCGAAAACTTGATGATGCCGATGTCGAGCTGCAGGAGATCATCGAGGATCGCGCTGAAATGCGAGATGCTGGGCGTGACGACCTTCAAGACATAGTCGCAGCCACCGGTCACATTATAGCATTCGACGATTTCAGGGCGTTGCTCCACGGTCTCCTCGAAAACGCGGAAGCTGTCGCGACGATGATCGCTGATGGTGATCTCGGTGAACACCGTGACGAAGTCGCGGATTGTCTCCAGCGCGATGTCGGCATCGAAACCACGGATCACGCCAGCCTCGTGCATGCGTTTCATGCGCGCGAGACAGGGGCTTGGCGTCAGGCCGACGGCGGCGGCCAGATCGACATTCGAGCAATGGCCATGTCGCTGAAGATGTTCGAGGATCTTCAGATCGAAGCGATCGAGCGAGACGAGGGACGACATCAGTTTACGATAACCCCGGAGCCTTCAACTCGCCACTGCGCTCTCGGCCCCGGCAACGGCTTCCATCGTCGATCCGCCGCTCAGGGCCGGCGAGAGGCCAGCGCGGCGCGCAGCGATGCCAGGAACCGGTCGACATGTTCGGCTTGGCAGATCAGCGGAGGGCGCACCTTGAGCGTGTCCTCGTTCGCACCGGTCGTGCTGATCAGGACGCCGTCGTCCCGCATCGCATTGACGATGTCGAGCGCCATCGCCCGTCGCTGCGGGCCAGCCATGCCTTCGTGGCCGATATCGATGCCGAAGAACAGGCCGGCATGCCGCACGGCCAGGATTCCGCTCGATACTCCGGCGATCGTCGCAAGGCCCTGACTGAGCCGCTCGCCCATGGCGACCACGCGTTCAAGAACGTGGTCACGCTGAAGGATGGTCAGAACCGCAGCGGCCGTAGCGATGCCGACGGTATTTCCGGCGAAGGTGTTCGAGTAGCGCGCAATCGCGCCGAAGCGGTCCATGGCTGCGCGTTGGCCGACGACTCCGCCGATCGGGAACCCGTTCCCCATCGGCTTTCCGAGCGTCACCAGATCGGGCACGACGCCATGCCGCTCGAAGCCCCACATATGGTTGCCGGTCCGCCCGAATCCCGGCTGGACCTCATCCGCGATGAAGAGTCCGCCCGCCTCGCGCACCGCCGCGATGCCCCCGGCGATGAAGCCCGGAGGGTCGATCCAGACGCCATCGCTTGAGAAGATGCTGTCGATCAGGATGGCCGCAACGCCGATCCCGCGCCGATCGAGGTCCTTGATGGCAGCCCGGACCTGTGCCTCGAAAAAGGCAGCGGCTTCGGCTTCCGGCACACCCGCCGGCCCCGGCAGCGTGACCATTCGCACCGAAGGGCTGAGTTTGACGGAGTCGCCGAGGTTGGGCGAGACCATCGCGGCAGCAGCGCTCGTGCCGTGATAGGCGTAGGACGAGACGATGATGCCGTCATGGCCGCTGACGAGCCGCGCGACCCTCAAGGCGAGATCGTTGGATTCGCTGCCCGTGCAGGTGAAGACCACGCGGTCGAGTTCGGCGGGAAAGGTCGCGACCAGCCGCTCGGCGTAATCGACCAGCCTGGGCTCGAGGTAACGCGTATTGGCGCTGATCCGCCCGGCCTGCTCCGCCATGGCCGCGTTCACTTCCGGGTTGCAATGCCCGAGCGAGGGAACGTTGTTGTAGAAGTCGAGATAGGCCCGCCCATCGGGATCGTAGAGCCACATGCCCTCGCCGCGCACGAAGTGGACGGGCTTGCGGTATTGCAGGCGGTAGGACGAGCCCAGCACCTTGTCGCGGCGCGCGATGAGGCTCGCTTCGCGGTCGGCGAGATCGGCTTCGCCGGGCGTATAGCGGTTCGGCATGAGATCGACGGACATGAGGCTCGCCTGTCACAAGGAGGTGGGTCGTCGGCAGAAGGTCGGGAATCCGGCCCTCTCGCCATGGGAGAACGGCGCTAGCAAAAAAACGGCGCTGGATTGTTATCTATCGCATTGCCTTCCCGCGAAACGTCGACGGCTTCGCGGGGATGATGGTCTCGCTCTGTCATGACGGCGACGTGGCGGCAACGACGGCTGCCCGTCCTTCCGGCGCACCGAGACGTCCGAGAATGGACAGGCCGCGTTCGGCGCGGGCAACGTTTTTTGTGATGTAGGGCGCATTCTCCGGGAAGAGATGCGCGCGCCAGTGGTTGACGAGGATCAGGGCGCTTTGGCGCGCCTTCATCAACCCGACGAGCAGGTCGGTCTCCAGCCCGGTCAGCGGAATCACCGAGGCATAGCCCGCGATCAGACTCTCCGCCCCTCCCAAAGGCAGCGCGGGATCGCTCACGACATGGCTTGCCGCGATGGCGAGATCCTGAATCCGCGGCCCCCAGCACCCATCGCCGAAGTCGATGAAGCCGACGCCCGCGTCGGCAACGAGCGTGTTGAACGGGCTGGGATCGTTGTGCGTGACCTGCCAATCGACCTCGCCGATCTTCGGCGCGACCATCCTGAGATAATCGGACATCGCCTGCCGGACCGCCTCCGCGATCGGCCCGGGGGCCAGATAGTGCTGGAGGTCCACCAGCCGGGGCCAGCAATGGATATGCCACAGTACAGGTCTGTCGACGGCAGGCAGGTCCCGATCGCCCAAGGCGAGATCGAGATGGGCCAGCGCCCTCCCAGCGGAGTGCAGCAGCCCGGGAGATATCGTCGCCCGGTACAAGGGCTCGCCCGGCAGCCGCGTCTGCAGGTAACCCCACAGCCCGTCACGCCTGAACATCAGTTCGCCACCGACCGTCGGGACAATCCTTGGCGAGACGAAACCAGGGGCCGCTTCGACCGCATGGATCGCGGCCGACTGAAACCTGAAGCTGTCGATCGCTTCGAGCTGGGACGATGCCTTCAGGATCAGCCTGCTTGTATCGGGAAGAACGACCTCGGCGGTGCTTTCCACCTCCGACGACAGCATGTCGACGCGGCCGCTCAGGCCGTATTCGCGGGCCAGCACATCGGCCAGAAGGTCGCCGTCGAGCGTGATGGGCGCGGTGGCGAGAATGGCGGCGGCGGCATCGAAATAGGCGTCATGGCCGCCTGTCGCCTGCTGCGTGCGCTCCCGGCCAAGCATCGGCATGGAGAAGAGATGCCCATCGAGCGCATCGTCAGCTTGATCGGCGCCCTGCAAGCCTTTCGCCCTCCTCATGACAGCATGACAAACATGCAAAATGCCCGATCTCGATCTGCAGGATCGTTCTTACCTCTGCTGTGATAGGCCCGTGGCGGTCGCGAGAGCTGCCGAAATCACCGGGTCGCGAGCGCATTGTTCTCGGCTGCATCAAGCTTCGGCAGAATGTGCGGCCAGGCCGGTTTCGCTTCGGAACACGGCTCGATTGCGCGCACGCTCGCGCCGCGGATCAGATGGTCAACCCGGCATAGACATCGCCGGAATTCGCTGATGCCGGCAGGCTGTCGAGGTAGGCGATAGCGTCCGCGCTTCCGACGGGTTTCGGCAGGGCAAACGCCAGGCTCTCGCCCTGCACCATGTTGAAGCGATAGGGACCAAGGCGGTGCAGGGTCTCGATACAAGTCTTCGCAACATCCCGCTGGAGGGTGGTGAACTCGAAGGAGATCGTCGCGACCTGCTGACTGAGCCCGGCCAGAACCTGCGCCTCCAACCCCTCGACATCGATCTTGATGAAACGCGGGAGCCCGTGGGTCGCGATGAGCTCATCCAGCGTGGTGCAGGGAACGCGAAGCTCCCCGTCCCACATCTGATCCTCCCATCCGCTTGCGCGCGATGCGGCCGCGATGAAGGCGGCCGAAGCGCTCGACACGGTCGGGTTGTTGCTGTTGATCCGCAGCGAGACCGAACCGACCCGGTCGCTGCAACAGGCTTCGATCAGCGTCACATCTGGGTCGCGGCCATGGATCAGGCGGATCGCCCGGGCCAGACCGGGCTGGGGTTCCAGGGCGACGACCTTGGCACCAAGCCTTCGGAAACAAGAAACGCGGTCGCCGACATGGGCGCCGATATCGAATGCGAGGGCGCCGGGCTCGACCAAGGTCCGATAGAACCGGTCCATGGTGATCCGACGCGCCGCATCGCCGTGATAAATCCGCAGGCTGCGGGCCACCGCCCGCGCAGTGCCCCTGGGATAGTTGATCGATCGCAAGCCTGGCATCGTGATCATGACCCCGGGATACCACCGATGAGAACGACGCGCTCTCGCGCGGCTCCCTCGAGTGCGCTGAAGCACAGTGGCGCCGCGCCGGTCAGTCGAATTCGCGCCGAAACTTGTCGCTCACCGTCGTTGTCGACGCAAACCGGCCGATCGAGAACGGTTCCAGCGGTGTCGGCGTCGCGCCGTCCAAAATCATCTCGGTCAGGCAGAGGCCGACACCGGGGCCTATCTGAAAACCGTGGCCGCAAAAGCCGAAGGCGTGGAACAGCCCCGGCGTCGTCTCGCTCGGGCCGATCACCGGGATCATGTCCGGCAGATAGGCCTCGATGCCCGACCAGACGCGAATGACATGGCATCGTGCCAGCGCCGGCGCGATCCGGGCCAATGCGCTCATGGCGGCAAGCGTCTTGGCGGGCGGTACCGGCGCGCGATTGGCCTGCGGGTCCGCCGCCGTTCGTGGATACCCGGCCAGGATGATGTTGCCGCGCGGAATCTGCCGGAAGATCACCGAGCCGTCGATCGCCTGCACGGATGGGCCGATCAGGTAGGGGAAGGGCTCCGTCACGAATTGCGGCGGGCCGGCCGGGAACAGCGGCGCCGTCTCGCAGAAGCGCTCGGCGATCGGAAGCGCCCAGGCGCCGGCACAATTGACGAGCACGCCGCAATCCAGCCTCTCGCCGCCAGCCAGCGTCAGCGCGTACCCGTCGCCTGAGCGCGCGACATCGCTGACGGGGGTATTCTCGCGGATGACCGCGCCATGACGCAGCGCCGCCCGTGCCACGGCGGGCGTCGCCAGCCGTGGATTGGCCGTCGCGTCCCGGGCCGAGTAAGTCGCGGCGACAGCTCGGTCGCCGAGCCAGGGGTAGCGCCGCCGGAGGTCGGTGGGCGCGAGACGCTCGATACCGAGGCCGTACGATTCCGAAACCGCCGCATAACTCTCGAGCTTTGCGGCCTCGGTCTCGTCATAGGCCATGTAGAGATGGCCGGTCTGCTCGAATTCGCAGGGCTCGCCGATCAGCCCTTCGAAATCCTCCCATAGCGCCTGGGATCGCAGCGACAGCGGATATTGTCCGGGAAAGCGCCCTTGCAGCCGCAGATTACCGAAATTGACCCCGCTCGATTGGGCGCCGACCACGCCTTTTTCGAGCAAGACGACGCGCTGCCCGCGCTGCGCCAGAAAGAAGGCGGTCCAGACCCCGACGAGCCCGCCGCCGACGATCGCGGTGTCGGCCGTGCGCGGGCTCATTCGGCCCCCGTCGCAGCCGAAAGCGCCACCGGCTTGACCGGCGCCTGACCGCGCAGGCGGCCGGCGGAAGCTCCGTCACCCCCAGCTTTCGCCGCAACGATCTCCTGCAGGGCCGGGCCGCAGACGCGGCCCTGGCAGCGCCCCATGCCGCAGCGTGTCATCGCCTTGACCCGGTTGACCTCGACGGGGCCCAGGGCCTGGTCCATCGCGGCGCGAACCTCGCCGACCGTGACGTTCTCGCAGCGGCAGAGCGTCACCTCGTCAGCCAGCGCGACGATCTGGCTCCGCGGCCATGCGAAAGCCCGGGACAGACCGCGCTGAAACGATCTCAGACGCTGGACGCGGCGCGCGAGCCGGCGCGTCGCCTCGCGATCCCCGCCGCGTCCGAGATCGGTCAAGAGCGCCTGCGCCGCCAAGGCCCCGCTGGCCTCCGCCGCGTCCGCACCGCCGATCCGCACGCCGTCGCCGGCGAGATAGAGGCCGCGCCCCGCCCGGCCCATGCCGTCGATCTTTGGCAGGAAGAGGCGGAAATCCGCATCATAGGCGAAGGCCGCGCCGGCCAGATCGGCAAGCTGGGTTTCGGGTTTCAGCCCATAGCCGAGCGCGATCGCATCGCAGGCGAAGCGACGCTCGCGGCCATCAGCATCACGCAGCAAGAGCGCTTCGACGCGCGTCGTGCCTTCCGCGGACATCGCCGTGACGCCATGCAGGATCGGTGTCCCGCCCCATCGCAACGCGGCCATGTAGGACAGCCCGCGCAGCAATGTCCGTGGCGCGCGCAGCAAAGCGGGCACCGCCGCGAGCTTCGCCGCAAAAGGCGTCGTGTCGGCAATGACGACAACGTCAGCTCCCATGTCGCGGTATTGTTTTGCGGC
This sequence comes from Allobosea sp. P5_A5, assembly GCF_056400625.1. Taxonomy (NCBI): domain Bacteria; kingdom Pseudomonadati; phylum Pseudomonadota; class Alphaproteobacteria; order Hyphomicrobiales; family Alloboseaceae; genus Allobosea; species Allobosea sp. P5_A5. Next base: position 8,942 of record NZ_JBFUKY010000009.1, read on the forward strand.
GAGGGAAAGCAGCGGCGAGGAGCCGAGGAACGCGACCCGGCGCCCGATCAGGCAACCCTGGTCCTTCAGGGCCACCTGCGCGCCGCCGAGCGTAAACACCCCCGGCAGCGTCCAGCCCGGCATGGGCGCGATGCGGTCCATCGCGCCGCTTGCGATCAGCAGCCGGTCGAAGCCGACGGTCGCTGCGCGTCCTTGCGTCAGCAGGTGCAATTGTCCGCCATCGATCGCCCAGACGAGCGTGTTCGGGCGATAGTCGATCTGCGGCAACAATGCCGAAAACCGCCGATGCACATCGGCATAGCGTCCAGCCTCGGACCCCATCAGCCGCGCCATGTCCAGCGAGAGGTCGTCGGCCGGCTTGCGATAGCCTTGGCCGCCGGCGCGCATACCCTCGTCTATCAGGATCGGCCTCAAACCGGCCGCGCAGATCGCCTCGCAAGCGGCGATGCCGGCAGGACCGGCACCGATGACGACGATCTCAGCCATGGGCCTGCGGGAAGGGCTGCGGCTGCGCGAACAGCTCCATGTCCTGGGCCGCCAAGGTCGTGCAGGCTCGGATGCGGCCTCCATCCGCCGTCCAGACCCAGCAATCCTGACAGGCGCCCATCAGGCAAAATCCGGCGCGGGGCTCGCCCCCGAATTCCAGCGTGCGAACCAAAGCGCCGTGCTGGAGCAGTGCCGACAAAACGCTGTCGCCTGTCGTCGCCGCGACAGTCTGGCCGTCGAAGCTGAAGCGCAACGGCGGCCCCGACCGCATGGCGACCCTGACGAATTGAGCCTCCGGCATCACCGTGCTTACCCGCTTTTATTTCAATACGATAACAATATGCGAATATTGATAACCCCAAAGAGATACTGTCAAGCCCGTTTCCCGACCGTCCTCAGATGCGGGAGATGGCGTGCGAGGCCGCGATGACCAGCGAGGAAAAACGCGAGACGACCTCTTCATGGCTATAGCGCGAGGTGGAGGTCGCTATGTTGATCGCAGCTTCCGGCAGACCGTTGTGATCGACGATCGCCGCCGCGATCGAGGCATCGCCGAGATAGACCTCCTCGAAAGCGGTGGCGTAGCCCTGCGCCGCCGACTGGCGCAGCTTCTCGCGGAGCGCCGCTCGCTGCCAGCTCGTCGAGGGCGTGTACGCCTTGAGATCGGAGGCATCGATGATCGCCATCGCCTCGTCCTCCGGAAGCCGGGACAGCATGGCGATGCCCGGTGCGGTGCAATAGGCCGGCATCCGCGTGCCGATGATGACGTCCGTGTTCAGGACGTGCCGGTTGAGAAAGCGCGAGACGAAGATGATCTCGGTGTGCTCGCGCACCGTGAGATTGACCGTCTCGCCGGTCTCCTTGCTGAGATGCATCAGGTAGGGCATCGCCCGATCCAGCAGGCGGCTGCTGCGGACGAAGTGATAGCCCAGATCGAGCGTCTTCGCCGTCAGCTCGAAGCGCTTGGTCTGCGCGTCCTTGCGGAGGTAGCCGAGCTTGGCGAGCGTGTGCGTGAAACGCTGCGCGGCGCTGACGTCCATGCCGGTCTCGGATGCCACCTGCGAAAGGTTGAGCGTCTGGTGCTGCCGCCCGAACGCCGACAGGACGCGGAACGCCTTCTCGACCGAATTGACCATCAACGCGTCGTCCTTGCGCGCGGCGCCATCGGGCCGGACTGCCGGCTCCCTGCGGACATTCGATTTGGTCTGCTGCGTGGTCATCAGGCCCGGTGCCCCCTTCCGCCGATCAATGGCCACGACGACCAGCCTTGACAAGGTGCGGCTTTCGCGCAGTATATTCAATAGGATTTATCGTATCGCGATAAGATGGTGTTGGAGAGCGGCATGAAGGACTCTGTTCTGGTCGAGGTGCGTGGGGCCGTCGGGATCGTGACGCTCAACCGCCCGCAGGTTCTCAACGCCTGGAACGCGCCGATGCGCTCGCGGCTGGTCGAATGCTTCGACGAGCTCGAGGCCAATCAGGACGTGCGATCCATCATCCTCACTGGCGCAGGCGAGAGGGCGTTCGGCGCCGGCCAGGATCTGAACGAGACCAAGACCTTCAATCCCGATCAGGCAGAGGCCTGGATGCATGAATGGGAGCGGCTCTACGACCGCATCCGCTCGCTTTCAAAGCCCCTGATCGCAGCCTTGAACGGCGTCGCGGCAGGCTCGGCCTTCCAGGTCGCGCTGCTCTGCGATCTGCGGATCGGCCATGACGGCGTCACGATGGGCCAGCCCGAGATCAACTCCGGCATCGCTTCGGTGACGGGGCCATGGATCATGAAGGAGATGATCGGCATCGCCCGCACCATCGATCTCACCCTGACGGGGCGGATGATGGACGCGCAGGAGAGCTTCCGCATCGGCCTGATCAATCGCATCGTCCCGCAGGATCAGGTCATGCCGGCGGCACTGGCACTCGCCGAGGAGCTGGCCGCCAAGGCGCCGGTCGCCATGCGGCTCAACAAGGCGCGCTTCCGCGAAGTCACCGAGGCCAGCTTCCGCGAATGCCTCGCCGCCGGCATCCGCACGCAGCGCGAGGCCTATGCCACCGGCGAGCCGGCGCGGATGATGGAGGAATTCCTGGCCAAGCGCGCCGCGCGCAAAAGCGCCTGACGGCGCGCGCATCAGACACTTCGATCACCCACGGGGAAATGCGGAAAACCGCTTGTAAAGGGGAGACGACGATGACCAGCAGGACCACTCATCCGACACGACGCACCGTACTGCACATGGCCGGCGGCCTCGCCGTTGGCTCCTTGGCGGCGCCCTATCTCGTCGGCACGGCCCGTGCCGCCACGCAGATCACGGTCGCCGATCCCGGCGGCCCCTTCGGCCCCGCCTTCCGCAAGGCCTTCTACGACCCCTTCGAGAAGGCGACCGGCAACAAGGTCGTCAACGTCGCCCGTGAGGCCGAGCCGACCGCGCAGTTCAAGGCGATGGTCGAGACCAAGTCCTACACCTGGGACGTCTGCACCTTGACGCTCTCGGCGCGGGACATCCTGAAGGCGCAGGGCCTGCTCGACCCGATCGGCTTCTCGCATGCCGACGTGCCTAAGCTCATGCCGGAGGCGATCTCGCCGGAGTTCATCGGCACGGATGTCTATTCGACGATCTTCGCCTACCGCACCGACACGGTGAAGAACGCGCCCGCGAGCTGGACCGACTTCTTCAACATCGAGAAGTTTCCAGGCCGGCGCGCGATGCGCAAGAACCCGATCGACAGCATCGAGCAGGCGCTGTTGGCCGATGGCGTGCCGCTCGACAAGCTCTATCCCCTCGACATCGAGCGCGCCTTCAAGGTCCTCGACAAGATCAAGCCGCATATCGCGGTGTGGTGGACCGGCGGCGCCCAGTCGACGCAGCTCCTGCAAAGCGGCGAGGTCGACATGACCACCGGCTGGAACGCGCGCCTGCAGGCCGCGATCGATGGCGGCGCACCGGCCAAGATCGTCTGGAATCAGGGCCTGTATTCGATCGAAGGCTGGGGCCTGCCCAAGGGCGGTCCGAAGGCGGATGTTGCGCGCCAGTTCGTCCGCTTCTGCTCGGACCCCAAGCAGCAGGCGATCTATACCGAGGCGCTGGCCTATGGGCCGACCAATCTCGACGCCTACCAGACGATCTCGCCCGAGCGCGCCAAACTCCTGCCGACCTCGCCGGAAAACCTGAAGCAGATGGCGATCGCCAACGAGAGCTGGTGGAGCGAAAATCGCTCCAAGGTGACCGAGCGGTTCAACTCCTGGCTCCTGGCCTGACGACCGTGACGAATGCCGGATTGACCGCGACCGACGCACGATCGGCGAAGCTCGTCGTCGAGCGCCTGTGCAAGCGCTATGGCGCGACCACGGCGCTCGAGCCGAGTTCCCTGAGCGTCGCCGAGGGCGAGTTCCTGACCTTGCTGGGGCCTTCGGGCTCCGGCAAGACCACGCTCCTGCAGCTCATCTGCGGGCTCGTCGAAGCCAGCGAAGGCAAGGTCGTGATCGACGGGCACGACCAGTCCTCGACCCCGGTCCACCGGCGCGACATCGGCCTCGTCTTCCAGCATTATGCGCTGTTTCCGCATCTTACCGTGTCGGAGAACATCGCCTTTCCGCTCAAAATGCGCGGCCGTTCGGGTGCGGAGATCTCCAGGCGGGTCTCCGAGACCCTCGACATGGTGCATCTCGGCCATCTCGCCGGGCGCTTCCCGCGCGAATTGTCCGGCGGCCAGCAGCAGCGCGTCGCTCTCGCGCGCTGCTTCGTCTACCAGCCCTCGATCATCCTGATGGACGAGCCTCTCGGCGCGCTCGACAAGAAGCTGCGCGAGCACATGCAGATCGAGATCAAGCGGCTGCATCGCGAGAGCGGGTCCACCATCATCTACGTCACGCATGATCAGGAGGAGGCGCTCGCCATGTCCGATCGCATCTGCCTGATGAACCACGCCCGGATCGAGCAGCTCGGCACGCCCCGCGAGATTTATGAGCAGCCCCGCACGGCCTTCGCCGCCGATTTCATCGGCCTTTCCAACATCTTCCGTGGCCGCTGGGACGGCAATGGCTCGCTGGAGACGGCGCATGGCCGCTTCACCCTGCCGCAAGGCGCCCGCGCCGATACGCAGGACGCCGCGCTGGTGATCCGCCCGGAGAACCTGCGCATCGGCCTGCAGGAGGGCAACAGCGTCAGCGGCCTCGTCAGCGAGATCGTCTATGCCGGCTCGGAAACACGCGTCATCGCGGCGCTCGAAGACGGCAGCCCGCTGGTGATGCGACTCGGACCCGACGATGCGGTGCCTGTGATCCACGAACGCATCGTCGCCGGCTGGGCTCGCGACAAGGCGGTGCTGGTCGCATGAGCGCGGTCAGCATGGCCGCACCGGCCCATCGCGCGCGCCGGCTGCGCTTCGGCGCGCTCTGGCTTGCCGTGCCTGGGCTGCTGTTCCTCGGCGTCTTTTTCGTGTGGCCCGTGGCGCAGCTTCTCGGCCTCAGCGTCATCGATCCGCAAAGCGGCGCATTGTCGGGCGCATCGTATCAGCGCATCGGCGCGACCGACGTTTATCTGCGCGTGCTCGGCATCACCTTCCGCATCGCCGGCTGGACCGCGATCTGGTCGCTGCTGATCGGCTATCCCCTCGCCTACTGGCTGGCGCGGATGCCCGGCCTGTTTCGCGGGCGGATGATGCTCTTCGTCATGGTGCCGTTCTGGACGAGCTATCTCGTCAAGACCTTTGCCTGGATGATCATCCTCGGCCGCAATGGCGTGATCAACTCGCTGCTGACCGGCTCGCATCTGATCGACAAGCCATTGTCGCTGATCAACAACGAGTTCGGCGTCATGGTCGGCATGGTGCACGCCATGGTCCCGCTGGCGGTGATGACGATGCTGCCGGTCATGACCGGGATCGACCAGCGACTGGTCCAGGCCGCGCAGACGCTTGGGGCAGCGCCGGCGCGGGCCTTCTGGTTGGTCTATTTCAAGCTCTCGCTGCCCGGCGTCGCGGCGGCGGGCTTGTTGGTTTTCATCTCATCGCTCGGCTTCTTCATCGTGCCGGCCTTCCTTGGCGGCAGGCAGGAGACGATGCTGGCGCAGCTGATCATCACGCAGGTGCAGGAGCTGCTGAACTGGTCCTTCGCAGGCGCTCTGTCGGCGATGATGGTGGCCGCTGCCCTTGTCTCCTGCGTCGTCTATGATCGCATCTTCGGCCTTTCGACGATTGCGGGCGGCTCGGCGCAGGTCGGCACCGGTCGCATGCGGAATCTCGGTCTCGCGATCCTGTCGGTCATCGCCGCAGCAGTCGCCAAGCTCGCCGATCTCGCCCACGCGGTCCTCGGCAAGCGGCTTTGCGCCCTGCTGCTGCCCGGCTTCTGCTGGCTGGTCATCGCTTTTCTGGTCCTGCCGACCCTGCTGGTCGTTCCGATCGCTTTTACCTCGTCGCAGTTCCTGTCGTTTCCGCCGCCGGGCTACGGGCTGAGCTGGTTCCGCACCTATTTCGAATCGCCGCTCTGGATTCAGGCGACGATCCGCTCCTTCGGCGTCGCCTTCGTCACCGCCTTCGTTGCAACCGCGATCGGTGGCTTCGGAGCGCTGGCGTTGGCCAACAGCCGGACACGCTGGGCCGGTTTGATCTTCGCCTTCTTCCTGGCGCCGATGGTCGTGCCGCGCATCGTCATCGCGGTCGGGCTGTTCTATCTTTTCGCAAGGCTCGGCCTGATCGCGACCGATCTCGGCCTGGTGATCGGGCACACCGTTCTGGCGATCCCGTTCACGCTGGTCACCATCGCGGCCGTGTTGAAGACCTATGACCAGCGCCTCGACCAGGCTGCGGCGACGCTCGGCGCCAATCGGGTACGCACCCTGACGGGCGTGACGATCCCGCTTGTCAAAGGCGGCCTTGTCGCGGCGTTCCTGTTCGCCTTCATCACCTCCTTCGACGAGCTCACCATCGCGATCTTCGTCTCCGGCGGCATCAAGACGACGCTGCCGAAACAGATGTGGGACGACATGATCCTGCAGCTGAACCCGACGCTCGCGGCGGTCTCCGTCGTCGTCTTCATCGTGGTGACGGCGATGCTGCTCCTCGCCGAACGCTTCCGTTCCTCGACCTGATCGACCCGAGACGATGACGCTTCCCGACGATACCGGCTTCCTGAGCCTCCTGACCACGCAAGCCGCAGCCGAGCCGCAGCGCATCTATGCGCGCTTTTGCGGGGAGCCGGTGACCTATGGCGAGGTCGAGCGACGCTCCGCCGCCTTCGCCGCTCATCTCCGATCGCGCGGAATCGTTGCCGGAGACCGCGTCGCGGTGATGATGCGCAACTCCATCGCCACCATCGCGGTCGTCTTCGGGCTGGCTCGCGCCGGCGTCGCCTGGGTGCCGGTCAATGCCCAGCAGCGCGGCGAAGGCCTGCGTTACCTGCTGACGCATTCGCGCCCGCGCCTCATCGTGGTCGATGACGATCTGGTTTCGCAGATCGGCGACGCTCTCCCTGCGGAGGCGGCTCTTCCGTTCATCGTGCATTCGCAAGGCGGAGAGCTCGACACCATCCTTGCCGAGAGCCGGCCTTTCGGCGAGCCCGCACCGGCGCCCGATGCCGTGTTCGCCATCATGTACACCTCCGGCACGACCGGCCGCCCCAAGGGCGTCATCGTCTCGCACCGCATGCTGCGGCTCGCGGCGGAAAGCGTCGTGAGGCTTTCGGACGCGAAAAGCGGCGATGTCTTCTTCGTCTGGGAGCCGCTTTATCATATCGGCGGCGCGCAGCTCCTGCCGCTGCCGATGCTCTGCGGCATCACGCTCGCCATGGTCGAGCGCTTCAGCGCCAGCCGCTTCTGGGAGCAGGTCGGGGCGGAAGGCGCGAGCCATATCCATTATCTCGGCGGCATCCTGCAGATCCTGCTGAAGCAGCCTGCGTCGCCGCGCGATCGCGAACACGGCGTGCGCATCGCCTGGGGTGGCGGCTGCCCCGCCGACATCTGGCCGCAGTTTCGGGACCGCTTCGGCATCGATATCCGCGAATGCTACGGCATGACGGAAGCCTCGAGCCTCACCACCTGCAACGTCACGGGCGTCGTCGGTTCCGTGGGCCGGCCGATGCCCTGGTTCACCGTCGCGCTCAAGGACGCGGATGGTCGCCTCGTGCCGCGCGGAGCGCGAGGTGAGATCGTGGTCGAGACCAGCATCCCGGGCGCGATCTTCCCCGGCTATCTCGACAATCCCGAGGCAACGGGCAAGGCGCTGCGCCCGGACGGATTCCACACCGGGGACCTCGGCTCCTTCGACGCCGCCGGAAATCTTTATTTTCACGGCCGGATGACCGACAGCGTGCGCTGCAGGGGCGAGAACGTCTCGGCCTGGGAGGTCGAGCATGTCGCCGCCGAGCATGACGCGATCGAGGATTGCGCGATGATCGGCGTTGCCGCCGATATCGGGGAGCAGGACATCAAGCTCTTCGTCAAGCCGCGCGATGGCACCGAAATCGACCCGCAATCCTTGTCGGACTGGCTGGGCTCGCGCCTCGCTCCCTACCAGAACCCGCGCTACATCGCGATCGTGCCGGATTTCGAGCGGACGGCGAGCCAGCGCATCATGAAGCACAAGCTCTCGCCCCATCTCGACGACTGCTGGGATCGCGCGGCGATGGCGACGGGGCGCTGATATGACCGGCTGCGATATTCTTGTTTCCGGCACCGGCGGCTTTGCCGCCCGGATCGTCTTCGACATGGCCGCGACGGCCGACGAGCCGGTCGCCGTCGTCATCGCCGGCCGCAACCGCGACAGGCTGAACTGGCTGCGCACGGCGGCCAACGCCCGCGCGGCCCTGTTCGGCAAGCCGGCCCGCTTCAGCACCTTCGAGATCGATCTGCTCGCGCCGGGCGCCTCCGATGAACTGCTCGCCGCGACCCTGCCGCGCATCGTCGTCCAGGCCGCCTCGATCCAGACGTCACAGGTCATCGCCCAGAGCGGGAACGCCTGGACGCGCCTCGTGGCGGAAGGCGGCCTCAGCGCCACCGCCGTGTTCCAGGCCTTGATCAGCGCGCGCGTCGCAGCCGCGATCACGAAAAGCGGCCGGCCGGTCACGCTGGTCAATTGCGGCTTCCCGGACGTGGTCAACGGCATGATCCGCGCCATGGGCCATGACGTGGCCTGCGGCATGGGCAACGTGGCGATTCTCTCCAACGTCTTCGCCGGCTCGCAGGCGACGCCACCCGGAGCCGACGTCAAGGTGCTGGCGCATTATCAGAACCTCGCCGCCTGGCGCCGAAAACCCGAAGAACGATCCGAGCGCCCGCCCCGTGTCTGGCTCGACGGCATCGAAGTGGCGGACGTTTATGGGCGCTTCGCGGACATCCAGCTGACGCCGGAACCGGTCATCGAGATTTCCGGAGCGAGCGGCGTTCCCATGGCCCTGGCGATGGCGGCAGGACGGGGCTGGCGCGGCCATGTGCCGGGACCTAACGGTCTTCCGGGCGGCTACCCCGTCACCCTCGCGAAGGGCACCTTGCATCTCGATCTGCCGGAAGGGCTCGGCGAGGCCGAGGCCATCGGCTGGAATGCCGCCTTCGAACAGGATAATGGGCTGGTGGTGGAGCCCGGCGGGCGGGCGCGGTTCACCGGCCTGCTCGGCGACATGCTGGAGCGGCATCTGCCGGAACTGCGAGGCGGCTTCGATGTCCGCCAGCTCGAACCCGTCTGCGACACGATGCTGGACCTTCGCGAGAAATTGCTTCGCACCGCATGAGAATTCCGCACCGGAACAGGCGCTGGTCGGAAGGACCCACTTAATCGGCACGACCAACCGTTCCGTCGCGTTCGACGCTAACCTTGCGCTCCCTCCCGTTCACGAGCGCTGTTCCGCTCCATCGCCCATCTGATCCGATGCTCAGATCGCGGGTTTCCGGATAGCCGCTTGCCGCGAGCTTGGCCCGCGCCTGCTGCTCCGAACGCATGGCATCCGGCTGAGCCGGTTCGGCAGGCGGCGCGTTCTGCGGCGGGCCCGAGGGCGAAATCTGTGCCGTGGCCGGCCAGGCCAGGACGAGCGCGATCAGGCAAAGGCTTAGTCGCATTATCGATCTCCTCAGCAGGTTTCGAGGCGAGCGGTCATCGGTGCCCCCTGTCCGCTCGCGGAAAGCCGCACGCTCCTGCACCGCCTCCCCGTCGGGGCGAAACCGCGTGGCGGCACGCCTGTTCCAGCTCGGGTCGAACTGTCCGATCATGTCCATTCGCGGGCGCCGCCAGATAGCCTCCCGCAAAATCGGCCCGACATCCGGCGAACACGCCGCAGCCAATCTGCGGATCGAATCACCGCGACGCGCGTTAACGCGTCTCGGGAGCGCAGCATGACCAAGCTTTATCTGACGACGGACGGTGAATACCGCGCCGCCCTTGCGCGGCTGGACGCGCTTGGCGTCGTCAGCGCCGATACCCCCGCGGCCGACGAGCTGAAGGACCTGATGTCCGCCATCGAAATCTGGGAAATGAAACACCCGGAAACGGAAACCGAGCCCTTTGAAGCGGACGACGATGGTAACGGGCAGGGAATGGAGGATGGCAGTGGAAGGAGCGGCTGATCGCCGAACGAACGCCTGCGAGTCTTGATCGAGGACCGATCAGCGCTCGAACAGCTTCGCGATTTCCTGGGAGAGCTGGCTCTGCGTGTAGGGCTTCGAGATGCGCGGAATGTCCAGCTCCATGCCGGACGGCAACTCGGCATATCCGGTCGCGAGCAAGATCGGCAGCGTCGGACGGGTCTCGCGAACTTTCGCCGCCAACTGCCCGCCATTCATGCCCGGCATCGAATAATCGGTGATGATCAGATCGATCGGCCTGCCGCTGTCGATGACCTTCAGCGCGTCCAATCCCGAGTTGGCCTCGATCACCGTGTGGCCGAGATCCTCGAGCAGATCCACTGTGCTCATCGCGATGAGCGCGTCGTCGTCGACCATGAGAATGGTGAGCATCTGAGGTTCCGATATCTGAGGGGCTGCGGGGGTTCTCGCAATGTCCGGGGCTGCGGCAGTCGCCACAGGCAGCCACAGTTCCGCGTCGGTGCCCTTGCCGGGGGCGCTCTTGAGCCGAAGCGCACCATGCAGCTGGATGGCCAGGCCATGGATCATCGAGAGCCCGAGCCCCGTTCCCTTGCCCAGTTCTTTCGTGGAGAAGAACGGCTCGGTCGCTTTGGCGAGTGTCTCGGCGTCCATGCCCGAGCCGTTATCTGACACGACCAGCCTGATATAGTCGCCGGCCGCGATGTCGGCATCGCCACGCGAAATGGCGCGGTCGGTTCTGACCGTGATCTCGCCGCCTTTCGGCATCGCGTCGCGCGCATTGACCACGAGGTTGAGCAGCGCGAGTTCGATCTGGTTGGCGTCGGCCAGCACGGCCGGCAGATCCTCTTCCAGCGCCAGATGCAAGACGACCCCGTTGCCGACCGACTTCGCCAGCAGATCGTGCACGCCCCGCACCAGATCGCCCAATGAAAGCGGGGCGAGCGCCAGGTCCTGGCGCCGGGCGAATGCGAGCAGGCGCTGGGTCAGCGATGCCCCGCGATTGGCACCCTGCATGGCGCCGTCGATCAGGCGGCTGGCGCGGGGGTCGTCGCCATGATGTTTCCGCAGCAGATCGAGATTGGCGATGACCGCCATCAGCAGATTATTGAAATCATGCGCGACGCCGCCGGTGAGCTGCCCGATCATTTCCATCTTCTGGGCCTGCCGGAGCTGCCCTTCCGCCTTTTCGCGCTGCGCGATCTCGGCCAGCACCTGCTGAAGCGCCCGCTCCAGCTCTTCCGTGCGCTGGGCGACGCGCTGTTCGAGCAGGTCCTTCGAGACGGCGCTGGCCTGCTCGGCCTCCTTGCGCTCCGTGATATCGAGCGAGACTCCGACGAGCCTCATGCGCCCTCGCCGGTCCGTGACGCGCCGGGCACGAATCTCGACCCAGTGCTGGCTGCCATCGGGCCAGACCACCCGGTACTCGATGGCGTAATCCTTGCCGGTCTCGATGGTCTCCCGCACCTCCACTCGCATGCGCGCCCGGTCGTCGGGATGGATGGCCGTCAGAAGATCCTGATAATCCAGCGTATCCGACGCTGCTCGACCGAACGAACGCCTGCAGGTCTCGTCGGTCGTCAGCATGCCGGTCGCGACGTCATGCTCCCACGAGCCAAGCCGCCCGGCCGCGAGCGCGGTTCGCAAGCGCAGTTCGCCTTCGTGAAGCTCGTCGATCCGCGCCCGCGCCTCGAACTGCCGATACCGGTTCTTAAGCGCGGTGTTGACGACACTTGCGAAGGTCGAGGGATGGAACGGTCGCTCGACGAAGGTGACGTTGCCCAGCGTGTCCGCCATCCGGGCAGCAGCCGGGTTGCGCTCGGGCCCGCCGCCCCGGCGCGTCAGAATGACGATGGGGAGATCCGACCAGCTCGGTTGCTGCTGGAGATGCGCCACGAAAGGCTGCAGATCGGCGCCGCGCAGCACCTCCTCGGTTACGATGACGAAACAGAGGTCCTCGTTCAGCCCGGCCACGAGTTCGACCAGCGTCTCGACCGGCCTTGGCGCCAGGTCAAGCTCGCGCAACAATCCTGCCGCGACGGATGTATCACGACCGGTCGGTGCACAGAGCAGAATATCCCTGGATCGGCTGTGGGGAATGTCAGCCACTCTCGCTGGTGTTCATGACCTGCCCGCCGGTGAGGATCGGCACGCCCCGAAGCACACCCTGGAAAGCAACCAAAGGCTCGCCCACGACCAAGCCGTTCCGACCCACCACGAACTCGCGGATGGTGTCCTCGTGCCGGCCGGTCCTCTTTTTGATCACCGAGATCGCTCGCCGGACTTTGCCGGCAGCCTCGAAATAGCGCAGCAAAATGACCGTATCGGCCAGATAAGTGACATCGACGGGGGACTTCATATCCCCGACGAGGCCATGCTGGGCCACTGTGAGGAAAGTGCTGGCGCCTTGCCGGTTGAGATACTGCGTCAACTCGTGAATATGCAGGATCAATGCGTTCTCATTCGGCATTGCCGCCTGGTAGCCATTCAGACTGTCGATCACGACAGTCTTAGCATTGGCTTGGTCAACCCTCGCTCGGACCCGATAAGCGAACTCTCCCGGTGACAACTCCGCCGCGTCGAGCTGCTCGATATGCAGATGCCCGGAGCGCTGCATGGCATGCAGGTCGATACCCATGACCTGCATGCGATCGAACAGCAGACCGAGTTCCTCGTCGAAAACGAACATCGCAGCATGCTCGCCGCGCTCCACCGCCTTCTGCACGAATTGTAGTGCCAGAAGGCTCTTGCCCGTGCCGGCGGGTCCAAGGACCAAGGTGCTGGACCCCTGTTCGATGCCGCCGCCCAGAAGTGAATCGAGTTCCTCGATGCCGCTTTTCTGCTGCCTGCGGTCAAATTTGGTCCGGTGCTCGTTCGAGATCAGGCGCGGAAACGCGACGACGCCACCGGTCGAGATGATGAAATCATGATATCCGCCCCGGAATTTCCGGCCGCGATATTTGCTGACCCGCAGACGTCGCCGCTCGGCGCCATAGTCCGGCGCGCTCTGCTCAAGCTGGATGACGCCGTGCACGACGCTATGAACGGTCTTGTCGAGCGTGTCGGTCGTCAGATCGTCGAGCAGCAGAACGGTCGCGCTGTGGCGTGCGAAATAATGCTTTAGCGCAAGAATTTGCCGCCGATAGCGAAGGGAGCTTTGCGCCAGCAGCCGGATTTCCGAAAGACTGTCGAGCACGACCCGCTTCGGCTGGATCTCCTCGAATTTCGCGAAGATCGCCTGGGTGGTTTCACCGAGTTCGAGATCCGACGAATACAGCAAGGTCTGCTGCTCGTCCGAATCGAGCAGGCTTTCCGGCGGCACCACTTCGAAGATCGTAATCAGATCATCGACAGTCCAGCCATGCGATCTTGCGCCGGCTTTCAACTCCTGTTCGGTTTCCGAGAGCGTGATGTACAGCCCACGCTCGCCACGCGCTGCGCCTTCCATCAGGAAGCTCAGGCCGACGGTGGTCTTGCCGGTGCCTGGGCTGCCTTCGAGCAGAAACACGTGTTCGGACGCCAGGCCGCCCCCCAGGATATCGTCGAGACCGGCGACACCCGTCGCGGCCGTACCCTCGTCAACCGTCGCCATGATGTCCCATCACCGCCTGCTTATCATTTGTCCATACGGTGCATTCCCAGCTCTGCATAACGTTTTTGACATGTGTTGACGCAGCGTCTTTTGGATCACGATTGCGAGGGTGGTTATGTGGAGATCGCCTTGAGTGATATGGGTAAAGAGCGCGATAAAGCCGGTCTTCAAGGGCTTTGCTCTTCTGGACGTCGAGGCGGCGCCCAGGTCGTCGTCGCGACTAGCCATGGATTGCGGTCGGGGACAGGCGGCCTTCCGGAACAAGCATCCAAAGCTGCGGTTGAGCATCAACCCCTCTACTGGAACTCGCCATGACCTCGTCCATCGTGCCGCTGCGTTTCGACCCCTCGCTGGAACGACCGGCAGCCGACGAGCCCGAGACGATCCGCGAGCTCGAAGACGCGCTGCGCGAAATCGGGGAGACGACCTTCGCCGATAGCGGCCACGGCAACCGCACCGTCCACGCCAAGAGCCATGCTCTGTTGCAGGGCGAGTTCGAGGTCATGGATGGTCTGCCTGATGCTTACGCGCAAGGCTTGTTCGCGCGACCGGGCCGATACGAGGCGATCATCCGCATTTCCACCAATCCCGGCGACATTCTCGACGACAGCGTCTCCGTTCCGCGCGGCCTTGCTCTCAAGATCGTCGGTGTCGAGGGTCCACATCTCGCGTCCGGCGAAGCGCTGACGCAGGATTTCGTCATGGTCAACGGGCCGGCCTTCCTGGCCGCCGAACCCGCCGCTTTCGCCAGAAATCTGTCGCTTCTCGCCAAGACCACCGACAAGGCTCCCGGTTTGAAGAAGGCGTTCTCTGCGGTGGCACGCGGCACTGAGACCGTCATCGAAACCTTCGGCGGCGAAAGCGCGACACTGAAGTCGATGGGCGGCCACCCCATGACGAATCCGCTCGGCGAAAGCTATTACGGCCAGACGCCGTTTCTTTATGGCGACTACAGCGCGAAGTTCTCGCTCCAGCCCGCCTCAGAGGCCCTCAAGCAGCTGACCGACGCCGAACTCGACGTCAGAGGCCGGCCCAACGGCATTCGCGACAGCCTGATCGATTATTTCCACGCGCATGGCGGCGAATGGGACTTCAAGGTCCAACTCCAGACCAATGCGGATACCATGCCGATTGAGGATGCCTCTGTGGTCTGGCCCGAGGACGAAAGCCCTTTCGTCACCGTCGCCAGGCTTACCGTCGCTCCCCAGGAATCCTGGAGCGAAGAGCGCTCGGCAAGGATCGACGACGGCATGTCCTTCTCGGTCTGGCATGCGCTGGCCGCGCACAGGCCGCTCGGCGGCATCAATCGCGCCAGGCGGCAGACCTATGAAATGTCGAAATCCATGCGCGCCAGCCAGAACGGTTGCCCTATCCACGAGCCGAGCGCGACCACGCGCTCCTGACCGAAGGCAGGCTTCGTACGGGTATATTCGAGATCGACATGGCCGCGCATACAGGCTCCAAAACCGTCATCTATGCTGCCCTGGCCGGCAACCTGCTGATTGCGGTGACAAAGTTCATTGCCGCAGCCTGGACCGGCAGCTCCGCGATGCTCTCGGAGGGTGTGCACTCCCTCGTCGATACCGGCAACGGATTGCTGTTGCTCTATGGGCTGAAGCGTGCGGCCAGGCCCCCCGACCTGACGCATCCCTTCGGCCACGGGCGGGAGCTCTATTTCTGGAGCTTCATCGTTGCGCTGCTGGTCTTCGCCGTGGGTGCCGGCGTGTCGTTCTATGAGGGCATCGCGCATGTCATAACGCCGCAGCACGCAACCAACCTGACGGTGAACTATGTCGTGCTCGGCCTGTCGATCCTGTTCGAGGGCTATTCCTGGCGCGTCGCGCTGAAGGAATTTCGGGCCGCCAAGGGCAAGCTGAGCTATCTCGCTGCCGTACGCCAAAGCAAGGACCCGAGCGTCTTCACGGTGCTCTTCGAAGACACCGCGGCACTGCTGGGCCTGTTCGTCGCCTTGCTGGGCATCACAGCCGCCTCCTGGTTTGACCGTCCGGAGTTCGACGGCGTCGCCTCGATCCTGATCGGCGTCATTCTCGCCACGACGGCGATCTTCCTGGCGCGTGAATCCAAGGCGCTCCTGATGGGCGAGGCTGCGTTGCCCCATGTGCAGGCGGAAATCCTGGCCGCCGTCAGCGGCGACCCCGACATCGAGCGCGTCAACGGCATGACCACGGTCCATCTCGGTCCCGATCAGATCGTCGTCGCGCTCAGTCTCGAGTTCAAGGACGACCGCTCCACCGGAGATATCGAGGATTGCGTCGAGCGCATCGAGGCCAGGCTGCGGACCCATCGCTCCGATATCGCCTCGGTCTTCATCAAGCCGCAGACCTCCGCCATCTGGCGCGAACGCAGGGCGAGGCTGGCGGACTAGGCGCTCGGTGTCACAGCGAGGCACCGCCACAGACCACGATAGCCTGACCCGTAATGCTGGCTGCGCCGTCCGACAGGAGAAACGCGGTCGTCGCCGCCACCTCCTCGGGCTTCACCAGCCGGCCCATCGGGGGCATCCTGGGTGCGACAGAGGCGCGCTCGGGGTCTTTCAGCATCGGCGTGTCGGTGGCGCCGGGCGCGACGACGTTGACCGTGATCCGGCGCGGCGCCAGCTCGATGGCGAACGAGCGCGCCATGCCGATGAGCGCGGCCTTGGTCGTGGCATATTGCGCCCGCCCGGCCGAGCCGCTGGCGGTGCGGCTGCCGATGAAGACGATGCGGGCGCCGTCCGGCAGTGCGGGAACGAGCGCCTCGACGATCTGCTCGGCAGCGTCGACATGCAGCCGCCACATCGCCTGCCCGTTGGCTGGGTCGAGCTGGCCGAGCATGCCGACGCGCAGGATGCCGGCGGCGTGGACGATCGCATCGACCGTACCGAGACCGTCGAGCGCCTGTGCCAAAGCCTGCCGATCGGAGATATCGACGGGCACATGACACAAGCCCTCATACGCGAAGGCAGGCGCATTGCGGCTGAAGCCGACGACGCCCCAGCCCTCGGCAAGCAACCGCTTTGCGATCGCTTCGCCAATCCCCGAGCTGACGCCGGTGACGAGCGCGCGCTTTGCGCGCCCGTCTGTGTCGGAAGCCGGATTGTTCATCCTGTGTAGGCGCGCGCCTGCGCCCTGATCTTCTCGACGTCGAAATTGTTGATCTCGTCGATCAGGTCGTTGGTGTAGATCCTATTGAAGTCCTTGATGTCGAGGTCGCTCATCTTCGCTTCGGTCACGAACTCGTCGACCCGGATCGAGCCCATCTTGGCCCCCTGATAGGGCGGCTCGTAGAGCTTGACCCGGCGGCTGACCGCTTCGAGCACGGACTTCACCGCCTGCTCCTCGCTCGAACCGCGCGGCGCGGTTTCCGGGTAGAGCTTCAGGAACGCCTTGGCTCCGGCTGCCGGGTTGGCCAGCATGAAATGCGAGGCCTTGGCGGTCGAGCGGCCGAAGCCGACGAAGGTGGCGCGCTCCTTTTCGATGCGGGGTTTGAGGCCCATCAGGAACTGGCCGCCGATCATCGGCAGGTTGGCCGGCCGCTGCACGAGCTCCATCGGAATGCCGGCGCCGTCGATGATGCCAAAGCCGGTGTCGTAATAAGCCAGCGCATCGATCGCGCCCCGCTGAAGCGCCACGCCTGCCGGCACGCCGGCGCCGACCGCGGTCCATTTCACGTCCTTGTCGGGATCGATGCCGAGCTGCTTCAGCACGTTGCGGGTGACCGGATATTCGGTGCCGCCGAAATCCGAGACGCCGATGTTCTTGCCCTTGAGATCGGCATAGCTCTTGACGGTCGAGCCCGGCTTGACCGCCACGTCCCACTTATAAGGATAGGTGTACTGGTAGAACCACTGCGACTGGCCCCATTCGCCCTTGGCGAGGATCGGCAGCGCGTAGGACGGCACGCCGATGCCGACATCGACATCCCCCTTGTCGGTCGCGACCTGGACGTTGGCGTTGCCGCCCAGCGCCATGCCCTGCACCTTGAAGCCTTCCTCGGCATTGTAGCCGAGCGCCTCGCCGATCAGCAGGTTGATGACGCTGGAGTTGATCGACTTCAGGCCCACGCCGACCTTCACGGTCTTGCTGGCCTGAGCGAAGGTGGAGCGCGGCCCGAGAGCCATCGCGCTGGCGAAGACGCTGCTTGCTTGGAGCCATTGCCTGCGCGTGATCATAATGTTCTCCCTTGAGTTTTGTTGGTTTTGATAGGTTTGGCTGACGACGTTACTTGCGGCCGCGTTCGCCCCAATGGACGATCTTCTTTTCCAGCCCGCGCACGATGCTGTGCAGCAGTATGCCCATGGCGCCGAGGATGACGAGCGCGGCAAAGACACCCGCGACGTCAGTCACGGCCTGCGCCTGGGTGATGACGACGCCCATGCCCTGCTGCGCACCGAGGAACTCGGCGACGATCGTGCCGAGCAGCGCGTAGACCACCGCCATGTCGAGCCCGGCGAAGATGAAGGGCGCGGCATTGGGCAGCTTGACGATGCGATAGGTCTCGAAGCGAGAGGCCGAAAGCGAGCGCATCAGGTCGATCCGCTCCGGCTCGACGGCGCGAAGCCCGGTGAAGCTGTTGATCAGCATCGGGAAGAAGGCGAGCAGGGCCGCGATCGCGATTTTGGACCCGTCACCGAAGCCGAACCAGATCACGATCAGAGGCGCGATCGCGACTTTCGGCAGCGATTGCAGCGCGAAGGCATAGGGCATCAGCAGCTTTTCGATCAGCCGGCTTTCGGCCATCAGCGAGCCCAGCGTCAGGCCGAGCCCCGAACCGATCGCCAGTCCGATCGCGGCATTCTTCAGCGTGCCCCAGAGCGGCAGGTAATAGCCGAGCGGGCTCGACGGGCTGACCGCGAGGCCCGACCACAGCGCCTTCCACACCGCGAGCGGCGTCGGCAAAATGTAGGACGGGACCTCGAGATATTTCACGGCCGCCGCCCATCCGCCGAAGAGGATGACGAGCCCGACCAGCGTGATCGCGGTGCCGTTGATGCTCGTGGCGTCCTTGTGCTTGCCGGCGACGGCCTTGCGCTGCGGAGCCGCCTTTTCGATCGCGACGGGATCGGCGACCAGCGTGGTCTGGATCTGGCTCATCACTCGTCTCCCGATGCGTTGAGCAGCCCGCGGATTTCCTTGGCGAGCGCCGGATAGGCCGGGTGGCTGATGATGGTGTCGTTGGAGCGCGGGCGCGGGATCGGCACTTCCAGCTCGCGGATGACGCGGCCCGGGCGGGCCGACATCACCACGACCCGATCCGCCAGAAAGATCGCCTCCGAAATCGAATGCGTGATCAGCATCACGGTCTTGCGGCTGGCCTGCCAGATGCGCTGCAATTCGAGGTTCATCCGCTCGCGGGTCAACGCGTCGAGCGCACCAAAAGGCTCGTCCATCAGCAGCACGCGCGGCGAGCGCACCAACGCCCGGCATATGCCGGCGCGCTGCTGCATGCCGCCCGACAGCTCGTAGGGGTAGCGGTGGCCGAAATCCTTCAGGCCCGCGACATCGAGCAGGCGGTCGATGTCCTCGGCCTGCCCGACCTGTTTGCCGCCGACGCGCAGGGGCAACGCTACGTTCTCTCGCACCGTCATCCAGGGCAGGAGATTCGCCGCCTGGAAGACGACACCGACATCGCGCGAGGGGCCGGTGATCGACTGGCCGTCGAGCGCCGCGTTGCCGCTGTCATAGTCGTCGAGCCCGGCGAGGATGCGCAGCAGGGTCGACTTGCCGCAGCCGGACGGGCCGACGACGCAGACGAACTCGCCGTCCTTGATGTCGAGATCGATATTCGACAGCGCATGGACCGTGCCGTCGGCATAAGTCTTTTCCAGCCCGCGGATCGAGATGAGGTCCTTCGCCGATGACGACTTGGCTTTGGTGATCGGACGGATTTCTGCGAGGGCAGCCATCAGCGTCTCCCTGTTTTTGGTTTTCTAAAGTTCGGTCAGCCGTGCTGCGCCCAGTCGGGCGAAACACGGACGTGCTTGATGGCGCGGCGCCAATAGGTGAAGGCGATCTGAAGATCGCCGTCCGGCGTCTGCGTGATCGACGGGTAGGAGAACTCGCGGTTCAGCCCGTCCTTCGAGTTGTTGGTCATGCAGTAGCCGTCGCCGGTTTCGAGATCGCGCCGAACCGGCCAGGTCCGCCCGCCATCGGCCGAGATCGCCAGCGTCATCGGCGCGCGCGGGGCGCCCCAGAAGGCGGTCTTTTCGAAGACCGGAGCGGGTGTCTGCCCGGCTGAGGCCGGCTCGTCATCCTCGATGTCGTCGTAGAGCCCGAGGCGGCGATCGGTAGCGTCAGCCCGGCTCGACGCGTTGAAGACCAGCGCGATGCGGCCATCAGCGAGCGCCGTCGCCTGGATCGACGAGTTGTTGTTGGGTAGCTCGGTCGGTTCCGGCGCCGACCAGTCGCGGCCATTGGTCGAGCGGCTGGCATAGATGAAATCGGCCCAGCGACTGCGATAAAGCGCGAGCAGCCCGTCGCCGGTCTTCACGATGTTCATGTGCACACAGCCCAGCGAGCCCGGCACGACATGCTCGCTCCAGCTTTGGCCCTCGTCGGTCGAAACGCGCACGGCGCTGACGTCGCGGTCCCCGACCCATTTCTGGCCGGGCACGCTCACGCAGTGGAAGACCGGAACCACCCAGGCGCCATCGTCCAGGAAGACGGGCGGCTGTCGCACGAAGAGGCCATGCCCCTGCGGTGCCTCGAAGAGCGTCTCGATCGAACCCCAGCTTGCGCCATGGTCGAGGGAGACGCGCTTGCGCACCAGGGCGGTGTCCTGATTGCCGGAAAGCTGCGCCGTCCAGATCAGCCAGAGTTCGCCCTTAGGCGTCGTGAACAGGATCGGGTTCTGCTCGGAGCGGCCGGGGTTGTCGGAGAGCTTTTCCGGTGTGCTCCACCGCTCGGCCCCCTTCGCAAGCCGCGAGAAATAGACCGAGATGTCGGGAATGCCTTCCTGCGTGCCGCCGAACCAGACGCAGGCGAGATCGCCATTGCGGAGAACCGCAAGGTTCGCCGCATGGTTCTGCACGCAGGGGCTCGGGATGTAGGCCTCGGTCCGCGTCGGATCGCCCTCGAGGGGATGCAAGACGCCGGTGCGTTGCGTAAGGCCAGCGGGCTCGACGGTGGTCGGGTGAGCGCCCATCAATAGGCCTCCTCGTAGATCGCGAGGATCTCGTCGCGAGAGATGTCGCGGGGGTTGTTGTCGAGCAGACGGCKGATGGCGTGGGCCTCGCTCGCCATGGCCGGCAGATCATCGCGCGGCACATTCAGGGCGGAGAGCTTCATCTCGCAGCCGAGATCGGCGCACCAGCGATGCGCGGCGGCAAACACCTCTTGCTCGCGCGAAGCCCCGTCGAGACCCAGCGCGGACAGGATCGCCGCCGTCTTTTCCGGAACGGCCGGAGTGTTGAAAGCGAGCGTATGCGGGAAGATCAGCGCATTGGCCGCGCCATGCGCGATGTGGTGGCGCGTACCGAGCGGATAGGCGACGGCGTGCCCCGCTGCGGTGTTCACCGGGCCCAGGCAGAAGCCGCCATAAAGCGACGCCAGCGAGAGACCGGCACGCGCCTCGATGTCCGAACCATCAGCGATGGCGCGTCCGAGGAAGCGGCCGACAAGTTTGACGCCCTCCAACGCATACATGTCGATCAGCGGATGCGCCTTCTTGCTGGTGAAGGCCTCGACGCAATGCGCCATGGCATCGACGCCAGTCGCGGCGGTGACTGTGGAGGGAAGCGTCAGCGTCAGGGCCGGATCGATGATCGCGATGTCCGCGAGCATGTGCAGGCTCTGCACCGCGAGCTTGTTCTGCGTCGCCGGGTCGGTGATCAGCGCGCGGGTGCCGGCTTCCGAACCGGTGCCGGAGGTGGTCGGCACCTGCATCAGCGCCGCGCCTTTGGCCCGCACCTTCTCGGGGCCGACGACCTCATGGAGCGTCTGGCCCGAGCCCGGCAGAACCGCGACGAGCTTGGCGAGATCCATTGCGCTGCCGCCGCCGAAGCCGATGACGAGATCGGGCTTAACCTTGGTAGCCAGCGCCAGCGCGGCTTCGAGATTGGGAACGTCCGGCTCCGGCTTCACGGTGCCGAAAACCGTGACCGCGCCTTTCAGCTCCAGCACATCCACGCGTCCCGCATTGAAGGCGTCGGCAACGACGAGAATGCGCTTGAAGCCTTGCGCGGCGGCCCAACGGCCGGCGAGCGCGGCGGTACCGGCGCCGAACTCGATGATGGACGGGCGCTGGATCGTAATCGGCGTCGCGAGACTGGTCGCCAAGGGCTGGCTTGCGTGCATGTTCATGGGACCCGGCCTCCTTACGCCGCGCTTTTGGCGGTGATGCCGCGCGCCGCGGCGAGCTTCTCGGCGTATTCGATGGCCTCGAGCAGGCTGAGCTCGTTGGCGATGCCCTTGCCGGCGATGTCGAAGGCGGTGCCGTGATCGACCGAGACGCGCACGATCGGCAGGCCGAGCGTGATGTTGACGCCCGACAGCGCGTCCCAGGTTCCGGTCTCGGGATTGATGTTGAAGCCCAGCAGCTTGACCGGGATGTGCCCCTGGTCGTGATACATCGCGACGACAGCGTCGTATTGCCCGGCGCGCAGCTTGACGAAGACCGTGTCGCCCGGCACCGGGCCGACCACGTCGAAGCCGTCGGCCACCGCCTTGGCGATGGTCGGAGCCGAGACGTCATCGTCCTCGCGGCCGAAGAGTCCGCCTTCGCCGGCATGGGGATTGAGCGCGGCGATCGCGATCTTGCGTCGACCGAGTTGGAGCGCCTGCAAGGCCTCGTCCGTGCGCTCGATCACATAGCGCAGGCGCTCTGGCGTCAGCTTGCCCGGCACGTCCTTGAGCGCGACATGGGTGGTGACGTGGCTGACGCGCATATTGCCGTGGGCGAGCATCATCACCGAGCCCTTCGACTCGGTCAGCGTCGCCAGCATGTCGGTATGGCCGGCGAATTTGTATCCGGCCTTGTTCAACGCTTCCTTGTTGAGCGGCGCGGTGACGATGCCCTGGATGCGGCCGGCCTGCGCAAGGCGCACGGCCTTCTCGACCGCGAGATAGGCGAAGCGTCCTCCATCGGCGCTGAGCACGCCGGGCTTGATCGGCTCGCCTTCCGGCCCGGCCTGGAGACAGGCGAGGTTGGGCCAGGCGCCCGTCTCCGTAACTTCCGGGATTGCGAGGCCGGCATCGATCATGCGATCCGCCTCGTGCAGCGCGGCATTGCTGCCGATGACGAGCAGCCGAAGATCGCCCGAGGCCAGACGGTCTTTCAGCTTGAGGCAGGCCTTGACGATGATTTCCGGGCCGACGCCGGCCGGATCGCCCATGGTAATGGCGAGATGAGGTGTCATGCTGCCGCTCCGGCAAAAGCCACGGCAGGAGCCGCGACGAGCTGTTTCAGGAGGTCGGGACCGCCAAAGGCCCCGGATTTCGAGACGATCGTAACGCCGTCCCAGCGGCCGCCGCGCAGAATCGAGCGCGGCACGCCAGGCATCATTTCGCCGATCACGTCGAGCCGATCGGCGCCCAGCGCCTCGCAGAGGCCGCGCAACGTCTCGCCGCCTGCCGCGATCAGCGTGCCCGGAGGCTCGAGCCTTGCGAGCAGATCCGCAAACCGGGCCTCGATCGCGGCAGCCGCATCGCGCCGCGAGGTGCCCGCCGGCAGATCGACGCTGGCGAAAACGGCGATGTCATCCGACAGCCTTCGCGCGATCTCATCGTAAGCCTGCCCATTTTTGCGATCGAGACGCATGTGCAAATGCTCCGTTCGCGCCAGCTGCACCCGGATCACGTCATGCTCGGAGCCGATCAGCCCGAGGATCGGGCGCGGCAAAACGGTCCGGACCGTCGATCCCAGGGCATCCGTCGCCCGCGCCAGCGCGGCCGCAAGCCCCGCGCTCCCCACCCAGAGCACGTCGTCGAGATGCGAGGCTGCGGCGACGACAGCGTCGAGATCAGCATCGGTTTCTGCGTCCCAGAAGCTAAGGCCGGCCGGAAGGGAGGCCCCGGCACGAAGCATCGCGACCCGGTGGCCGGCACGCTCCAGCGCGCCTGCCAGATCGGCCGGCACGACGCGCTCACCATCGCTCTCGCGAACATATTGCCGGCCGCCTCGCGTAATGCGCCGCTGCGCCGGAAAGGCGGGAGCGACGACGCAATGCCGCGGCTTCACGAGGCTCAGGATCGTGGCCAGCTCGACAGCCTCCTGCCCCCGCAACAGGCTGTCGATCTTCTTAAAGGCGAGACCGCTGCCGGGCGCGAAAAGCTCACCCGCAACGGCGGCAACCGAGGCGCATGCTTCCTCCGCCGTGGCTTCGCGAGAGCGGCTGTCGAGCGCGATCGCGCCCGCCGCCGGCCGTTCTCCACGCCAGTAGACCGCGACCGGCGCGGACGGAGACGCGAAGGCGGCGGCGCTGTCGAGCGCCCCGGTCAGGTCGTCCGCGAGCAGGCGCAGGGGCTGGCGGGCAAACGCCATCTCAGTCGCCCTTCACCGCGGATAGCAGCGAGCGGGCGCCGCGCGCCACGATCGTCGTGTCGTTGGCGACGCCGACGAAGTCGATGCCCTCGGCGACGCGGCGCTTGGCTTCCGCCTCGTTGTTGGTGAGGTAACCGGCCGGCTTGCCGATTGCCCTCAGGCGCTTGAAGCCGTCGTCGATTGCGGCCTGAACCTCGGGGGCCTGCGTGTTGCCGAGATGACCCATCGAGGCCGCGAGGTCTGCAGGGCCGATAAAGACGGCGTCGACGCCGTCGACCCCGGCGATCTCCTCGATCTGTGCCAGCGCCTCGGCTGTCTCGATTTGCACGATGACGCAGATTTCCTGCTGCACCTTCGCGAAATAGTCCGGGATCAGCCCGTAAGCGGCCGCCCGCGACGAGCCCGACACGCCGCGCACGCCATGCGGCGGATAGCGCGTGTAGCTGACGGCGCGGGCCGCCTCCTCGGCATTCTGCACATAGGGGAAGAGCAGCGTCTGCGCGCCGAAATCGAGCCAGCGCTTGACCAGCACCATGTCGTTCCAGGCCGGCCGCACGATCGGCTCGGCCGGCAGCGCTGCCATCACCTGAAGCTGCGCGACGATTTCGGAAGGCTCGTTGGGGCTGTGCTCGGTGTCGAGCAGCAGCCAGTCGAACCCCAATTGAGCGAACATCTCGGTCAATGCCGGGCTCGCAAAGGTCGAGAAGATGCCGAGCTGCTGTCGCTGGCCCAGATCGCGCTTGAAACGGTTCGTCCTGATGTCGGCCATCGTCCACCTGCTGGTTTGGATCCAGAGCAGCGAAACAGGAGAACGCCGAGACGAAGCCGCCGGCTGGGCGAGACCGAGAACGTTTCCTTTCGCCGGTCTCTTCGGACCTTGGCTCTATCGAAACCCAACTCGAACAACATGTCAACATGTTGTAATTTGGATAGCGATAAGATTCGAAATCCAGTGATTTTACGCGCATTGCCGATCCTCTTGACCAAGTTGTCATATCTTGTAAGGTCAGATGATGGATCAGATCATCTCACCGCGGGATCGCGAGGCGGGCCCGCCATCTCCTCTCGTTCAGCGGGTGCACCACCAACTGCGGGCGCGGATCGCCTCGGGCGAATACACCGCGAACTCGCGTCTGCCCGGCGAGCACGACCTGGCCGCGCTTTACGGCGTGTCGCGGCCGGTCGTGCGCGAGGCTCTGCGGCGGCTGCGCGACGACGGTCTGGTATCCTCGCGGCAAGGCGCCGGCACCTTCGTGCGTGGCGCGGAATCCGACCACAACAAGGCCATCACCTTTGCGCCTGTGGGCACCATCGCCGATGTGCAGCGCTGCTATGAATTCAGGCTCGAGGTGGAGCCCGCCAATGCCTTTTACGCCGCCAAGCGACGCAACGAGACGGCGCTTTCGGCGATCGCCAATTCGCTCGAAATGATGCGCGATACGACCCGCGCCCATGGCCACCGCGAGGACGCGGACTATGCTTTCCACATCTCGATCGCCGAGGCGGCCAACAACTATTTCTTCCTCTCCTCGATGCAGGCGCTGAAGGACCACATCAA
The DNA here is from genome assembly GCF_056400625.1 of Allobosea sp. P5_A5. Lineage (NCBI taxonomy): Bacteria > Pseudomonadati > Pseudomonadota > Alphaproteobacteria > Hyphomicrobiales > Alloboseaceae > Allobosea > Allobosea sp. P5_A5. The sequence goes on from NZ_JBFUKY010000009.1 coordinate 34,581, forward strand.
TGTCGGCATGAAGCTGCACGGCCTGTCGCTGCTCGGCCCGGCCGGCGGCCTTTTTGGCGTCCTGGACGAGCATGACGCGATCTTCGCCGCCATCCGCGATGGACGGGAGATCGAGGCGCGCGACGCCATGCGCCGTCATATCCAGGGCTCCTACGACCGGCTTTTCGAAGGCAAGGTGCTGGATCTGTCGCTGCCCGGCTGAGCGGGCGCCGGTTCAAGCCGTTTGCTGGCGGCCGATGAGCAGCCGCACCCGCGTCATCCCCTGCTCATGCGCAACAGCGAGTTCTCCGCGATGGGCACGGGCGACCTCCGCCGCGATCGCGAGACCGAGGCCGGATCCATCCGAGGCCTGTCCCTTGGCAAAGGGCAAGGCCAGTTCACTGAGCGCGGCCGGAAACCCCTCCCCGTCATCGGCGACCTCGACCCAGGCCCGCTCGGCATCGACGCCGACCGTCACGACCAGACGGCTGCGGGCGCCATGCTTCAGCGCATTGTCGATCAGGTTGCCCAGGGCTTCGCGCAGGCTCACCGCATCCCCCTCGACCACGGGATCGGAGGCAGCCGGCAGGAACGCGATGTCCACCTCGCGCGGCAAAGAAAGCGGCACGGCTTTGGCCAGCACCGCTTTGGCGAGCGGATTGAGCGCGACTTCGGTCGTTGCCATCGCGTCGCTCCGGTGGATCACCATCGCATGGTCGAGCAGTTGGCCCGTCAGTCGCCCGAGTTCGCTGCTGCGCTCGCGGATGCGGATAACCGCCTCCGCCTTCCGGCTCGCGGACGGCGTCGCCTGCATGATCTCGACCTGCGCGTCGAGGGCCGCCAGCGGCGTGCGGATCTGATGCGCCGCATCCGCGATGAACCGTTGCATCAGCGCCATGCGATCGGACAGTCGCCGCATGAAGCCGTCGATCGCGTGGACGAGGGCGCGGACCTCGACCGGCGGTTCGACTCCGATCGGCCGCAGATCGTCCGGGCGGCGCCCGGCGATGTCCCGCTCGATGCGCGCCAGCGGCTCCAGCGCGAGACGAACGGCCCAGCCCGTCGCAACCAGCGCGAAGACACTGACGAGGGCGATGATCGCCAGCGCCTTGAAGGTCAGGTCCCAGGCCAAAGCGCGCCGCGCCTCGACCGTCTGGGCGATCACGATCGTCGCCCAGCCGCGCGAACCCGAGAGGTCGATCTCGCGCGCAAGGGTGGCGATGCGCACCGGTTGGCCCAGATACACGCCGTCTTCGAGCACCGCGCCGCGACGCGACGCGACCGGATCGGCGTCGGAGGCCAGGTCTTCATAGCCGGCGACGACCACGCCGCGCGGATCGACCACCTTGTAAAAGACGAGATCGTAAGCCGAGAGGGTCGCGAGAGTGGAAACGGGTGGCTCGACCGCGATCGACCCACCCTGGACGAAGACATTCTCCGCGATCTGCACCGCGCCGCCGCTCAGCAACCGATCATAAGCCTGCTGCGCCGCGACCGAGGCCGACTGCCAGGCGACAAGCCCGAGCACGACCGCGCCGACGGCCAGCACCGCCGAGAGTACGGCCATGATGCGCAGCCGCAGCGAAAGCTGGAGGTCAGAGCGCCGCAAGCTGATAGCCCAGGCCGCGCAAGGTGCGGATTTCCACAGGCGCCTCGCCGAGCTTCCGGCGCAGCCGCGTGACGAACTGCTCGATCGYGTTCGGGCTCGCTTCCTGGTCGAAATTGAACAACTGCTCGACTAGCTCCTCCTTGGGCACGATCCGCTCCGGCCGCGCAGCCAGGATTTCGAGGACCGTCAGTTCCCGCCTGGTCAGGTTGAGCGGCCGGCCGTCGATGGTGGCGACGCGCCCGGCCCTGTCGATGGACAGCGGTCCGAACTGGAGAAGGTTGTCGGTCTGGCCGGCGCTGCGCCGTAGCAATGCGCGGGCGCGGGCTTCCAGCTCGCCATAGTCGAAGGGCTTGATCAGGTAGTCGTCGGCGCCGAGATCGAGCGCGCCGATCCGCTCATCGACGGCCGAGCGCGCCGTCAACACCAGCACCGGCGTCTTGAGCTTGCGCCCCCGCATCCCCTTCAGAATGGCGAGCCCATCCTGCCCCGGTAGGTTGAGATCGAGGATGACGAGGTCGTAGGCCTGCACCGCCAGCAGTTCGGCTGCGACCTGCCCGTTTGGCTCCCAATCCACGGCATGGCCGATCTTCTCCAGCCGCATCACCACGGCCTCGGCAATATCGGCGGTGTCCTCGACCACGAGCACGCGCAAGCGGAATTTCCTTTGCAGTTTCAGGAGTCAGTTTCGCGTCAGTTGCGAATGCTACTTCATTCGCCAAGCGCCCATAAGTGCGCCGGGAAACGATCGTCAAGGAGAGCCGATGCTTCAATCGACCGACACCACAGCCATGTCCGCGGGAGCCACAGCGGCGCCCGCATTGTCCCCGCTGCTGAGCGTGGACGGGGTGACGCTGCAATACAAGACGCCCGACGCCATCGTCACCGCGACGCGGCGCGTCTCCTTCGACGTTTATCCCTCCGACCGCTTCGTGCTGCTGGGGCCTTCCGGCTGCGGCAAGTCGACCCTGCTCAAGGCGATCGGCGGATATCTCTCGCCCGTCGAGGGCCAGATCAGCCTGAAGGGCCGCACGGTCTCAGGGCCGGGCCCGGACCGCATGATGGTGTTCCAGGAGTTCGACCAGCTCCTGCCCTGGATGACGGTGCGCGAAAACGTGGTCTTCGCTCTTACCGCGTCCGGCCGCGCCGGCAAGGCCGAGGCCGCTACCGCGTCCGGCCGCGCCGGCAAGGCCGAGGCCGCAGAGCGCGCCCGCTCCTATATCGACAAGGTCGGCCTGACTAAATTCATCGACAGCTTCCCGCACATGCTCTCGGGCGGCATGAAGCAGCGCGTTGCGATCGCGCGCGGCATGGCGATGGAGCCGGACGTGCTGCTGATGGACGAGCCCTTCGCCGCGCTCGACGCCCTGACGCGCCGCAAGATGCAGGACGAACTGCTGCGGCTTTGGGACGACACGAAGTTCACCGTGCTCTTCGTCACCCACTCGATCGAGGAGGCGATCCGCATCGGCACGCGCATCCTGCTGCTGTCTCCCCATCCCGGCGAGGTCAAGGCGGAGCTCAACAGCGTGCCGGCGCACGAGATGGGCACGGGCACGCAGGCCGCGCTCGAAACCCGGATCAACGACATGCTGTTCGCGCATCACTGAACGGGAGACGAAAACTCATGACCGATCTCGTCAGCTTCCGTCCGGAGATCATCCGCGACGTTCAATCCAGCGATGCCCCCGTCATCGCCAAGACCATCGGCGCGGCAGAGCGCATCTATCGCCTCGGCTTCGTCCGCAAGGCGCTGATCCTCGCCGTCCTCGCCATCGCCTGGGAGGCCTATGGCCGCTGGCTGGCCAACCCGCTGCTGTTCCCGACTTTCGTGCAGACGGTCGAGGCCTTCGTCGAAAACATCGCGAACGGTATCATCCCGGCGCGCATGATGGTCTCGCTGCAGACGCTGCTGATCGGTTACGGTATCGGCATCGCGCTGGCCGCCGTGCTGACGACGCTCGCCATCGGCTCGCGCATCGGCGCCGACCTGCTGGAGACGCTGACCTCGATGTTCAATCCCCTGCCGGCGATCGCGCTTTTGCCGCTGGCGCTGATCTGGTTTGGACTGGGCACCGGCAGCATCGTCTTCGTGCTGGTGCATTCGGTGCTCTGGGCGATCGCTCTCAACACCCATGCCGGCTTCCGTTCGGTCTCCAGCACGATGCGCATGGTCGGCCAGAATTACGGTCTGCGCGGGCTGAAGCTGGTGCGTCTGATCCTGATACCCGCCGCCTTCCCGGCGATCCTGACCGGCCTCAAGGTCGGCTGGGCCTTCGCCTGGCGCACGCTCATTGCGGCCGAGCTCGTCTTCGGCGTGTCCTCGGGTTCCGGCGGGCTGGGCTGGTTCATCTACGAGAACCGCAACCAGCTGGAGACAGCGAACGTCTTCGCCGGCCTCTTCACCGTCATCCTCATCGGCCTCTTCGTCGAGAACGTGATCTTCGCCACGATCGAGCGCAAGACGATCCGCCGCTGGGGCATGCAGCACTGACAAAGAGGTTCTCAGCCCTCATCCTGAGGGGGCTCGAAGGGCTGTCTCGCAGGATGCTCTAGGAGGCTCCGGAACCATCTGGAGCATCCTTCGAGACGCCGCTACGCGGCTCCTCGGGATGAGGGCTGGGTTTCGATACTTTACTCGCTCAACAGGCCGAACGGCCATCACCCGGAGGAAACCGACCATGAATTCCAAGACAGTCCTGCGCACCGCTTTTGCGGTGGCCGCGCTTGGGGCGACGTTCGCCGCTCCCGCCCGCGCCGAAGTGTCCGAAGTCCGCATCTCCAAGGGCTTCGGCATCCTCTATCTGCCGCTGATCGTGATGCAGGATCAGCAGTTCTTCGAGAAGCGCGCCAAGGCCGCCGGCCTGGGTGACGTCAAGGTCAACTGGCTGATGCTAGACGGCGGCAACGTCATCAACGATGCGATGATGGCCGGCACGCTCGACTTCGCCGGCACCGGCGCGCCAGGCTTCGTCACGCTTTGGGCCAAGGCCAAAGGCATTCCGGGCGTCGAGGTCGTCGGCGTTACCGGCATGAGTTCCACCTCGCAATGGCTGATGACCAACGACCCCAAGATCAAGTCGCTGCAGGACTTCACCTCTAACGACAAGATCGCGCTGCCGGGCATCAAGACCTCGCTCGCCGCGGTGACGCTGCAGATGATCTCGGCCAAGGTCTTCGGCGATGCGAACTATGCCAAGATGGACCCGTTGACGATCAGCCTGCCGCATCCTGAGGCGCTTGGCGCGCTCATCGGCGGCAAGACCGAAATCAAGGCGCATTTCACCTCGCCGCCCTTCCAGTACATCGAGGCCAAGGCGCCCGGCATCCACCGCGTGCTCAACTCGGTCGATTATCTCGGCAACATGACGCTGGACGTGACCTTCGCGCCGAAGAAATTCGTCGATGCCAACCCGAAGCTCACCCAGGCCTTCATCGACGCGATGGACGATTCCGCAGCGCTGATCGAGAAGGACAAGAAGCTCGCCGCCGAGATCTACGTCAAAAGCTCGAAGGTGAAGGTCGATGCATCCGAAATCCAGCAGATGATCGAGGACAAGGATTCGCGCTTTACCGCAACACCGGAAGGCGTGCTGCAATACGCCGAATTCCTTCACAAAGCTGGATCGATCAAGGTCAAGCCCGCCAAGTGGAGCGACATGTGGGTCCCGCAGATCGCCGGCCGCTCCGGCAGCTGACCTGATCAGAGGCGGCCGTCGCTTCGTCGCACGGCCGTCCGCTCCCGACGAAACGATCCATCACGTCCGCGTGATGGATCAATTGCCGCCATCACCCGTTCTTTGGTCTCATTCCAAATTTGAGACCGGGAAACGTGGATATGCCACCTGACCAGTTCAGCCTGACACGACGGGCTGCCGTCGCTGCGGGCGCTGTAACGATTGCGGGCGGTTTGCCGCCCTTCCAGGCCGAGGCCCGCACCTCTGCCACGAGCACGGCAAGCGCCGGCACGAACGCCGCCCATCATACCGTGGGCTTCAGCATCAACGGCAAGTACGAGAGCCTCAGCCTCGACCCGCGCGTGACGCTGCTCGACGCGCTGCGTGAGCATCTCCATCTGACCGGTTCCAAGAAGGGCTGCGATCACGGCCAATGTGGCGCCTGCACGGTGCTGGTGAACGGCCAGCGGATCAATTCCTGCCTCTCGCTTGCGGTGATGCACGAGGGTGATGAGATCACCACCATCGAGGGCCTCGGAGAGCCCGGCAACCTGCATCCGATGCAGGCCGCCTTCGTCAAGCATGACGGTTTCCAGTGCGGCTACTGCACGCCGGGCCAGATCTGCTCCTCGGTCGGCATGCTCAAGGAAATCGAGGCGGGCGTGCCCAGCCACGTCACCGCCGAGCTGGATCAGGTTGCCTTTTCCGACACCGAAGTTCGCGAGCGCATGAGCGGCAATATCTGTCGCTGCGCGGCCTATCCCAACATCGTCGCCGCGATCCGCGAAGTGCATGAGGGAGATCGCGGATGAGACCGTTCACCTACGAGCGCGCCGATAACGCCGCCTCCGCCGCCAAGGCGCTTGCCGGCAATCCCAACGCGAAGCTCATCGCCGGCGGCACCAACCTGCTCGACTTGATGAAGCTCGAAATCGAGACGCCGGCTCATCTCGTCGACATCAACCGCATCGGGCTCGACAGGATCGAGGAGACGCCGGAAGGCGGCCTTCGGATCGGCGCCTTGGTGCGGAACACGACGCTCGCGGCCGATGGCCGCGTTCGCAAGGATTACGCGGTGTTGTCACGGGCGTTGCTGTCCGGCGCTTCCGGACAATTGCGCAACAAGGCGACCACGGCCGGAAACCTGCTGCAGCGTACGCGTTGCCCCTATTTCTACGACACCAACACGCCCTGCAACAAGCGTCAGCCCGGCTCGGGCTGCTCGGCTCTGGAGGGTTTCAGCCGCAATCTCGGGGTTCTCGGCGTAAGCGATGCCTGCATCGCGACGCACCCATCCGACATGGCGGTGGCGATGCGCGTGCTCGATGCCACCGTCGAGACGACCTTGCCCGATGGCCAGACCCGCAGCATTCCGATCGCGGATTTTCACCGTCTGCCGGGTGAGACGCCACACATCGAGACCGAGCTGAAGGCGGGCGAACTCATCACCGCCGTGACGCTGCCGAAGCCCGTGCCGGGCAAGCATCTCTACCGGAAAGTCCGTGATCGCGCCTCCTACGCTTTCGCCACGGTTTCGATCGCGGCGATCCTGGGGGCGGACGGCACCGGCCGCTTCGCCTTTGGCGGACTCGCGCACAAGCCCTGGCGGGTGAAGGAGGCAGACGCCGCATTTGCGAGAGGCCCCAGCGCCGTGGCCGATGCCGCGCTCAGCGGCGCGCGCCCGACCAAGCAGAACGAGTTCAAGCTCGGCCTCACCCGTCGCGTTCTCGCGACCGTGACCGCCTGACCAGGATTTTCGCCATGGATTTCAGCACACCTGCCCTTGCGCCCAATCCGATCGATCAGGGCAAGGTCGTCAGCAAGCCGCTCGACCGCGTCGATGGCCCGCTAAAGGTCTCGGGCCGCGCCCATTACGCTTATGAATTTCACGAGGAGTTTCCGAACGCCGCCTATGGCTTCGTGGTCGGCTCGGCGATTCCGCGCGGCCGCATCGTTTCGATCGACACGAAGAAGGCCGAGGCCGCGCCGGGCGTCCTGCTGGTTATGACGCACGAAAACGCGCCCAAGCAGGACGGCGACGGCCAGCACAACGCACCGCAGCTCGCAGGTCCCGAAATCGAGCAGGCCGAGCAGGCCGTCGCCTTTGTCGTAGCCGAAACCTTCGAGCAGGCGCGCGCCGCCTCGAAGCTGGTCGATATCCGCTACGAGCACGGCAAGGGCGATTTCGATCTCGCGGCCGTCAAGGATTCCGGCGAACCGGTCAAAGAGGCTCCTGATTCGAAAGTGGGCGACTTCGACGGTGCCTTCGCGGCCGCCGCGATCAAGATCGACGTGACCTATACGACGCCCGACCAGTCTCACGCGATGATGGAGCCGCATGCCTCGGTCGCGCGGTGGGACGGCGATAAGGTCGTCATCTACACCTCGAACCAGATGATCCATTGGGCCCATGACGGCATCGCCAGCACCTTGCGGATGCCCAAGGACAAAGTGCGCGTCGTCTCCCAGTTCATCGGCGGCGGCTTCGGCTCCAAGCTCTTCCTCTATGCCGATCCCATCCTTGCCGCACTCGCCTCCCGCGCGCTCAAACGGCCCGTCAAGGTGGCGCTGACGCGTCCGCAGATCTTCAACCACACCAATCACCGCCCGGCGACGATCCAGCGCCTGCGCCTCGGCGCCGACAAGGATGGCAGGCTGGTCGCGGTGGGGCACGATGCCTATTGCGGTAACCAGGAGGGTGGCGAAGCGGAAAACGCCGCCGACCAGACCAAGCTGCTCTATCGCGGCGCCAACCGGCTGATCCGGACCCGGATGGCCGAGCTGCATCTGCCCAAGGGCGGTGCGATGCGGGCACCCGGCGAGGCGGTCGGCCTGTTGGCGCTGGAAGGCGCGATGGACGAACTCGCCGAGAAGACCGGCATCGACCCGGTCGAGCTGCGTATCCGCAACGATGTGCAATACGACCCTGAGAAGGGACCGGACAGGCCGTTCTCGTCGCGCAAACTGGTGGAATGCCTGCGCGAGGGATCAAGCCGTTTCGGCTGGGACAAGCGCAGCACCAGGCCCGGCACCACGCGCGACGGCCAATGGCTTGTCGGCATGGGCGTCGCCGCCGGCATCCGCAACAATCTGGTGATGCCATCCGGCGCGCGTGCGACGCTGGACGGCAAGGGCGAGCTGACCATCGAAACCCAGATGACCGATATCGGAACCGGCAGCTACACCATCCTGACGCAGGTCGCGGCCGAAATGCTGGGCCTGTCCGTCGAGAAGGTTCACGTCCGATTAGGCGACAGCGACTTTCCGGAATCCGCCGGCTCGGGCGGCTCATGGGGCGCCAACTCCGCCTCGGCCGGTGTCTACGCCGCCTGCATGGCCTTGCGGGGCGAAATTGCGCGCAAGGCCGGCATCAATTCCGACGATGCCGAATTTGCCGATGGCGAGGTTCGCGCCGGACAGCGCAGCATCAAACTGGTCGATATTGCGCGCGTCGCGCCGCTGACCGTGACCGACAAGGCAACGTTCGGCAAACTGACCAAGCAGTTCGCGCAGGCGAGCTTCGCCGCCCATTTCTGCGAGGTCGGCGTCGACGCGGCGAGCGGCGAGGTTCGTATCCGGCGGCTTCTAAGCGTCTGCGCGGCCGGCCGCATCCTCAATCCGAAGACCGCGCGCAGCCAGTGTCTCGGCGGCATGACGATGGGCATCGGCGCCGCCCTGATGGAGGAGCAGGTCGTCGATGAGCGCTTCGGCAAGTTCATCAATCATGATCTCGCCGAGTACCAAGTGCCGGTTCACGCCGATATTCCGGATCTCGATGTCGTCTTCCTCGACGAGCTCGACGACAAATCGTCTTGGCTCAAGGCCAAGGGCGTCGGCGAACTCGGCATCTGCGGTGTGGGAGCCTCCGTCGCGAACGCGATCTACAACGCCACGGGCGTGCGCATCCGCGACTACCCGATGACGCTCGACAAGATCCTGCCCGGCATGCCGGCCGCCATCTGAAAAGCGGCGCGGCATCACAACCGCGGAACCATCCCGGCAACCGCAGGTTTATTCATGCCGCGTTTATGCGCGGCATGCCCAGTTGGGCCATCGCAACCTGGGATATCAAAATGAACCGATTTGCCGTCCTTGCCATTCTCGGGTCACTGGGAATGGCCGCCGTCGCCACACCGTCCTTTGCGGGCGAGGCTTTACCGCCAGCGATCGCGCACCAGCTCGACGCCAAGCCGGCCGAGTTTACCGCCAGCGCCGCCAAGATGCGGCGCATGCAGATCATTCAGGACACCATGGCGCGCCAGCGCGGTTACGGTGGTCGTGGCCGGTATTACAGCGGCGGTCCGCGCTATGATCGCGGCCCGCGTTACGGCCGTCCCGGCGGTCCGCCGCCCGGCTATTATCGTCGCGGCTATGATGGCCCGGCGCCGGGCTATTACCGCTGACAAGCGGAACTCGATATTCGCGTTCAAAAAAGGAGACGACACCATGGAAAGACGCAATTTTCTTCTCGGTCTGCTCGGCCTTGCAGCTGGGTCGGCCACCATGGCCATTGCGGGCAAGGCAACTGCCGCTCCCGTGACCGGCTCGGCCGGCGCGCTTGTCGGCGCCACCGCTGAAGCCGACCGTGCGATGACGCTGCCCGACGGCACTGCCGTCGAGCACGCCCAGTACCGCGATCGCCCGTTTCGCGGTCGCATGCCCCGTGGTCGCCGCCGGCGCGAGATCTGCCGCGTGACGCGCAATCGGTTCGGTCGTCCGGTCCGGGTTTGCCGCACGGTTTGGAACTGAAGACAGGAGGGGCCGTCATGGCCCCTCCTTTTTGATCTGATATAGCGATGCCGGCCTCCTGAAATGTGGGCCGGCGTTTCCACATAGGCCGTTCGACATAACAGGGTGGGCAGAATGATTCGAATTTCGCTGGCGGCCGTTGCGGTCGCCTCTCTGGTTGCCGGCTGTGTCTCGAGCCAGCCGCAGCCTCAGCCCGTCGCGGCGCCCATGGGGGGCGTGGCCAAGCAGATCCTTCGGGACAATGGCCAACTGGTCCTGCCTGATGGCACGCGCGTGAACCCGGATCCGACAGGCGGCTTCCAACTGCCGAATGGAGATTATGTGCGCCGGGAGCGCGGATCCCTCGTGCTGCCGACCGGCGCTCGCTGCGCGCCCAGCGCAGGCGGTTATACCTGCCCCTGATAGGGCAGCCTTTAACCGGATGTGACAGGCATCGCCCGCGTCAGACGCGGGCGAAATCGCATCTGATGACCGGGAAGCTCAGACTTCCACCGGCTTCGGCATGACGGTCTGGGCGATCGGCTCGTCTTGCTCCTTCGGCCGGCGGGCATAGCGCTGCGCCAAGGTCGCGCAGGCGAAGAGCTGCGCCTGATGAAACAGCATCAGCGGTAGCACGATCAACCCCAGCGCCTGGCCGGGGAAAAGGATATTGGCCATCGGAATGCCGCTCGCCATGCTCTTCTTGGAACCGCAGAAGACGATCGCGATCTCGTCTTCCTTGGAAAAACCGAGACGGCGGCTGACGAAGGTCGTCGCAAACAGCACGAAAGCCAGCAGAACGACGTCGAGCAGGATGATCAGCCCGAGATCGCGCGCCGTCACCTGCGACCAGATGCCGGCGACCATGCCTTCGCTGAACGCGGCGTAGACGACCAACAGAATCGAGCCGCGATCGACCAGCGACATCACTGCCTTGTGCCGCAGCAGGAATGCACCGATCAACGGCCTCAGCACCTGTCCGACGACGAAGGGCAGGAGCAACTGCAAGGCGATGTCCTCGACCGCCTTGGTGCTGAAACCGCTGCCCTTGGAATCCAGCAGCAGCATGACGAGAAGCGGCGTCACCACCATGCCGAACAGGTTCGACACCGAAGCGCTGCACAGCGCCGCCGGAACATTGCCCCGCGCAATCGAGGTGAAGGCGATCGAGGACTGGACGGTGGAGGGCAGCACGCACACGAACATCACGCCCAGCGCCAGTTCCGGCGTCAGCCAGGCTCCGCAGGCCTTCGTCAGGATCAGGCCGAGAATCGGGAACAGAACATAGGTGCTGGCAAAGACAAGGGACTGCAGCCGCCAGTGCAGCAAGCCCTCCCACACAGCCAATGGCGAAAGCCGCGCACCGTAGAGAAAGAACAGCAATGCGACCGCGACCGAAACAGCGTCGCTCGCCACCGTCGCGCCAACGCCCCGCGCCGGCAGGATGGCGGCAATCGCGACCGTCGCGAGCAGCATGAGCAGATAGGGGTCGATCCCGAAGCGGGCGAGCGTGCGGCGAACCATGGTGCGATCCTCGATGTCGGCGAATTCATAGCAGCTGCGATGCCTATTTAGATCTATGCTGGACATGATTAGGGTCATCATGGATCATGATGATATGTCCGACGAATCGAAACCGCTTGATCCGGTGCTGCTGCGCAGCTTCCTCAAGGTCTGCGAGACCCGCAGCTTCACGGAAGCCGCGCGCCAGCTTGGCCTGCAGCAATCCTCGGTCAGTCAGCATGTCACGCGTCTCGAACGGCGTGTGGGAAGACGGCTGCTGGCGCGCGATACCCACGGCGTGCGCCCGACGCCGGACGGCGATGCTGTCCAGCCCTTCGCCCGCCAAATGCTGGAGGCCGGCAGCCGCATCGAGCATTTCCTCAAGGGCTCCACCCTGCGGGGCCGGCTGCGCCTCGGTGTCTCCGAGGATTTCGCATTTACCGCACTGCCCGACATCCTCGCCGAATTCGCGATGGAGCATCATGCGGTCGATCTCGAATTGACGGTCGGCCTCAGCGGTCGGCTCTACGAGCAATACGACGCCGGCGATCTCGACCTGATCTTCGCCAAGCGCCGCGCCGGCGACCAACGCGGCACGGTGGCCTGGGAGGAAAAGCTGGTCTGGGTCGGCCGGCCCGGCTCACGTGTCGCGGACGCGCAGGTTTTGCCGCTGGTGCTCTATCCGCCACCGAGCATCACCCGGGTGCACGCGTTGGAGACGCTGGAGCGCGCCGGGCGGCCCTGGCGCGTCGCCTGCACCAGCAGCAGCCTGGCGGGTTTGCGCGCCGCGACAGTCGCAGGCCTCGGCATCACAGCCCATTCCGCGCGGCTCATCCCGCCCGGCCTGGCGGAGGTGGAAGCTAGCGACCCATTGCCCGAGCTCGGCTCGATCGCGTTCGTCATCATCGGGGGCCAAACCCACGACGCAGGCGCCCGCGCGCTTGCTGCGAGCATCCTGTCGGGCACCAGCCGAATGTTGCCGGCGACCCCGCTGTCTCCACGTCGGTCATGACGACCGAAACGATCCTAACATACTGACAAAAAGTGCTTTTCCCTACTTCCCGATGATTTGATTCAAATGCGAGTAACCGCGCTTACCTTGCGTGAATCGGACCTTGCTACCCCCACAGCCTTGAGACGAAAGGCTGCCTATGACGATGCCCATTCTCCCGAAGCTCACCAGCGTTTTTAAGACATCGCTGCTGGCCCGCGCCTTCGCCGGCTGCTTCGTGGCTACCCACATTCCGATCATCGCGCTGATGGCCTATGTCGCCACCGGCGCCGCAATCAGCAGCACGGCGGTGCTCGTCATCACCCTTCTGGCAACGCTCCTCGGCACGGCGATCGCCTTCTCGATCATGCATCACCTGCTGACGCCCGTAGGCCAGCTGGCCAAGGATTTGCGCCGCTACCGCCAGGAAGGCCGCCTGCCGGCTCTGGCGAAATCGAGGCAGGACGACCTCGGCAGGCTGACCGACGAAATCCGGGATCTGATCGGCGCGCTCGATGATCGCATGGCAAGACTCAAGCGGCAGGCTTTTTCCGATCCGCTGACCGGGTTGGGCAACCGCCGCTGGCTTTCGGAAAACGCTGCGACCGAGATCGCGCGCGCCAAGCGCGAACGCGGCACGTTGTCGGTGATCGCTTTCGATCTCGACCACTTCAAGCGGGTCAACGACGAATACGGCCACGAGGCCGGCGATCAGGTGCTGATCGCCGTCGCAGAGGCGGCCAAGCCGGTTCTGCGCCCTTACGATCTGCTCGCGCGCATCGGCGGCGAAGAATTCTGCGCGCTCCTGCCCGGCACGGATCAACGCGGCGCGCAGCTCATCGCGGAGCGGCTGCGGAGCGCGATTTCATCGATTGCGCTCACCGATCTCCGGGGCCGGTGCGTCACCGCCAGCTTCGGCGTGTATGAAGCGCAGCTCCCGCAGCAGCGCTTCCGCGAAATGCTGCGGCGGGCCGACGAGCGGCTCTATGAGGCCAAGCGAGCCGGGCGAAACCGGGTCCATCCGGATCGAAGCATCGCGATTGCGCAGCTGGTCGGCTTGCCATCGGCCCCTTGAGCCGAGGGGCTCGCGAAACCCGGCGGTCTACTTCACGAATGTCCCGTGCAGTTCGTCCTCGATATGCACGCGGACGATCTCCTCGAAATTGCTTTCCGCTTTGAAGCCGAGAGCAAGAGCCCGCTGCGGATCGAAATTCTGCGGCCAGCCGGCCACGATCCTGTCGATCACCGGGTCGGTTTCGCGGCGGATGCGCTTCACCACGGTCTCGCCCGCGACCTTGCGCAGCGTCTCGATCTGCTCGGCGACGGTGCAGGAATAGCCCGGCATGGTCAGCGCCCGGCGCGGCCCGATCGCGGCCGTATCCATCGTCGCCGCGTGGAACAGGAAGCCGACCGCCGAGCGCGGCGAGGCGTGCCAATGCCGGACCTGATCGGACACTGGCAGCACCGCCTCTTCGCCGTTCAGCGGCTCGCGGATGATATTGGAGAAGAAGCCCGAGGCCGCTTTGTTGGGCTTGCCCGGCCGCACGCAGATCGTTGGCAGGCGGATGGCGATGCCATCGAAGAAGCCGCGACGGCTGTAGTCGCAGAGCAAGAGTTCGCCGATCGCCTTCTGCGTGCCGTAGCTCGTCAGCGGCGTCGTGAAGAACTCGTCCGCGATCTTGTCGTGGAAGGGCGCGCCGAAGACCGCGACCGAGGAGGTGAAGACGAGGCGCGGCGTATACCCCTCCGTGAGCCGGATCGCGTCGAACAGCGCCCGCGTGCCGTCGAGATTGATGCGATAGCCCTTCTCGAAATCGGCCTCCGCCTCGCCGGAGACGATGGCGGCGAGATGGACGATCACCTCCGGCCGCGTCGCGATCAGCTTTTCCGGTTCGCCCGCGATCGAGAGGTCGGACACCACCGCCTCGAAATCGAAAGGCGCGGCCGGTGGCGGCGAGGCCGGCACGACGTCCTGCGCCGTGACCCGCGTCACTGCCTTGCCGCCGAGCGAGCCGTCCCGCGCCAGCCGCTCGATGAATTTGCGCCCGACCATGCCGGCGCCGCCGAGAACGAGGATGTGCATCGCTGACCTCCCTAGACTGTTATTGTTGGAACGACGCCGCGCTCAGAGCGCGAAGCCGCCATCCGCCAGATGGATCTGGCCCGTGGTGTAGCTCGCCTCGTCGGAGGCCAGATAAACCGCCAGCCAGGCGATTTCCTCGGCCGTGCCGAGACGGCCCATTGCCTGCCGGTCGATGAAGGCCTGCCGCGCCTTGGCTTCCGTCGTGTTGGAGGACGCGGCAAGGTCCTTGATGCGCTGGTCGAGAGAGGGCGACTGGATGGTGCCGGGGCAGATCGCGTTGGAGCGGATGCCCTTCTTGATGAAGTCGGCAGCGACCGACTTGGTCAAGCCGATCACGGCCGCCTTGGTCGTGCCGTAAGCGTAGCGGTTGGGGATGCCGCGTACCGAGCCGGCGCCAGACGCGATGTTGACGATCGAGCCCGCGCCCTTCTCCAGCATCCCCGGCAGGAACGCCTTGATCGTACGATGCATCGAGGTGACGTTGAGATCGAAGGAGAAGTTCCAGGCCTTCTCGTCGGTGTCGAGCACCGTCCCGTGATGGACGAAGCCGGCGGCATTCACCAGAATGTCGATCGCTCCGACCTTCTCGGCGAAGGAGTCGACCGCTTTGGTCGAGAGCACGTCGAGCTTGCGCTTCTTCGCCTTCGGGATGCCCTCCAGCAGCGCCACGTCCTTGTCGGTCGCCCAAACGGTTGCACCCTCCGCGACGAAGGCCTCCGCAATGGCCCGTCCGATGCCCTGCCCCGCAGCAGTGACCACCGCGACCTTGCCCTTCAAACGCCCTGCCATGTCCGTATCCTCGTGTTCGATCGGCTTATGAGAAAATCTTGCGCATATGGACAACCCGCCGGTCGGGCAGGTCCTCATGATGCGTGACGGCATAGCCCTGCCGCTCGTACCAGGCGATGCGGGAGCTAAGCTTGGCGTGGGTGTAGAGATGCACCGAGGGCCGGCCGAGCGAACGGGCGCGAGCCTCGGCAAACCCCATCAGCGCGGCGCCGAGCTTGCGGCCGGCCGCTTGCGGCGAGACTGCGATGCTCCAGATCGTGAAATCGTCGGGCTCGATCTCCAGCACGAGCGCCGCCGCCAGCCCCGCCTCATCGTCGACGACCCAGACCTCGTGCTGGGCCAGAACCTGATGATAGTCCGCGATGCGCGGCAGCGAGGGCACGCCGATGATCGCTTCGTTCGGCAGATAGGCGGCCTCCGTCAGCGCGACGATCGCCGGGATGTCCGCAGGCGTGGCGCGACGGGGCTCCATGGCTTCAGGCCTGCGCCTTGGCGAGATCGCCGAGCGAAGCCTTCTGCCGGCCTTCCGCGTCGAAGTTCTCCGGCGCCAGCCAGGCCTGGAACAGCTTGGCCCGCGCGGGCCATTCCGAATCGAGGATGGAGAACCACGCCGTATCGCGGTTCTCGCCCTTCACCACCATATGCTGGCGAAACAGCCCCTCGAACCGGAAGCCAAAACGCAACGCGGCGCGCTTGGACGGCTCGTTCATGTTGTTGCACTTCCACTCGTAACGGCGATAGCCGAGCGAGAAACCGTATTCGCCGACGAGATAGATCGCTTCCGTCGCCGGCCGCGTCTTCTGCAAGGCCGGCGAATAGGTGATCCAGCCGACCTCGAACACACCGTGCGCCGGCCGGATCTCCATGATCCAGAGATGGCCCTTGGCCTTGCCGTCGGCCTTGTCGATCACTGCCAGCGGCACGATGCCGGCTTGATCGACCATCGATTGCAGCAGCGCGCGATAAGCTTGCTTGTCGGCTGGCGGGCGAGCCGGCAGCCAGTCCCAGACCTGATTGTGACCAGCGGTCGCCTCCCAGATGTCGTCGAGGTGCTTGGCGACATCGAGCGGCTCGAGGCGACACCAGCGCCCTTCCAGCACCTTGGCTGGCGGAAACGGTGGTGGCGCCCAATCGGGCGCCAGCTTGGCATTTGCGGGCGGTGCGATCGGGAGCATCGGATGAGGCGTCATGGTTTGGTCATCTCCTGCCAGCCCGCGAGATCGGTCGTGACATCCCATCCGGCACCGAGATCGGCCCGGATGGCCTCGGCGATCGCCGCGCCTTCCGTCTCCCAGGCGAGTTGCTCGACCGCGTCGGGAAAGCGCGAGCGTGCCTCGTCATCCTCCTCGTAAATCCCGTCGAAGGCATCCATCCAGGCTTCGAGCCGGTCGGCGATATCGTCGGACAGGCCGACATCCTCGGCATCGACCGCCTTGCGCTGCCCTTTGGCGTCGAGCGTCCACAGGCCGCTGCGTCCGAGCCAGGCCGGTGCGATGAGCAAAGTCTGGCTCACGAGCGGGACTTCAGATCGTCGGTGAAGAAAGGCTCAAGTGGCGCTGTGCCCTTATTGGCGACGAAACCGGCAAAGCTGCCCTCTTCCTTGATAAGCCGCGTCGATTCGATGAAGCCGGCCCACGCCGATCGTGCCGATGCGCCGCCTGTCGACAGGCGTCTGACACCAAGCGACGCAAAATCGGCCACGCGCAGACCCAAGTCGTTGAAGACGACGACATTGACCGGCTTGCCACCCGCCGCCTCGACGATGGCACCGATCTCCTCGGGCGTGCGCACCCACGGCGCGTACAGCACATCGGCGCCGGCTTCCACGAAAGCCGCAATGCGCCGCGTCACTTCCGGTAGCGGATCGGGATGGCCGGTCAGAAACGCCTCCGCCCGCGCGGTCAGCAGCACGCCCGAACCGGTCTCGTCGATCGCCCGGCGCGCAGCCTTGATCCGCTCGACGGCGAGTTCAAAGGGATACAGCGGATCGGCCTCACGCCCCGTCGCATCCTCGATCGAAAGTCCGGCGACCCCGGTCGCAACGCAAAGCTTGACGTTGGCGGCGACGCCATCCGGCGTGTCGGCATAACCGTTCTCGAAATCGGCGTTGACCGGTAGGTCGGGCACCGCCTTCACCATCTCGGCGATGTGGGCCAGCATCATGTCGCGCGGCACGTCCTGGTCGGCGCGGCCTTGCGTGAAGGCAAAGCCCGCGCTCGTCGTCGCCAGCGCCTTGAATCCCTGCCCGCGCAGCCAGCGCGCCGAGCCGATATCCCACGGGTTCGGCATCACGAAGCAGCCGCTTTCATGCAGCTTGCGGAAGGCTTCGACCGGCGCGGATTGGGTCATTTTAAATCGTTTCAGATGAGCCTGCGGGCGAGAGCCGCATAGTGTCCGGGGTGGAGGCTCTTGTCAGCCCCGCTGATGCGCTTCCGTTGGAGGGATGCGGTTGCGTCGGCGGAATGACAAAACACCAACACCGTTCGTCATGCTCGGCTTGTTCCGAGCATCCACGTCTCGAACACTGCTTTTGACCGGCGACGACGTCATGGTCGCCACGAGGGCGACCCTGACGTGCAGGCTGGAAACCGCGCTCAGTGATTGTCGCGCGGAATGCCGAAGGTCTTGTGGATCTTCTGGTATTTGACCGCCGGCTTCAGCACCATGCCCTCGGACAGCTCCCCGACGATGGCACGCTGAATTTCCTGCCAGGGCGTCTGGCTTGCCGGGTATTTATACCCGCCGGCGTCCTTCAACGCGGCTCTGCGCTGCTCCAGCTCCTCGTTCGGGATCAGGATGTTGGCCGTGCGCTTGTTGAGGTCGATGCGCACCCTGTCGCCCGTCTTCAGCAGCGCGAGCCCGCCGCCGGTCGCCGCTTCCGGCGAGGCGTTGAGGATCGAGGGCGAGCCCGATGTGCCGGACTGGCGCCCGTCGCCGATACAGGCCAGCGCCGAGACGCCTTGCTTGATCAGGTAATCCGGCGGCCGCATGTTCACGACTTCGGCCGCGCCGGGATATCCGATCGGCCCGACGCCGCGGATGAACAGCACGCAATGCTCGTCGATCGCGAGCGCCGGATCGTCGATCCGATGGTGATAATCCTCCGGCCCGTCGAAGACGATGGCACGGCCCTCGAAGGCGTTCGGGTCCTTCGGGTTCTCCAGATAGCGCTGGCGGAATTCCGGCGTGATCACGCTGGTCTTCATGATGGCGGAATCGAATAGATTGCCCGAGATGTTGAGGAAGCCGGAATGCGGCTTCATCGGCTCGTCATAGGTCTTGATGACGTTGCGATCGCCGGAGAAGAAGCCCTCGCAGTTTTCGGCCAGCGTGCGGCCATTGACGGTGATCGCCGGCTTGATCTTGCCCTTGGCGACAAGCTCCGCGACCACGGCGGGGACACCGCCAGCCCGGTAATAATCCTCGCCGAGATATTCGCCGGCCGGCTGCAGATTGACCAGCAGCGGAATGTCGTAGCCGATCGCCGTCCAGTCCTCGTTGTCGAGCTCCACGCCAATATGCTTGGCAATGGCGTTGACGTGGATCGGTGCGTTGGTCGATCCGCCGATCGCCGAATTGACGACGATGGTGTTCTCGAAAGCCTCGCGGGTCAGGATCCTGGAGGGAACGAGATCCTCCCAAACCATTTCGACGATGCGCCGCCCGGTGAGATAGGCCATCTCGTAGCGATCACGGTACGGCGCGGGAATTGCCGCCCCGCCCGGCAGCGTCATGCCCATCGCCTCGGCCAGCGAGTTCATCGTGGAGGCGGTGCCCATCGTGTTGCAATGGCCAGCCGAGGGCGCCGAGGAGGCGACCAGGTCGACGAAGCCGCGATAGTCGATTTCGCCCGCCGCCATCATCTGGCGCGCCTTCCAGACGATGGTGCCCGAGCCGGTGCGTTCGCCCCGGAAATTGCCGTTCAGCATCGGCCCGCCCGGCAGCGCGATCGCGGGAATGTCGACCGTCGCGGCCGCCATGATCTGCGCCGGCGTGGTCTTGTCGCAGCCCGTCGTCAGCACGACGCCGTCGAGCGGATAGCCATAGAGTATCTCGACCAGCGAAAGATATTGCAGGTTGCGGTCGAGCGAGGCCGTCGGCCGCTTGCAGGTTTCCTGGATCGGGTGGATCGGGAACTCGAACGGCACGCCACCCATCTCGCGGATGCCGTCGCGGATGCGCGGCGCCAGCTCCAGATGGTGGCGGTTGCACGGCGCGATATCGGAGCCGGTCTGGGCGATGCCGATGATCGGGCGGCCAGATTGAAGTTCGTTTCGCGAAAGGCCGAAATTCATCGTGCGTTCGATATAGAGCGCGGTCATGTCGGCATTGTCTGGATTGTCGAACCAGGCCTTGGAACGCAGCTGCTCCGGCTTGATGCGGTGAGGCGCCGTCTCATTGGTCGTCGCGACGGGGCGGTCCTGCCGCGGCACGTTGCTTTCGGGGGTCTTGGCCATCCCTCGTTCCTCTCCCGCGCCGGCCTCCGATGGGCCGGCGGCATCTTGTTTGAAACCTGTCGAGATTATCCGGCCCCGGCCGCTGCGCCGCAAGAGGCCCGGCGCGAAAAATCATACTATTTAGCATGCGCGGTTTGCATGGGGTTTCAGGGCCTCGATCGCGGACTTGCGGCTCGCGCCCGTTTGCGGTGAAGACTGCACGCAAGGCCGCCCGCGAGACGGCCATCGGAAGCGAGCTATCGAGGCTGCCATGACCCTGCATGTCGTCCCGTCCTTCTCCCGCATCGGCGAGGAGAACGCCTTCGCGGTGCTGGCGCGCGCCACTGAATTGCAGCGGCAGGACAAGGACGTGATCAATCTCGGCATCGGACAGCCCGATTTCGCGACACCGGACCATATCGTCGAGGCCGCGGTGAAGGCGCTGCGCGACGGACACCATGGCTACACCCCGGCCAATGGCATCCTGCCGCTGCGCGAGGCGGTCGCGGCCGATCTGCACAAGCGCTTCGATGTCGAGGTCTCGCCCGAGAGCGTGATGATCGTGCCCGGCGGCAAGGTCACCATGTTCATGGCGATCCTGATGTTCGGCGAGCCCGGCGCCGAGATCCTTTATCCCGACCCCGGCTTCCCGATCTATCGCTCGATGATCGAATACACCGGGGCTACGCCGATTCCCGTGCCGATGCGTGAGGAGAACGGCTTCGCCTTCTCGGCCGAGGAAACGCTGGCGCTGATCACGCCGAAGACGCGGCTGCTGATCATCAACTCGCCCGCCAACCCCACCGGCGGTGTCACGCCGAAGGCCGAGATCGACAAGCTCGTCGCCGGTCTTGGCCGGTTCCCGGACGTGGCGATCATGTCGGACGAGATTTACGACCAGATGGTCTATGACGGCGAACAGCACGTTTGCCTGCTGTCCTACCCCGAAATCCGCGACCGGCTGATCCTGCTCAACGGCTGGTCGAAAACCTATGCGATGACCGGCTGGCGCATGGGCTGGTCGGTTTGGCCGAAGCCGCTCTACGACAACGCTCGCAAGCTTGCGGTGAACTCGCACTCCTGCGTCAACGCGCCCGCGCAATGGGCGGGCCTCGCCGCCTTGACCGGCTCGCAGGATGCCGTCCACGCCATGGTCGCCGAATTCGACCGGCGCCGAAAGGCTGTGGTCGCCGGTCTGAACGACCTGCCGGGCGTGTCCTGCATCACACCCAAAGGCGCCTTCTACGCCTTCCCCAACGTCTCGCAGACCGGCTGGAAGGCCAAGAAGCTCGCCTCTGCCCTGCTGGAGGAAGCCGGCGTCGCCACCATCGGCGGCCCCGATTTCGGCGTCTATGGCGAGGGCTATATCCGCCTCTCCTATGCCAACTCGCTGGAGAACATCGAAAAGGCGCTGGAGCGGATGAAGACATTCCTCAGCACGACGAAGGCCGCGTGATCATGATTACCTGCCATCTGCGTTATATCGTCGATCCCTATCAGCTTCCGGCCTTCGAGGCTTACGGCAAGCTCTGGATCCGCCTTGTCGAAAAATTCGGCGGCGAGCATCACGGTTATTTCATGCCCTCCGAAGGCACCTCCAACGTTGCTCTGGCGAATTTCAGCTTTCCCTCGCTGGCGGCCTATGAAGACTATCGCAGTCGCGCTGCGAGCGATCCGGAATGCCTGGCCGCCATCGCGATGAACGACAAGGATCGTTTCATCGTCAGCTACGAGCGCTCGTTCTTCCGGCCGGTTTTCGAGGACGACCGAGGAGTTCGGCACGCTTCGAAAAAGCCCGACGATCGCGGGGCCGCGTGAGCTACCTGTATCTCGCCATCGCCATCGTCAGCGAAGTCATCGGCACCTCGGCGCTGAAGGCCTCCAACGAATTCACGCGGCTCGTGCCCTCGCTGATCACGGTCGTGGCCTTCGTCTGCGCCTTCTATTTCCTGTCGCTATGCCTGCGCACGATCCCCGTCGGCATCGCCTATGCAATCTGGTCCGGCGTCGGCATCGTGCTGATCAGCCTGATCGCGCTCGTCCTGTTCGGGCAGACGCCGGATGCCCCGGCGCTGGTCGGGATGGCGCTGATCGTCGCGGGCGTCGTGGTGATCAACCTGTTCTCGAAGGCATCGGCCCATTGAGCGACGCCTGGATGACAGATTGATAGAAGGTCGGCCCCGTCTCGTCAGTTCCTGGGTGCACTTGCGGTTGCACCCGGATCGACCTTGAAGCTCGAGGCCTCGATCACCGCCGTGCCGATCATCGTCTTCACCGAAATCCGGACAGGCACCATCACATCGGTGCCTGCCACAGGCGCGAGCCAAACCGTCATGTCCTTGTTCTCGGCCATGAACTTGGTGCTGGGCCTGAGCGCGCGATGCCCGGCGATCGGCACATAGCGCGCCTGGCAGATCGAGACCGGGCCGCTATAGCCCTCCAGCTTGACGCTGCGCGTGCCGGCGCTCGTCAGCTTGATGTCGTAGCGCGCAGCACCGTCGAAGATCGGCAGCGTGCGGTTGCAGACGCCGTCCTTTCCCTTGCCGCTGACCGGCATGATGAAGGCACTGAGCGGGTCGATGATGCTGCGGCGGTGGCTGTCGTCCAGCGGCACCCGGTCGGGCTTTTCGTCGATCGGCGGCTCGATATCGACGCCGGCCACTGCATTGTCGGCCAGCGCCATCCGTACGGTTCGGCTTTCGCTGCTGCTGGCGGAGCTGACCGCGAAGGTTTTCGGTGAGAGCTTGCCGCCGACCAGCGCGCCCGTGGCCGCGCCCGACCCACGCCCGCCGGTGACGCCGCCGGCGATTCCGGTCAGCTTCGCAACCATGTCGAGCTTGTAGTTCGACCCGTCGATCGTGCCGGCAAGTCCGGCCGTGCCGAAGGTGAGCCCCAGCAGCGAGACATCGTAGCGGGCCTCGATCGACGCGGCGCGAGCCGTGTCCGCCAGGAACGTGACGGTCAAAATCGCAGTGGCCAAGGATGCGGCGACGGCGGCGGGGTTCATCCAGTCTCTCCGGTACGACGCATGGACCACAGGAAATGCACGGCGATTCGGCCCGAATCGTGTCATGGCCGCAATCGATGCCGTGACGTGGCTTCAGGCAGCATCTGGCCAGCCTCTTTACGGTCCGTTAACGCTGATCGTCTGACCGGACATCCCGTAGTTTTCCGTGATGCAGGTACTTCTCCTTGACGCGCTTTGCTGGCTTGGCTATGGAACCGCGACTTCAATTTGACTTCCGGTGCTCGATGGCCGGCACGTCGCGTGTCGGCATTTTTGTTTGAGCGAAACCGGAAACGTAAGGAACGATATCATGGCCCGCCGTTGCGAACTGACCGGTAAAGGCACCCAGACCGGCCACCTTGTCAGCCACTCGAACCACAAGACGAAGACCGTCTTCCGTCCGAACCTCGTGAATGTGACGCTGCAGTCCGACGCGCTCGGCCGCTCGGTGCGCCTGCGCATCTCGGCCAACGCCCTGCGTTCGGTCGAGCATCGCGGCGGTCTCGACGCCTTCCTGCTCAAGGCGGCTGCGACCGATCTCTCGACGGGCGCGCTCGGCCTGAAGCGCGACCTTGAGAAGAAGCTCGCCGCCAACTGAGCGATTGAGCTTATTGAGTTTGAAGGAAGCGGCCGCGAGGCCGCTTTTTTCATTTAGCTCACCGTCATGGTCGGGCTTGTCCCGACCATCCACGTCTTGGTTCGTGCAACGCGGTGTTCAAGACGTGGGTGCTTGCCACAAGGGCAAGCATGACGGCAGCGCCTACGGCTCCTAGGCCAGCTCGAATTCCAGCAGCAGCGTGCGCTGGATGATCGAGAAATTGTCGTCCGAAATCAGGGTGAGGATCGTCCGCCCGTTTTCTAGATGGATCGACAGCCCTTCCATGTTGTCGATCTCGAAGCCCAAATCGGCCTCGATCAGCACCGCCCCGTCCAAAAGCGCGCCGGCCTTCGGATCAGCGAGCGCGATCCGGCGGATCCGCATGCCGACGCCACGCAGCGGCCGATACCAGCGCTCCAGCAGCAGCATGTCGCCGCCGGCCAAGAAGGCGAGGTCGGTGATGTCGTAGCCGCCCGGCCGCGCCACCTTGAAAAAGCCTGGCTCGCCATCGCCGAGCAACACGCCGAGCGTCGGCTCGTCTTCCTTGCCGGAGCGCTCCGAGATCGCGACGATAGCGCCCTTGTGCGGGCCGGCAGGCACGATCCCCAGCGCCTCCAGTCCGCGATTGCGTGGCAGCTTCTTGATCGCCGCCGGCACGGGCAAGGAACGCGCCCTTGCCTCGACGCCTTCGCGCGCCCAGTCGAAGCGCAGGATTTCATGCGTGCGCTCGACACCGACATAGGCGACGCCGCCGACGATCGCGAGGCTCTCGGTATCGAAGGATTTCGAGCGCGACAGCGGCCGGCCCGCAGGATCCAGCATCGCGGCCATCTCGGCGTGTTCAAGCGCGACGGGCTTGCCGCCCTCGGTCGCAACCTTCGCCGTCAGCCAATAGCCACGGTCGGTCAGCGAGACCAGATCGCGCCCGTCGAAAGAGCGCCAAAGCCCGGAAAATCCGCCAAAGCGCGGATGACTGCAGGATAAAACGAGCCCACCGCGAAACTGCAACGCGCCGAAGCGGCGCTTGTCCGGGCTGCGTGGCTCGAAAGCAGAGATACGGCGTGCGGAAATCTCGACCGGAAAGCGTGTCTGCTCGCTCGCCTGCGCCTGGCGCGGCAAAGCGAGGCCGGCGAGCCCGGCCAGCAAATGCCGCCGGTCGAGCCGCATCACTGCCGGCGTCGCGAGGCACCGGCCGCCGCGGCGGCGCCATCCTCCTCGAACAGCTCCGCCAGTTTCTCGGTCAGCACTCCGCCGAGCTCCTCGGCATCAACGATGGTGACGGCGCGGCGATAGTAGCGCGTCACATCATGTCCGATGCCGATCGCGATGAGTTCGACCGGCGAGCGGGTCTCGATCTCGGCAATGACATGCCGCAGATGCCGCTCCAGATAATTGCCGGCATTGACCGAAAGCGTGGAATCATCGACCGGCGCGCCGTCCGAGATCACCATCAGGATCTTGCGCTGTTCGGAGCGGCCGAGCAGGCGCTTATGCGCCCAGTCCAATGCCTCGCCGTCGATGTTTTCTTTCAGCAGCCCCTCGCGCATCATCAGGCCGAGATTCTTGCGCGCGCGCCGCCAGGGCGCGTCCGCCGACTTGTAGATGATGTGCCTGAGGTCGTTCAGCCGACCCGGATTGGCCGGCTTGCCCGATTGCAGCCAGGACTCGCGTGAAAGCCCGCCCTTCCAGGCCCGCGTGGTGAAGCCGAGCAGCTCGACCTTGACACCGCAGCGCTCCAGCGTCCGTGCCAGAATGTCGGCGCAGGTCGCAGCCACCGTGATCGGCCGCCCGCGCATCGAGCCCGAATTGTCGATCAGCAGCGTCACGACCGTGTCGCGGAAATTCGTGTCCGATTCCTGCCGGAAGGAGAGCGGCTGGAACGGGTCGAGAATGATGCGCGGCAGGCGCGCGGGGTCGAGCGCGCCCTCCTCCAGGTCGAACTGCCAGGTGCGGTTCTGCTGCGCCATCAGGCGACGCTGCAAGCGGTTGGCGAGCCGCGCCACCACGCCCTGCAAATGCGCGAGCTGCTTGTCGAGATAGGCGCGAAGCCGCGTCAGCTCCTCGGCGTCGCAGAGTTCCTCGGCCGTGACGATCTCGTCGAACTTCGCCGTATAGGCCTTGTAGTCGGTGGTCGGCCGGCCGTCGTTCTTGCCCTCGCGCGGACGTGGCGCCTCGCCGGCCTCCTCGGATTCGGAGTTCTCGTCCTCCTCCTCCCAATCGCCGGCCGGTGCGTCGCTGGCTTCCGAGGCACCGTCCTCGAGTTCCTCGGTCGCGTCCTCGCTGACCTCGACCTCGGACCGGTCGGACCCGCTCTGCTGCTCGGATTCGCCGTCCTGCTGATCCTGGTCCTCGGAGGACTGGTCCTGATTGTCGTCGTCCTCGTCCGATTCGTCGCCCTGGGCGCTCTGGTCGGCCATGTCGAGCGCTACCAGCATATCGCGCACGGTGCGGGCAAAGCCGCGCTGGTCTTCGATGGTCTTGGCCAGGCGGTCGAGATCGGTTCCGGCCTTGGCCTCGATCTGCTCACGCCACAGCTCGACGATCTTTTCGGCAGCCTTCGGCGGCTTGATGCCGGTCAGGCGCTCGCGCACCATCAGCGCCAGCGCATCTTCCAGCGGCGCATCGGCCCGGTCGGTGATCTCCTCGTAGCGCCCGCCGCGGTGGTAGCGGTCCTCCAGCATCGCGCCGATATTGCCGGCCATGCCGGTCATCCGCCGCGAGCCGATCGATTCGACCCGCGCCTGCTCGACGGCATCGAACACGGCGCGCGCCGCATCGCCTTCAGGCGCCGCGCGCCGATGCACCGAGGCGTCGTGGCAGGCGAGGCGCAGCGCCATCGAATCGGCATGTCCGCGCAGGATCGCGACATCGCCGGCGGTGAGCTTTCGCGGCGGCTCGGGCAGGCGCGCCCGTTCGCCCACAAGTGAAGGTTTGTCGGAGGCGAAGACGATTTCCATCTCCGGCCTGCGCGCGATCGCCTTCATCGCGCCCGAAACAGCCCGCTTCAGCGGCTCGGTCGGAGCTTCCTTCGGCGTGCCGGGCTTGCGGTTCGAGATGCTCATAGCGCCTTCGTGAAGTGATGCAGCGTCTGCCCGGCCACTGGATAATCCTCCATGCGGCCGTATTCGCGATAGCCCAGCCTCGGATAGAAGCCCGGCGCCTGGATGCTCATCGTCGAGAGAAACACGCCGCGCGCGCCATAATCCCGCGCCTCCTGCTCGGCCTGCACCAGCATGGCAGCGCCCCGTCCCGTTCCGCGCTGGCTCTCGTCGATCCAGAACAGATCGACATGCAGCCACTCCCATTTCAGCTCGCCGACGAGGCCGCCAACGATCGTGCCGGTCTCGTCGCGCAGGCTGATCGTCAGCGGCTTGCCGTTGCGTTCACCGACACGGATCTGGTTATAGGCGCTCAGGCCCCGCAGCACGGCCGCGCGCGTCTCCTCCTGATCGGGCTCGACGGTGATCGCGGCCATTTCGTCCCCTACGGCACCAGGCCTTGGCTCTCAGCTCAGCACGACGTTCGCAGCGCTCTCCGGCAGTTCCTTGCCGAAGGAGCGCTGGAAGAACTCGGCCACCAGCGTCCGCTCCATCTCGTCGCACTTGTTCAGGAAGGTGACGCGGAAGGCGAAGCCGACATCGCCGAAGATCGCGGCGTTTTCCGCCCAGGTGATGACGGTACGCGGACTCATCACGGTCGAAAGATCGCCGTTCATGAAGGCATTGCGGGTGAGGTCGGCGACGCGGACCATCTTGTTGACGGTGTCCTTGCCGTCCGGGGTCTTCTGATAATGCTTGGATTTCGCCAGCACGATCTCGACCTCGTTGTCATGAGGCAGATAGTTCAGCGTGGTCACGATCGACCAGCGGTCCATCTGGCCCTGGTTGATCTGCTGCGTGCCATGATAGAGGCCGGAGGTATCGCCGAGGCCGACGGTGTTGGCCGTCGCGAACAGGCGGAAGGCACCATGCGGCCGGATAACGCGCTTCTGATCGAGCAGCGTCAGCTTGCCGGCCTGCTCGAGCACGCGCTGGATCACGAACATCACGTCCGGGCGGCCGGCATCGTATTCGTCGAAGACCAGCGCGATGTTGTTCTGCAGCGCCCAGGGCAGGATACCGTCCTGGAACTCGGTGATCTGCTTGCCTTCCTTCAGCACGATCGCATCCTTGCCGACGAGGTCGAGGCGGGAGACGTGGCTGTCGAGGTTGACGCGGACGCAGGGCCAGTTGAGGCGGGCGGCGACCTGCTCGATATGGGTCGATTTGCCGGTGCCGTGATAGCCCGAGATCATGACGCGCCGGTTATGCGCGAAGCCAGCCAGGATCGCGATCGTCGTATCGCGGTCGAAACGGTAGTCCGGGTCAAAATCCGGCACATGCGGGTCGGTCTGCGAATAGGCCGGCACTTCGAGGTCGGAATCGATGCCGAA
The DNA here is from genome assembly GCF_056400625.1 of Allobosea sp. P5_A5. Taxonomy (NCBI): domain Bacteria; kingdom Pseudomonadati; phylum Pseudomonadota; class Alphaproteobacteria; order Hyphomicrobiales; family Alloboseaceae; genus Allobosea; species Allobosea sp. P5_A5. The sequence goes on from NZ_JBFUKY010000009.1 coordinate 62,410, forward strand.
AGTCTGACGCACCGACAGCTTGATGTCGGGCAGGCCGGGCGCGGTCGTCGTCGTCATCTTCTAGTCTCCGGGCGCAAGGCTTTGACCGGGTTGAACCGGTTGCCCAGTGCCGACCGAGGAGGGAGGCGGATCATCCCTCATTAGAGCGAAAGGCCGGGACCGGCAATTCGCAAAGCTGCAACCCTGCCCTCGCAAACGGCATGCCGGCTTAAGGGGGCGCCTCATTCAACGCCGCGGATCGAGGAGCAGTTTCACGGCTGCGACAGCACGTCGCCCGTCATCGATCAGGATCGACGCCGTCGGAGCCGGTCGGGCCATTGCAACGACGGCTTCATCCGCGAGGCGCTGGGGCGTCAGCGTCTCGAGCCGGAGGCATGTCGCAAGCCTGGCCTGCGCCAAAGCTTCGGCCCTAAGCCCTTGTTCGGTCTCGCCGCCCGCATCGAACGGCACCACGATCGCAGGGCCCCCAGCCGTGACGAGGTCGAGCACGGTGTTGTAGCCGGCCTGGCTGACCGACAATGCACTCTTTGCGAGCAGCGTCGGGAAATCCGGGCGCGCGCGTTCGACCGCCACATGGGAAGGTGCGCAGGCCACGAGGTCCAGAAAAGCAGCCTCCGAGACGCCTCTGCCGACAAGAACGCGCCAGCGCCGGCCGGAAGGCGACAACCGTGCCGCGGCGAGCGCCAGCTGGAAAAGCGGCAGCGCAGCGGCCGAGCCTCCGCCGGAGACGATGATCTCTCTCTCCGCTTCCGAGCCCTCGACCCGTCCAAGAGGGCGCGAGACAGAGGCCCGCTCGGCGAGATACCCGACATAGCGCAGCTTTTCCGACAGCGGCGGCTTCACCGGCCATGATCGACCCAGCGGCAGCACCTTCTCTTCGCCATGGACCAGAACCGCGTCGAAGAGATCCGCGAGCCGGTCTTCCGCCTCCGCGATGCGCGACGGCTTCGGCGTGACGAGGACGTCGCGGATGGACGACAGCACGACGAGGCCGGGGTTGGCACGTCGGGCCGCTGCGATCAGGGCCAGGAATTCGCCGGCAAGCTGGCGTCGGCCGAACGGAAAATGCTCGGTGATGACGACATCCGGGCCCTGAGCAGACGCTTCCTCGAGCGCCGCGATGCGCGCCGCCATCCGGGATTGCGCAACCGGTATCCCGCTCTCGTCGAGCAGATTGCGAAAATCGACGCCTTCGACGCGCACCGGCGGCAATTGCAGAAAGGCGAAGGGTTCACCCTCCATCGAGCGCAGCGGCATCCCGCCGCTTGCCAGCGTCACCGCAAAACCGCCCGCCGACAGCGCCCGCGCCAGCTGGGCCGCCCGCACCAGATGTCCGCTGCCGAGCAGATGCGTGACGACGATCAGGACGGACCTCATGCCCCCTCGCCTGCGGAACCGCGCAGCAACGAGGCGATCCGGTCCAGACCGGCATCGGCAGAAAAAGCGCCGGTGAGCCGGGCAAAGGCGGCGTCACCCAACGCCGCCCGTCGATCCGGCGATGCGCCGAGTTCGGCCAGCGCGCCGGCAAGCGCCTCGGCATCGCCTGGCGGAACTAGCAGGCCCTCGACGTTTTGGCGCACGAATTCAGGGATTCCGGCAAAGTCGGTGGCGACGATCGGCAAGGCTTGGCTCGCTGCCTCCATCACCACATTCGGCAGGCCGTCGCGGTCGCCATCCCCTGCCTTTTTGGACGGCAGCACGAAAAGATCGGCCTCCCGAAGCGCTGCGATCACCTCACCCTGCGCCTTCGGTCCTGACCAGACGATGCGGTCTGCGAGGCCGAGAGTCTCCGCCTGCCGCTTCAGCTCCGCAAGCTTCTCTCCGCCGCCGATATGGGTCAGCCGCCAATTCAGCGTGCGAGGCAGCCGGGATAGGGCGCCGAGCAGATCGTCGAAACCCTTTTTCTCGACCGCCCGGCCGATGGTGATCAGGCGCAGCGGATCGGAAGGATCGGACCCGTCGCACCGCGACCGCACGGGCGGCGCTGGAAACCGCGCCAGATCGAGCCCGTGATACACCAGCACGACCTTGTCCGGCCGGTCGGCAAGGCGATCGAGCTCCCGATGACCGTCCTGGGTGCAGGTCACGCCCCAGGCGGAATCCGCGATCTTCTCGCGCTTTTCCCAATCCGGCGTCGTCCAGATGTCCTTGGCATGGGCCGAGAAGGACCATGTCAGCCCGCGCAACAAAGCGGCGTAGCGGATGACCGAGGCCGGGGTGTGCAGGTAGTGCACATGCAGGTGCCGAATGCTTGCCGGCAGCTCGCCAGCCATCACGCAGGCCTGCCCGAGGCGTCGCCAGCGGTTGCGCGAACAGTCGCGCGCAAGATCGCGCAGGAAAACGGGCAGCAGCCGTAAAACGCCGGGCCGCACCAATGCCGCCAGCAAGCCCTTCGCGACGCGGCCGGGATCGTCATGCAAATATTCTGGCAGATAGCGCACCGGCGCGGTGATCTGCCGATGCATCAGATGCTTGTCCGCATCGGTCGGGTGACGCAAGGACCAGATCTCGAACGCGAGACCACGCTGCTGCAACCCGAGCAATTCCTGCGCGATGAAGGTTTCCGACAGGCGCGGATACCCCTTCATCGCGATGGCGATGTGCGGCCCGCCCATCGAACTCATCGCCGCCCGATCAGCATGAAGCGGGTGTAGTTCTTCGTCGGCCGCGCTCCTGCAAACCAGATTTCGCCCAGGCCCACCTGCTTCTTGAAGGCCTCGAGCGAGGGTACGCAGCTGCGATGATCGGGCTCGCGATAATAATCGTTCGATTGCAGCAGCAGCGGCAGCCCGGCCGGCAGCGACGCGAGCCAACCCGGCACGTCCGGCAGATGCTCGCAGCTCGTATTGATCACGAGCCCGGGCTTCGGCCTCATCGCCGCAAAATCCAGTGTCGTCATATCGGCCGTAACGGCCCGGAAGCGGCCTGTTTCGACGTGGCGATGGTTCAGCGTTTCCGCCGTCCCCGCACAGCTCGGATCGATGTCCAGACTGACGACCTCGCTCAGATCGAGCCTGACATCGTCGAGCAGCAGCGCGCCGAGCACACCGTACCAGGCCCCGAGCACCCAGACCGGCCCGTCCGGCCGCGACATCGTTTCGGCAAGCGCCTCGACCAGCCATTGCTTGGAGGCGATCTGCTTGTGATTGCAGGCGATCGAGAGATCCGGCGGCGCGCCCTTGCCGTAGAGCCGGGCGATATCGGCGACGATGCGGTTGCCGGACAGCGCGGCCATCCCGCGCAGCAGATCGTGAAAGGCCTCGACGGGCGGTTCTGGCTTCATGGCTCGTTTGGGCGGGGGAACGGAATGCGCGACGCGGCGGACCATAGGCAGCCGCAGCATTGAAAGCCAGTACAGGACAAGACGTCAGGGTTCCGTGACAGGCTTTCGGCCGGAGACAGTCTCGTTGGGTTCGTCGGACAGCGCGAGGTCTGCCGCGGGCTTGGCTGCTTCCTTGTCCGGAGGGGTCTGCTCTTTTGGCGCCTTGCTGTCCTTTGGCGCCTTGCTGTCCTTGGCCGGCTCGCGCCTGTTGCGCTGCTCCGGCGCGCTGACGAAGCCGAAGGCGTTCAACGGCTTTTCGCGCCCCTTGATCGGCACCTTCAAGGGCATGGTCCCGGCATAGCTGCGCCCGCTGGCGCGGATCGTCTCCTCGGAGACCACGACATCGGCGAGCACGCGCCGCGTCGCCGATTCAAGCTGGCTCGCGATCATCACGGTTTCGCCAACGGTGATGTCGCGCCGGCCGAGATTTTCGTTTTCGACCGAGCCGGTGATGGTGTCGCCGCTATGGATGCCGATGCCGATGCGCAGGGGCAGGGGCAGCGCGGCACCGAACTCGCGGTTCAGCGCCTCGACCGCGCGCACGATGTCGGCCGCAGAGGCAATCGCGGATTGGGCTGCACGCGCGGGCGTGCCCTCCAGCCCGAACACGGCCATGAAGCCGTCGCCATAGAACGCGTCGATGCGACCGTCATGGGCTGTGATGGCCTGTCCCATCTCGTCAAAGAAGCGGTTGAGCAGCCCGATCAACTCCTGCGGCAATTGCCGCTCCGAGAGCGCCGAAAAGGCGCGCAGATCCGCGACGAGAACCGTCAGGCCGCGCTTGCCCATCATCGCGTCGGGCTCGAGCGTGCGGCCGGGCGCGGCGTTGAGACGCGAGGCCAGCAGGATCTGGACCTGCAGATCGTCGCGAGGCCTGATCTGGCAGGCCAGCCGCACCCGGTCGGGCGCCGAGATGCGTTTCAGCAACTTGGCTTCGTTCATGGTCGGAGGCGGGAGGCGATCGGCCCCGTCGACGACCAGCACCCGGCAGGTCGCGCAGCGCGCCCGCCCGCCACATAGCGCCGCATGCGGAATGCCAAAGCGCCGGAACATCTCCAGCACCGTCGGTCCCGGCGCGACCCGCTGCGTGCCATGGCCGACAAAGCGCATCGTGATCTGCCGCGTCGTCCGCACCCGGAACTCACGGATGCCGACGAACAGAATGAAGAAGCCGACGAGCCCGTAGAATGTCCCCTTCGCCGTCGTGACGTTGAAGCTGAACATCGCCTCCTGCGCCTGGGTCATCAACTCCGGCGGCAGACTCATTTGCATCGCTTCGCGTGCGCCGACCGAAAACCCGATCAACGCCAGCAGCGGCACCAGCACGGCACCGAGCATGAAGACATCGCGCCAATGCCGGTAGCTCTCTCGAGCGCGCAGCAGAAAGTGGATGCCGATGATGCCGTGAGTCCAGACCAGAAGCAGGAGCAGCGACTGCTTCAGCGCATAGTTGGGCCAGATCCGCCGCAAGACCGAATGATAGCTTTCATCGACGCCGTAATAGGCGCCCATCACCCGCGTCGTGATGATGTGATCGACCAGCAGCAGCGGGATCGTGAGGCCCAGCGCGATCTGCAGCATCTCCCGCACCGGCATCTTGAAGGTCCGCCGTTGGGCGACCCGCAGCAGCGCGAACAGCGGGTGGACCACGAAGGAAGCATAGAGCGCGACCGTGCCTGGCCAGCTGTGCCACAGCGCATAGCGCCAGGCCTGCGCCTCCTCCATCACGGCCAGGCCGAACACGCCGAGCGCATGGTTGAGGAAATGCGTGGTGGCGAAGGCCAGCAGGACGAGCCCGGAAACGAGACGGATGTCCCGGCTCCAGGAGGAAACCTGCTCCATGCCGGCGCTCATGCCGGCACCCATCGTGCCGCGTCCATCGTTCGAGGCGCGCGGAAGACTCATACGATGCTCCGCATCAAGACACGCTCTCGTCGTCGCTCAGCAGCACATTGGCGAGCCGCGCCACCCGGCCGGCAAGGTCGCGGCAGATGGCGAGACTGAACTCCGGGACGGTCTGCAACAATTCGAAGAACAGGTCGCGCGGGATCCGCAGCGCCTCGACGTCGCTCTTGGCGCTGACCCGGCCGACGAACCGCTCTCCGCTCAGCAGTGAGACGTCTCCGAAGATGCTGCCGGCTTCCTTCCGGAAGCGATGGCCGAGGCCATCGTCACGGTCCTGCGTGAATTCGACCTCGCCCTGCAGGATGACATAGACGCCGTCCGGTCGTTCGGTATCCCGCATAATCGCCGTGCCGCCGGAGAAACGCAGCCTTTCGCCCATCAGAGCGACGAGCTTGAGCCGCGAAGCCGGCAGATTCTGGAACAGGGGTAATGCCTTCAGGCAGCCGATGTCGTTTTCGAGTGTCATGACCGCGCCTCCATCTGTTCCAGCACCGGGGTTTGCGACGTCTCGCCACCGGCCTCGTCATCGGCAGCAGCGGAACCGTCCTGCTCGATCGTGCCTGCGGCTCCGTGGAATGCCACGCGCACGGGTGCCCCAGTCGCCAGTTTACCATCGGCGAGCAGAAGAAACAGCGTCTTTCCCGCGCAATAATCGCGCAGCCGGCTGACGATCTCTTCCGGCTCGTCGGAAATCGCCAGCAGGCCGCCGAGATCGAGCACGGCAATCTGCGGCGCCTTGACCAGTGCCTGAACCAGCGGCACCGCGTGTCGCAGCCGCGCCGGAAGATAGCGCCCCCTGATGCCGCTTTCCGTGTCCAGCCCCAGCCGATAGAGCGCATCCTCGAGGCCGGAGCGCTCCAGCGCACGATGCACCACCTCGGCAACCTGCCGCTCGGCTTCCGCTATGCCGTAGCCGATGCGCCCGAACATCAGGTTGTCGCGCACATTGGCGCCCAGCATCACCCTTTCGGGATCATAGAAATCGACATCGTCCGTGGCGTCGGCCGGCAGATGCGCCCTGAAACTGGCCCGCGCGCGCAGGACGCGACGCCGCAAGCGATCATCGATCAGATTAAGCCGGTGCTTGGGCTCGATATAGCCGAGTGCCAGTGCGACGAGGTCACGCTCGGTGGCCGGCTCCAGCGGGTAACGGACATCCTGCTTGGCCAGAATATCGGCAAGCTCGTTCAGGCGCTCGAAATCGAAGCCGGCGCCGAAGGAATAGCGCTCGAACAGAGCATGTCCCTGCGGCAGGCCGCTGAAGATTTCGACGACGGTCGAGACGATGCGCGCGCCCATCTCGGCGAGAGGCTCGATCAGCGCCTCCGCCTTCAGGATCGCGTGAGCATAGGGCTCGAACAGCAGCCCCATATTGTCGAAGCGCGGGCTGGTACGCGTGCCGAAGATCAGGTTTTCGGCCACGGTCGCATTGCCGTTGTAGCGGTCGAGGGCGAAGCGCTCGATCAGTTCGCCCAACTTGGCGCGCTTCAGCTCGGCGGCGACAGCCTGCCGCGCGGTGATGATGCGCCCCGTCGCCTCCTCGCTCAGCGGCGGCATGACCTTGCCGCCGAGCCCGAGCTGGTAGACGTCCTCCGTGCATCCGAACACATCGAGCAATTCGCGAACCCGCGCCGCGAGCGCCGGCGCGTCGGCCACGCCTGCGCCCTCGTAATCGGTCCAGTCTGCCTCGTAGGGAAAGGGCGAGTTGCCGGAACGGATCGACTCGATGAACCGCCGATGCTCCGGCCCGTTGACGTCCTGGTTGCGCTTCAGGGCCGGGCGCTGCCGTTTCAGCGGCAGCAGGATGTTGTCGCTGATCGAGCCGGCGATGAGTTCCGGCTCGTCGCCGGCATATCCGATGACATGGCTCGCGCGCTCGACCGACATGTCGGATAGCGGCTTGCCGTCGATGAAGACGCGGCCGGTGTAGTTTGTCGCCTGCCGTCCCAGGATCCGGCCCAGCACGTCCTTGCCGCCGCCATGCGGGCCGACGACCGCGACCACGCCCGGACGATGCGCCGCCAGCGAAAACGGCATCAGCAGCGGCTGGCCGCGATTGTCGAGCATCTGCAGCGACTCGATGCGGATCTCACCCTGCTCCGGCAGCGGCACGAAGCCATCTTCGTCCTCGAGCACCAGCGTGTCGTCGCTGTTGAACTGGGAAATGACCTGTTCGTATTTGATCGTCACGTCGTTGCGCTGCTGGTCCCAGTCGATCAGTTCCTTGATCGGCGGCGGCAGGTCGCGATAGGCGGCGATCACCGCCACGAGCTGGCCGATGTCGAGCCTGCCCTGCAGCGCGAAGAAACCACCGATCGCATAAAAGAAGAACGGCGTGATCTGCGCCAGCAGGTTGTTCAGGAATTTGACCGCGAATTTTCGCTTGTAGAGATCGTAGCGGATGTCGAAAAGCGTGCCGAGCCGCCCGGCGATATCGGCCTGGACATAGGCGGTCGCGCCATGGGCCTGGATCATCGGCCCGGCATCGACGATCTCGCCGATGCGCCCGGCGAGCGAGCGCGAGGCGATCTGCCGCTCGCGCCCGAGCCGCAACTGCTCGCGCCGCAGGATCGGAATGATGATCGCCTGAGCCAGCACGATCAGCAACGCGATCGAGCCCAGCCAGAAGCTCTGCGCCATGATGAAGATGAGCGCCGTCAGTGCCTGGCTGAGCAGGAAGACCGGCTGGATGAAGGCATCGCCGACGAAGGCTCCGACCGGCTCGACCTCATCCTTGATCATGCTGGCGATCTCGGCCGGCTTGACCGCGCGGATCTCCTCGGGCCGGAAGCGCATCAGCTGGCTGAACAGGTCGTAGCGCATCCGGCGCAGCATGCGCTCGCCCAGGATGCCCTTGCGAAGGTTCACGACATATTTGAACGCCCCGTTGATCAGGACGAGAAGCAGGAAATAGGACGACAGGCCGAGCAGCAGCCCGAGCTGGTTGACCTGGAGCCCGTCATACAGCTTGAACCCGGCCCCGCCGAGCCAGTCGGGCAGGTGGAACGACATCTCGAACAGCGTCGCGGTGGTCTTGCCGTTCTTGAAGGCGCCGCCCTGGATCGCGTCGTTGACGATGCGCTTGGGCACGTCGAACGAGGCCCAGTTGAACGGGATCGAGACAAGGATGATCAGCAGGACGAGGATCTGTTCGCCCCGGCTCTTCTGCCAGATGTAACGGAAGAGGTTGGAATCCAAGGCGCGATCCTGTCCGGACTGGCTAAGCCCGGTCTGCTTCACTTAGGCGTCGCAATGGCGATCGTCCATATCGGCAAACCGTCTCTGTGTCCGAATGACCGTTCGATTAGGACGATCGCGGTAACGCAGCGGCCCGCCGTCGCCCATCTGTGATCAGCGGCTGGCACATCCCTCATTCTGCCCGCGCAACCGTCAAAAGCCATTGGCAAGACGGAACTTTCAACGTCTAGTGGCGTCGGGGTTGCATAACCGCCATGGTCGAGGGTGAGCGTCGTTTCGGGTCATGGATATCCTGCGCGTCACGGATTTGCGGATCGGCTTCACCATCCACGGGCTCGCTCGCGATGTCGTGAAGGGCGTCAGCCTGCGCATCCCGGCAGGAAAGACCGTCGCATTGGTCGGTGAATCAGGGTCCGGCAAGTCGGTGATCTCGCAAGCGATCATGGGCCTGCTGCCACGCGCCGGCTCGGTCACGGGCGGCGAAATCCTGTTTCGCGACCCGGCGGCGCCGGACGCTGTCATCGATATCGCCGGTCTGCCGGCCGAGGGCTCCGGCATCCGCGCGCTGCGCGGCGGGCGGATCGGGATGATCTTCCAGGAGCCGATGTCCTCGCTCTCCCCGGTCCATACCATCGGCGACCAGATCCAGGAGGCGCTGCTGCTGCATCTCCCGGTCGGGAAAGTGGAGGCCCGCGAACAGATCGAGGTGATGCTCAAGCGCGTCGGCTTCAAGGACCCGCACCGGGCTTTTTCGGCCTACCCCTTCGAGCTATCGGGCGGCCTGCGCCAGCGGGCAATGTTGGCGATGGCGCTGATCTGCCGGCCGGCGCTGCTGATCGCCGACGAGCCCACGACCGCGCTCGACGTCACCATCCAGGCGCAGGTGCTCGACCTGATGCGCGACCTCCAGGCCGAGATGGGCATGGCGATCCTGCTCATCACCCACGACCTTGGCGTCGTCGCCAACATGGCCGACGAGGTGTTCGTGATCTTCCATGGCGAGATCATGGAACGTGGCACCGCGGAGGACATCTTCCGCCGCCCGCAGCATCCCTATCTCAAGGCGCTGCTGAACGCCTCGCCCCATTTCGACATGAAGGAGGGCGAGCGCTTGGTCGCCCTGCGCGAGGCCAAGCCCAGGCCGGCCTTGCATAAGCCGCCGGCGGCAGCCCCAGTGAAATCCGCCCCAGCCTCTGGCGGCGAAGACACGCCGCTGCTCAGCGTCAGCCACATCAGCAAGACCTATGTCACCGGTTCGCGCAGCTTTTTCGGCAAGGGCACGCAGACGGCGGTCAGGGCGGTGGACGATGTCAGCTTCGACATTCGGCGCGGCGAGTGCCTGGGTCTGGTCGGCGAGAGCGGTTGCGGCAAGACCACGGTCAGCAAGATCCTCATGCGCGCCGTCACCGCCGACGAAGGCGAGGTGATCTTCGACGACGGCCGCGATCGCGTCGATATGCTCGGCCTCAAGGGCGAGGCGCTGCGGGCCTTCCGACCGCGCGTGCAGATGATCTTCCAGGACCCGGTGTCGTCGCTGTCTCCGCGCATGACGGTGAAGAACATCCTGCGGGAACCGCTGATCATTCACGAGCGCGGCGAGAGGGAGGCCCAGAACGACCGCGTGAAGCAGCTGATGGAGGATGTCGGGCTCGATGTCCGCTTCCTGAACCGCTACCCGCATTCCTTTTCCGGCGGGCAACGCCAGCGCATCGGCATCGCGCGCGCGCTGGCGCTCGATCCCGATCTCATCATCTGCGACGAGCCTGTCTCGGCGCTCGACGTCTCGGTTCAGGCGCAGATCCTGAACCTGCTCAAGGACCTTCAGGCCGAACGCGGCCTGACCTTCCTGTTCATCTCCCACAATCTCGCGGTGGTGAACTATATGGCCGACCGCATCGCGGTGATGGCCAATGGCCGCATCGTCGAGATCGCACCCCGGCACCTGATCTTCACCGCCCCGGTGCACCCCTACACCAAGGCGCTGCTGCGCTCGGTGCCCTTCGCCGACCTCGACCGTAAGCTCGACTTCAAGCTGACGGCTCCGGGCGGCGCGTCCGACGAGAGGCACTGGACCCCGGCTTTCCGCAACGGCGAGACCGGCAGCGAGTTGTCCCATCTGCCGCTCGGCGATGGGCACTATGTGCTGGCGAGGTCTGACGCCGACCGCAAGGAGCTGGTCGCATGAGCGGCAGCGACACCCACCCGACCCGCCGCACGGCCCTGCTGATGGGCTCCGCCGCCCTGACGCCTCTCGCCTGGCCCCGACTCGGCCTGGCCGCGCAGGCGGGGGCGATCGACAGCCCCTATTTCGCGGAGCGGATCGCAGCCGGCGCATTGCCTCCGCTCGGCGAGCGCCTCCCGGATAATCCCCGCCTGATCGACATGGCCAAGCGTGGCCGCCTGCCGGGGCGCCATGGCGGCGATATCCGCATGCTGATGGGCGACCAGCGCGACCTGCGCATGATGACGCTCTACGGCTACACCCGGCTTGTCGTCTATGACGACGACCTCGAGCTCGTCCCCGACCTTCTCGAGGATTTCCGCGTCGAGGAGGGCCGCATCTTTACCCTGCGGCTGCGCGCCGGCCATCGCTGGTCGGACGGTTCGCGCTTCACGACGGAGGATTTCCGCTACTGGTGGGAGGACGTCGCCAACGACAAGCGGCTCTCGCCCGGAGGGCCGCCGCAATCGCTGCTTTCGGGCGGCGAACCCCCCGGAATCGAGATCCTGAGCGAAACCGAGATCCGCTATAGCTGGCGGGTCCCCAACCCGATCTTCCTGCCCGCGCTCGCCGATGCCCAGCCGACCTATATCTTCATGCCCTCGCAATATCTGAGGCAGTTCCACCAGCGCCATGCCGACAAGCAGGATCTGGCGGTCAAGGTCGCGGAAAACCGCGTGCGGGACTGGGGCGCGCTGCATGAGCGCAACTCGCGGATGTATCGCCCCGAAAACCCCAAGCTGCCGACGCTCGAACCCTGGCGCAACACCACGCCGTTGCCGGCGGAGCAGTTCGTCTTCGAGCGCAACCCCTATTTCCATCGCATCGACGAGAACGGCCGGCAGTTGCCCTATGCCGACCGCGCCACGATGACCATCGGCACCGGCTCTCTGGTTCCGGCGAAGACGGCGGCCGGCGAGGCCGATCTTCAGTCGCGCTATCTGCGCTTCGACAACTACACCTTCCTCAAGGACGCCTCGAAGCGGATGAACTTCGACGTCAAACTGTGGAAGCGGGCCGAGGGGTCCTTCTTCGCGCTGCTGCCGAACCTGAATGCCATCGACCCGGTCTGGCGCGACCTGAATCGCGACCTGCGCTATCGCCGGGCGCTCTCGGTGGCGATCAATCGCGAGGATATCAACAAGGTCATCTTCTTCGGCCTCGCCCGCGTCAGCGGGAACACCGCCTTGCCGGAAAGTCCGCTTTACGATGCCGGCCTCGCGAAGCTCTGGACGCAGCATGATCCGGCGCTCGCCAACCGCCTGCTCGACGAGATCGGCCTGACCAAGCGCGATGAGGATGGCGTGCGCCTGCTTCCCGATGGACGCCGCCTGGAATTCAGCATCGAGACCGCCGGCGAAAACACCGAGGAGACCGATATCCTCGATCTGGTGAAGCAGGACTTCATCGAGGTCGGCATCAAGATCTATCCACGTTCGGCGCAGCGCGACGTGTTTCGCCGCCGCATCGTCGCCGGCCAGACCGTGATGTCCGGCTGGGCCGGCATGGACAACGCGCTCGTCACGCCCGACATGGAGCCCGACGCGCTGGCCCCGACCTCGCCCGCGCAATATCAATGGCCGCGCTGGGGCCAGTTCATCGAGAGCAATGGTCGCGAGGGCGAGCGCCCGGCCCTGGCCGAAGCGAACAACCTCGTGCAGCTGTACCAGCGCTGGCGCATCAGTGTGACCCGGGACGAGCGCCGCGCAATCTGGAAGGAGATGCTCGCCATCAACGCCGACCAACTTTTCACCATCGGCGTCATCAACGGCACCTTGCAGCCGGTCGTGGCATCGCGCGATCTGCGCAATGTGCCGGCCGAAGGGCTCTACAGCTTCGAGCCCGGCGCCTTCCTCGGCCGCTACATGCCGGATGCCTTCTGGTTCGACCGCAAGACCCAGGGCGAGGGCTGATCGCGTGCTCTTCCGCTACATTCTGAAGCGTATCCTGGTGATGATCCCGACGCTGATCGTCACCAGTGCGCTGATCTTCACGGTCATCAACCTACCGGACGGGGATTATTTCGAGACGCTCGCGGCCGAGATGCAGGCCCAGGGCGAAAAGGCGGATATGAGCCGGATCGAGTTCCTGAAGAAGGAATACGGCTTCGACAAGCCGCCGGTGGAGCGCTACGTCCGCTGGGTCGCGGGCCTGCTGCACGGCGATATGGGGTACTCCTTCGAATACCAGCGTCCGGTGAGTGAGATCGTCGGCGACCGGTTGATCCTGACGATGCTGGTTTCCTTCGCGACCATCATCTTCACCTGGATCGTGGCCTTCCCGATCGGCATCTATTCCGCTACCCACCAGTACAGCTGGGGCGATTACGGCCTGACGTTCATCGGATTGATCGGGCTTGCCGTCCCGCATTTCCTGCTGGCGCTGGTGTTCATGTATTGCGCCAATATCTGGTTCGGGACCTCGATCGGTGGCCTCGTCGATCCGCATTATCTCAATCAGCCCCTGAGCTGGGCCAAGCTCAAATCGGTGCTAGAGCATCTCTGGATACCCGTCATCATCATCGGGGCCGGCGGCACGGCGGGCATGATCCGAGCGCTGCGGGCCAATCTGCTCGAGGAGTTGCAGAAGCAGTATTACGTCACCGCAAGGGCCAAGGGCCTGCCACCGGGCAAGGCGCTGCGGAAATACCCGCTGCGCATGTCGCTCAACTTCTTCATTTCCGACATCGGCGACATCTTGCCCTCGATCGTCTCGGGCGCGGAAGTGGTCGCCATCGTGCTGTCCTTGCAGACCACCGGCCCGCTGCTGATCCGGGCGCTGCAGAGTCAGGACATGTATCTCGCCGGCTCGTTCCTGATGTTTCTCTCCTTCCTCACCGTCATCGGCGTTCTGATTTCCGACATCGCGCTCGCCATGCTCGATCCGCGCATCCGCTTGCAGGGGACTGCGACCAAGTGACGGTGTTCACGTGACGGTGTGCGAAGTGACGGTGTGCGAAGTGACGGTGTTCACGTGACGGCGAGTTCGCTGAGGGATCTGCCACCGGACGGCGCGCCGCTGCCGCATGGCGCCTCGGACGCGCCGTTCGAGCCCTATGCCGTCGAGGCGATGACGCCCGAGCAGGAGCGGGTCTATCTTGCCTCCCAGTTGCGGCTGATGTGGTGGAAGTTCCGCAAGCACCGGCTCGCGCTGATCTCGGCCTTCGTGATCTTCGCGATCTACGGCATGGCGGCATTCGCCGAATTCCTGGCGCCCTACCACTATACGACCCGCAACACCGACTTCATCCGCGCGCCGGGACAGAGCATCCATCTGATCCACGAGGGCCAGTTTCTCGGCCCCTTCGTCTATCCCTACAAGCTCCAGCTCAACATGGAGAACTTGAAGCGGGAGTACACGGAGGACCGGACGAAGCCGGAAAAGCTGCGCTTCTTTTGCAGGGCGGACGCCTATGATTTCTGGGGTTTGGCCCCAGGCAATCTCCATCTCGTCTGCCCGCCCGAAAACGGCACTTTCTTCTGGCTCGGCTCGGACAGGCTCGGCCGCGACATGCTCTCGCGCATCTTCTATGGCGGGCGCATCTCGCTTTCGATCGGCCTGATCGGCATCAGCATCTCCTTCGTGCTGGGTATCATCATCGGCGGCATCGCCGGCTATTACGGCGGGCGCGTCGATCTTGTGGTTCAGCGCATCATCGAGATCGTGCAATCGCTGCCGCATATCCCGCTTTGGCTGGCGCTGGCGGCCGTGATGCCGCCGTCATGGAGCCCGATCGTCGTCTATTTCGGCATCACCGTGATTCTCGGCCTGATGGACTGGACCGGGCTGGCGCGCTCCGTGCGCTCCAAGCTGCTCTCGCTAAGGGAGGAAGATTACGTCGTTGCAGCGCAGCTGATGGGCGCCAAGCCCAAGCGCATCATCGCGCTGCATCTGGTACCGGGTTTCATGAGCCATCTGATCGCCTCGGCGACGATCACGATTCCCAAGACGATCCTGGGCGAAACCGCTTTGTCCTTCCTCGGCCTCGGCCTGCGTCCCCCGATCACCAGCTGGGGCGTGATGCTGAACGAGGCGCAGAACATCAATGTGGTGGCGCTCTACCCCTGGCTGCTTTATCCCGTCGTGCCGGTCATCCTGATCATCCTGGCCTTCAACTTCCTCGGCGATGGCCTGCGGGACGCAGCCGATCCCTATCGCTGAGCCGACCGCTCCCCAGCTCCGTGCGCATCGCCTTTCACACTCCGCTGAACCTGTACGATGACAGCGGCGTCTCGGGCGACCGGCGCATGGCCCGCCAGCTCGTCGCGGTGCTGCGGGACCTCGGTCACACCGTCGATCCGGTCGAAGCGCCGCGCGGTTATCTGCGCAGCGCCGATCCAACCTGCCTCGCCGACCACGAGGCGAAGGCGGCGGTCATCCGCGCCCGCCTGATCGAGAGCTGGCGCGGCGGGGCGTCGGCTGCGCCGGACCTCTGGTTCACCTATCACAACTATTATCGCGCCCCGGACCTGCTCGGCCCGCCCATCGCGAAGGCGCTGAACATCCCCTATGTGACGGCCGAAGCCAGCGACGCCGCAAAACGCGCCGAGGGCGATTGGGCGCCGCACACCCGTCTCGTCCGTGAAGGGCTCGATGCTGGCAACGTCCATTTCTATTTCACGGAGCGGGACCGGCACGGCCTCGAACCCTGGCGTCGGCCCGGCACCGCATTGCTGCCCTTGCCGCCCTTCATCGCCTTCGCGCAAGACCCTCCCTTGCCGGTGAACGGCAACGATCCCCCGCGCCTCGTAACCCTCGCGATGATGCGTGAGGGCACCAAGCAGAACAGCTATCTGGCTCTGGCTGACATCCTCGACCGCATCCGCGATGCCGATTGGCGCCTCAGCATCATCGGCGATGGCCGCCAGCGCGCAGCCGTCGAGGCGGCGTTCGCTGGCTTCCCGGCCGGCCGCGTCGACTTTCTCGGCCTGATCGACCGGGACCGCGCCCTGGCCGAAATGGCGCGCCACGACATCTTCGTCTGGCCCGGCGTAAGAGAGGCCTATGGTCTGGTCTATCTGGAAGCACAGGCCGTCGGCCTGCCGGTCGTCGCCTTCGACAGCGGCGGCGTCGCCGATACGGTCGCGCCGGGCAAAACCGCGCTTCTCGCTCCGGAGGGGGACGAGGAAGCCTTCGCGGCAGCGCTGATGCGATTGCTGCACGACGCAGCGCTTCGCCGAACCATGGGGCAAGCCGCCCGCCACTTCGCCCTCGGCCAACGATCGCCCAGGGGCGCGGCCGATCGGCTGACGGAAGGCCTCGCCATCGCCAGGGCCAATCATCGCGCCAAGCAAGCCGGAATCGCCCCGTGAAGAACGCGCTCTGGGCGCCCTTGCAGGCCGAACTCGATCTCTGGAGCGACGCTGGGCTTAAGGCAAGGCTGTGGCTGCGTGACGACGATGCCGTCTCGCCAAGCCCGGCGCTGTCGCGGCTGGCGGATGTTACGGAACGCTTCGCCGTTCCGGTGCTGCTGGCGGTCATCCCGCTGCTGGCTGAGCCAGCGCTGGCACCGAGCTTGCGCGCCATGCCCTTGCTGCTGCCGTGCCAGCACGGCGTCCGCCACCAGAACCACTCTGCGCAAGGCGGCAAGAAATCCGAATTCGGCGCCGAGCGCGACCCCGCGACCGTGGCGGCCGAGATCACCGATGCCGCCGAGCGCCTTCGCCAGCTTTTCGGCGGTAGCGTTGTTCCGATCTTCGTCCCGCCCTGGAACCGCATCGCGCCGACCCCCCATGCCGCCGGCCTGGCCTCCCTGGGCTTCCGGGCTCTGTCCTGCTTTCGCGGATACCGTCTCGGGGCGGATGACGGACCGGTTCTGCTCAACACCCATCTCGACGTGATCGACTGGCAGGGCGGGCGCGTCGGGCGCCGCCACGAGGCCCTCATCTCAGAGTTGACGGCCTTGCTCGAAGCCCGTCGGCTCGGGAGCGCGCCCGACGCGCCCGTCGGCATCCTGCTGCATCATCGCGACCATGACGACGTGGTCTGGAGCTTTCTCGACGATCTGCTTCGCCTGCTGGCGTCGCATCCGGCGATCTCCCTGGTCGACCCTCGCGCCCTGCTGCCCGACGGCCCTTTCTCTGCTGCGCCCGCCTCCGGACCTTGAATCTTGAGATACCAGCCGGCGCTTGGATCGCGTCGCTGGGCGCGCTATAACCCAACGGCAATCAGCTGCGTTCGCCTCCTCGGGAGGTCGTTGTGCCTTTCCCGGAGGACCGGCGTACCGTGTATTCCAACGTCGTCGACCTGCCTGGCGCCGATCGGGCGCAGCGTAGCCCCCATGCGCCGCGCGTCCTGATCTACAGCCACGACACCTTCGGTCTCGGCCATATCCGCCGCTGCCGGGCGATCGCCAACGCGCTGATCGCGAGCTACCCGCATATCTCGGTGATCATCGTCTCCGGCTCCTCGGTGATCTCCAGCTTCCAGTTCGGTGACGGCGTCGATTACGTTCGCATTCCCGGCATCGAGAAGCTCAGCGATGGCAGCTACCAGCCTCATCACCTCAATCTCGACCTCGACGACACCATCCGGCTGCGCACCGAGCTGATCAAGCAGACCGTGCTGACCTTCGACCCCGATGTCGTGATTGTCGACAAGGAGCCTGTCGGCTTGCGCGGCGAGATGAAGCCGGCGCTCGACATCCTGCGCCGCCGGGGCGCGCGAATCGTCCTGGGCGTGCGCGATGTGCTCGACGAGCCTGCCGCCGTGCTGGAGGAGTGGAGCGCGAGCGGCGCGCTCGAAGCCCTGGACACCCTGTACGACGACATTTTCGTCTATGGTCTCGAAAGCGTCTACGAACCGCTGGCCGGGCTGCCCAACCCCGAACGCTTCGCCAAGAAGATCCGCTATCTCGGTTATCTCAAGCGCGCGGTGCCGAGCCCGATGCCGCCCAGCCGCCATCCGCGCATCACCAAGCAGCCTTTCATCCTCGTCACGCCGGGCGGTGGCGGCGACGGCGCCGGCGTGATCGACTGGGTGATCTCCGCCTACGAGACCGACCCGACGATCGAGCTGCCGGCGCTGATCGTCTTCGGTCCGTTCATGTCGCGTGAGAACCGCAAGGAATTCGCCGAGCGGATCGCCGGCAATCCGAAACTGGAAGGCCTCGGCTTCGAGCCGCGCCTCGAACTCCTGATGAACCGGGCCCACTGCGTCGTGGCCATGGGCGGTTACAACACCTTTTGCGAGGTGCTCTCCTTCGACAAGCCGGCCCTGATCGTGCCGCGCACGCGCCCGCGGCTCGAACAGGCGATCCGCGCCATGCGCGCCGACGAGCTGAAACTAATCGACGTCCTGATGGACCCGACACAAACCGGCGACGGCGAACGCGATCCCGCCATCATGGCGGCGGCGCTGCATGCCCTGCCGAAGCGGTTGCCTCCTTCGCAGGCTTTCGTCCCGAACCTGCTCGACGGTCTGCCGGCTCTGTCGCGGGCCCTGGCCGCGGATCTTGCCGCCCCGGTGCGGGGCCGGGCGCGGGCGCAGGCCGAGCGGCCCTCCGACATTACGGGATAACCCGCGAATCGCGCTGGCAAAGCCTCCTCCGGCGCATTAAATCGTACGCATGACGCTCTCGAATACGCTCGTTCCCGTCGCGATCGGCGCGGTTGCCGTCGTGCTCCTGCTCGGGCTCATCAACATGATGCGCGGCGGCAGCGCCAACACCTCCCAGAGGCTGATGCAACTGCGCGTGCAGCTGCAGTTTCTCGCCATTCTGATCATCGTCTTCGTGCTCTGGTGGCGCAGCGGCGGCTGATATCGCATTCGCGGAAGCCCCTGCGAAGGCTCGGCTTTTCCCGCTTGTTTTATCGGAAAGGCAGCCCAAGCCCGGCAGGCCTCCGCCACATTCCCGACACGAGCATGTGTGCTTCATTAACGCCTGCTCACAACCTCTCGGTATCCATGGTTCGCGTCGCGTTGCTGTCTCTGGCCGGTTGTTTGGCTGCTCTGCCCTGCCTCGCACAGTCGCAGCCTCTGCCGTCCGGTGTCTCCAGCTACGCGCCGGCCGCCACCCCCGCCGCTCCCTCCTGGGAAACCCGAATCGGCGGCGGTTTCGCCTCGGTCGGCGGGCGTGAGAACGGACTTTTCAACCTCGGTGCCGAGGTGCTTTCGCCCCGCATCATTCCGCTTCAGGATCGCATCGCGTCGACCTTCATCCCGCGCTTCAATCTCGGCTCGAGCGTCAACCTCAACGGCACCCGCTACGCATATGCGGGAGCGACCTGGACCTTCGACGTCAGCCGCGACGTTTTCGTCGAGGCGAGCCTCGCCGCAGCCCTCAACGACGGCAAGACCGGAGCCATCGTTCCCGAAAATCGCCTGAGCGTCGGCTGCAATACCGGTACGCGCGAGGCCGCCGCTCTCGGCTTCCGCCTCTCCCGGAGCTGGAGCCTCGTGACGACGCTCGAGCATTTCAGCACCGCCGGCTGCTCGGGCCAACCCGGAACCGCCTCCCCGCGCGGCCCAGCCAATATCGGCGCCAAGCTCGGCTACACCTTCTGACACCCTCGGCGAGACGAAGCGCCCTTCCGCCCGGCGCGCCCCGCGCTATAAGCGGAGCATGGTCAAGCTCAACCGCATCTACACCCGCACTGGCGACGATGGCACCACAGGCCTGACGAGCGGCCCAAGGCGACCGAAATACGATCTGCGCGTCGAAGCCTACGGCACGATCGACGAGACCAATGCCTGCATCGGCCTGGCGCGCCTCCATGCTGCCATCGAAGATGCCGAGGTCGACGCCATGCTCGGCCGCATCAGCAACGACCTTTTCGATCTCGGTGCCGATCTTTCGACGCCCGCCTCCGACCAGCCGCTTGCGTTCGAGCCCCTGCGCATCATCGAGGCCCAGGTCGAGCGGCTTGAAGGCGAGATCGACCGGCTGAACGAGACGCTCTCGCCCCTGCGCTCCTTCGTGCTGCCAGGCGGCACGCCTGCGGCCGTCAATCTGCACCTCGCGCGCACCGTGTCCCGGCGGGCGGAGCGTCTGATGACGGAACTCGCAGCCACGGCAGGCGAAGCCGTGGGCGCGCCCGCCCTGAAATACGTCAACCGGCTCTCGGATTTCCTCTTCGTCGCCTCGCGCTACCTCAACGCCAAGGCCGGCGGGGATGTGCTCTGGGTGCCGGGCCAGAACCGCTGACATCGACAAGGCACGGCTGAAGCTGATGTTCGTTCCGCTCTATGACGGCGTGCCGCTGCGCTTCACACGCTCCGCCTTCGTCACCCATGCGCTGATCGGCATCTGCGCCGTGCTTCAGATCGCGCTCTGGCGCTGGCCGGGCGCGCAAGGCGAGATCGCGGTTCTGGCGGGTTTCGGGCTGATCCCCTCGGTGCTGTTCGGCGCGGCGCAACTGCCG
Source organism: Allobosea sp. P5_A5 (assembly GCF_056400625.1). Lineage (NCBI taxonomy): Bacteria > Pseudomonadati > Pseudomonadota > Alphaproteobacteria > Hyphomicrobiales > Alloboseaceae > Allobosea > Allobosea sp. P5_A5. The sequence goes on from NZ_JBFUKY010000009.1 coordinate 82,418, forward strand.
GAGGGTCTGGTCCATGCGCCGGCCTGGCTCACGCTCTTCAGCAACATCCTGCTGCATGCCAGCTTCGCGCATCTGGCCGGCAACATGCTGTTCCTCTGGGTCTTCGGCGATAATGTCGAGGACGCGATGGGTCATGCCCGCTTCCTCGCCTTCTTCTTTCTCTGCGGGCTTGGCGGGTCGCTCGCCCATGCCGCGATGTATCCGCAATCCGATCAGCCGCTGATTGGCGCCTCCGGCGCGATATCCGGCGTCATCGTCGCCTATCTGATGATCTATCCGCGCGTCCGGGTCTGGGGCCTAGCGTTCAAATGGATCCCGATCCATATCCCGGCCGTCTACACGCTCGGTGGCTGGATCGTTTTCCAGGCCGCCTCCGCCTGGTTCGATCCGCAGGGCAATGTCGGCTGGTGGGCGCATCTCGGCGGGCTGGCTACGGGCGCGGCGCTGACGCCCCTCCTGATCCGCCGCGAACTGCGCCTGTTTGGACGCGCGGTCACCCCAAGCTGAGCCGGCTGCGCGCAGCGGTCGCATGTCCTCCGATGGCGTTGACAAGCGCAAAGGCCCATCGCTACGGTCCGACCGCATTCCAGCCGAGGGCCGCGTTGCCGCCATTTCGCCATCCAAGGCGGCGCGGCGCGCGGCGAATCTCTTCTGAACGGTGATCTGACGATGAAGATCCTGGTGCCCGTAAAGCGGGTGGTCGACTACAATGTGAAGATCCGCGTGAAGGCGGACGGCTCCGGCGTGGAGCTCGGCAACGTCAAGATGTCGATGAACCCCTTCGACGAGATCGCGGTCGAAGAGGCGCTGCGTCTCAGGGAAGCCGGCAAGGCGACCGAAGTGATCGTGGTGTCCATCGGTCCGCAGCAGGCTGCCGAGACGATCCGCACCGGTCTGGCGATGGGCGCCGATCGTGGCATCCTGGTGAAGGTCGACGGCACGGTCGAGCCGCTGGCCGTCGCCAAGCTCCTGAAGAAAATCGTCGAGCAGGAAAGCCCGGGGCTCGTCATTCTCGGCAAGCAGGCGATCGACGACGACTGCAACCAGACCGGCCAGATGCTCGCCGCCTTGCTGGGCTGGCCTCAGGGCACATTCGCCTCCAAGGTCGAACTCTCTGCCGAGGGCGTCGACGTCACCCGCGAGGTCGATGGCGGCCTGCAAACCGTCTCGCTCAAGCTGCCGGCGATCGTCACCACCGATCTGCGCCTGAACGAACCGCGCTACGCCTCCCTGCCCAATATCATGAAGGCGAAGAAGAAGCCGCTCGACGAGACGAGCGCCGAGACGCTGGGCGTCGATATCGCGCCGCGTCTCAAGGTGCTGAAGACGACCGAGCCCGCCGGCCGCTCTGCCGGCGTCAAGGTCGCCAGCGCCGCCGAACTCGTCTCCAAGCTCAAGACCGCCGGGGTGATCTGACATGGCCACGCTGCTGCTCGCCGATCACGACAACGCGACGGTCAAGGACGCGACCGCCAAGGCCCTGACCGCCGCGAAGGAACTCGGCGCACCCGTCCACATCCTCGTCGCCGGTGAAGGCGCCAAGGCCGCCGCCGATGCCGCTGCCAAGCTCGACGGCGTGGAAAAGGTGCTGCTGGTGGAAGGCGCGGCCTATGCGCACCAGCTGGCTGAGCCCCTCGCCGCGCTCGTCGCCAAGCTTGCCGAGGGCTACGACGCCATCGTCGCCTCCTCGACCACGACGGGCAAGAACGTGCTGCCGCGCGTTGCTGCTCTGCTCGACGTGATGCAGGTGTCGGACGTGATGAAGATCATTTCGCCCGACACCTTTGAGCGCCCGGTCTATGCCGGCAACGCCATCCAGACTGTGCAATCGGCCGACGCCAAGAAGGTCCTGACGATCCGCACCGCCTCGTTCCAGTCGGTGGGGGAAGGAGGCTCGGCGCCCGTTGAGACGGTTTCCGCCGGCGAAGACCCCGCTTTGTCCTCCTTCAAGGGCGAGGAGGTCGCCAAATCCGACCGTCCGGAGCTGGCCTCGGCCAAGATCATCGTGTCCGGCGGGCGCGCGCTCGGCTCCACCGAGAACTTCACCAAGGTGATCGAGCCCGTCGCCGACAGGCTCGGCGCGGCGATGGGCGCATCGCGCGCCGCTGTCGATGCAGGCTACGCCCCCAATGACTGGCAGGTCGGCCAGACCGGCAAGGTCGTGGCGCCTGATCTCTACGTCGCGGTCGGCATCTCCGGCGCAATCCAGCACCTCGCCGGCATGAAGGATTCGAAGGTCATCGTCGCGATCAACAAGGACGAGGAAGCACCGATCTTCCAGATCGCCGATTACGGCCTCGTCGGCGACCTCTTTACCCTCCTGCCGGAGCTCGACGCCGAGCTCGCGAAAATCGGCAAGTAACCGCTGAACGGGCCGCCCATCGGCGGCCCGCCTCGCTCCTGCGGGAGCATGACGGATATCGGGAACGGATCATGTCGGACAAGGCGATCAAGAAGATCGGCATCATCGGCGCGGGCCAGATGGGCAACGGTATCGCCCATGTCGCAGCCGTAGCCGGCTTCGGCGTGAAGCTGCACGATGTCGTCGAAGAGCGGATCAACGCGGCGCTGGCCACCATCGACGGCAACATGGCCCGTCAGGTCGCCAAGGGCGGCTTGCCTGACGAGGAACGCCGCGTCGCCATGGCTCGCATCGAGGCGGCGCCCGGGCTGGCGAATCTCGGCGACTGCGATCTGGTGATCGAGGCCGCTACCGAGAACGAGGAGGTGAAGCGCAAGATCTTCACCGCCGTTTGCCCGCATCTTCGCGCCGACGCGATCCTGGCCTCCAACACCTCCTCGATCTCGATCACGCGGCTGGCCGCCGCGACCGACCGGCCCGAGCACTTCATCGGCATCCATTTCATGAACCCCGTGCCGCTGATGCAGCTCGTCGAGCTGATCCGTGGCATCGCCACCGATGATGGCACCTTCGAGATCGCCAAGGAATTCGTCTCGAAGCTGCACAAGACCATATCGGTCTCGGAGGATTTCCCGGCCTTCATCGTCAACCGCATTCTGCTGCCGATGATCAACGAAGCCGTCTATACGCTCTATGAGGGCGTCGGCTCGGTCGATGCGATCGATACCGCGATGCGGCTCGGCGCCAACCACCCGATGGGGCCGCTCCAGCTTGCCGACTTCATCGGTCTCGATACCTGCCTCTCGGTGATGCAGGTGCTCTATGACGGGCTGGCCGATTCGAAATACCGCCCCTGCCCGCTTCTGGTGAAATATGTCGAGGCCGGCTGGCTCGGCCGCAAGACCAAGCGCGGTTTCTACGATTATCGGGGTGAGAAGCCGGTTCCGACACGCTGACGCCAGAGCGTCCGTTCCGGTCTGCGCCTGACTGTTGCCAGCGCCTTCTCGCAGCATCCCCTTCACATTCCTGTCGTCTCGCGCTTACATTGATCGCGGGGCGGGATTCGTCCCGCTGGAGCCTGGTCATCAGGTTAAAGCGACCTGGTGAGTGAGCCAGTCTCCGACGTAAAGTTGGTGCAACGTTTGGTCTGTTTGCTTCGCAGCCAGATCGAACTGTGCCCCGCGAAGCGGAGGTGCGACGGGTTTGACGGCGCATGTGATGCATCAGACGGCGTCGCCGGAGGGCTGCCCGGCGCTCGTCCTCAACGCCGATTTTCGGCCGTTGAGCTATTATCCGCTGTCTCTGTGGAGCTGGCAGGACACGATCAAGGCGGTCTTCATGGACCGAGTGAACATCGTCTCCGAATACGACACCGTCGTCCGCAGCCCCTCCTTCGACATGCGGCTGCCCTCGGTCGTCTCGCTGAAGAGCTACATCAAGCCCTCGCGGACACCGGCCTTCACCCGGTTCAACGTCTTCCTGCGTGACCGTTTCGCGTGCCAGTACTGCCATGCGCGCGACGAGCTGACCTTCGACCATGTCATCCCGCGCTCGAAGGGCGGACTGACGACCTGGGAGAACGTGGTCGCAGCGTGCTCCCCCTGCAATCTCCGTAAGGGCGACAAGATGCCGGCGGCAGCCGAGATGATCCCCGCGCAGAAACCCTTCGCGCCGACGATCAACGACCTGCACCGCAACGGCAAGCTGTTCCCGCCGAACTATCTGCACGAGAGCTGGCTGGATTATCTCTACTGGGATTCCGAACTGGAGCCGTGAGCCCTCAGTCCCGCCGCTGCAGCAGCCCTGCAGCGGCCAGCCCGAACAGCGCGGCGGAAACGATCGCGTTCCACCCCGCCAACGACAGCCCGAGGAATCGCCAGGCCGCCTCGGCGCAGGAGACGATTTTCACGCTCTGCAGCTGTCTCATGAGGTCCTGCACACCGGCTGTCGCGATACCGCCGCCGCAATCGCTCGGCCCCACAAACCAGCCCCATTCGACCCCGGCATGATAGAGGCCCAGGCCTGCGCTCAAGGCCATCAGCCCTGCCAGTGCCAGCAGCACGAACCATTGCAGCCTGGCCGAGCGAGCGACCACCGCTCCCACGACCGCCAGCGCTATCGCGGCGTAATGCGGCAGGCGCTGCTCGAGGCAAAGCTTGCAGGGCACCAAGCCGACGACGAGCTGGAAATACCAGGCGCCTGAGATCAGCGCCAGGCTGACGATCCCGATCAAACCGATCAACCGCAAGGGCGTCAGCAGCCGCGCCTCATTGGGCGATGATGTCAGAATGGTCGTCGTCATGGCGTCTCAGCAGGACAGGAGCTGGCCAGACCCTGCGACCAGCTTGAGGCCAAAATAAAGCAGGATCAGCAGGCCGGCCGCGACCACCGCGATCACTTTCAGGCGACGCTCGATGAAATGGCGGATGGAGTCGCCATAGCGCCGCAGCAGAAAGGCCAGCGCAAAGAACCGCGCTCCGCGCGCCACCACACAGGAGACGATGAAGAAGGTGAGCCCGATATGCACCGCGCCGGCCAGGATGGTCACAACCTTGATCGGCGGCAGATGGGCCAGCCCCGAGGTCGTCAGCAGGATCAGCGTCGTGTCTGGACCGGCGCAGGCGCGCAAGCTGTCGAAGGCATCGAGCTTGCCATAGAAGGCCAGCACCGGCCTCGCCAGGGTTTCGAACGCGTAATAACCGATGGCATAGCCCATGATGCCGCCGAGAACCGAGAACACCGTCGCGATCAGCGCCAGCCGATAGGCGCGAGCCGGCCGCGCAAGCGCCATCGGCACGAACAGCACATCGGCGGGAATCAGAAAGAACGAGCTTTCGACGAAAGCCACGGCACCGAGCCACAGCTCCGCCCGCGGCCGGGCCGCCAGCGACATCGTCCACTCGTAAAGGCGCCGGATCATCGCAAGCTCGACTGTGACGGGAGGTGGTGGGCGGGCACGGATGCGGAGGCTCTAGAGCATCACGCGGCAAAGGGGAAACACCACAGCCGCGAAAGATCGGCAGGACGTTCGGCGAAGCGCCCGCACGGCGATGGAGCCGTCCGCGACCGCGTTGTTTTCCAGCCGCAAGCCGATTGACCGGGACCGGCTCATCGCTATAGTCCGCCCGCCTGCAAGGGGCCCCTGTGGCGGAATTGGTAGACGCGCTCGACTCAAAATCGAGTTCCGCAAGGAGTGCTGGTTCGATTCCGGCCAGGGGCACCACCGCTTCGTTCCGAAGCCTCATCGGCTTTCGCCGAGCGCCGGGAGCGCAACGAGATCGCCGCCCAAGCGGATGTCTACTAGCGTCAGGCCTCCGAGCGATCCGGCGCCCCGACGGTCAGCGTGAGCTCCGGGACGCCCGACAGCCGGCGTGCCTCGAAACCCATCATCGCCATGCTGAGCTGCTCGAACTCGACGTCGTCCAACGTCTCGACGCTGGCTCGGGAGAGTTCCCCAAGCCTGAGCGCAGCCGCCTCATATTGTTCGTTGGTTTCGATGGTCACGGTCATGGCTCGCCTCGTCAGATGACGTCTTCGATCAGATGAAGTCTTGGATCAGATGACGTCTTGGATCAGCCCCAGCGACTTCGCTTCCTGAGCCTCGATGTACCAATTCTCCGGCGCGCGCCGCAGCACCTCGTCCATTGTAACATTCGAGCCCCGCACCAGGTTCTCGAAGCCCTCGTTTTCGATCGCGATCGAGTGCTCGATCTCGTTGAGCTTGGCCTTGAGGCTGGCGATACAGGTCTTGAGCGGCCCGTCGAGCGTCACCTGCCCTTGCAGCTTGCGCTCGTGGATCATGAGCCGCGTTCCACGCGTCAGATAGCGGTTCTGCCGGGCAAAGAAGCTCATGAAGGTGGCGCCCGCCGAATAGACTGCCGCTTTGCCCAAAAAGACGAAACGGCGGCCGGGATCGAGGTCGCTGTGGAAGCGGATATCCTCGCCCATCATCCGGGCCACCTCGGGATCGCCACCCAGCGTGCCGAGTTCGACCACGACCAGGCCCGAGGTCGGCGCGGCCGTCAGCCCCGCCCGAAAAGTGCCGTACATCTCGTCGTCGACGGTCCCGGCAAGCAGAATGGCGGGGTTCTTGAAATCAGCCGGGACCAGTGGCCTCTGCTGTGAATTCGGTTCCTGAATTTCCATGTCCTGTGACGAATCCACGGCAGCCGTCCTCGATCGATGCGCCCTACATGCGTCCCCTCAACGCAAGCGATCATGGCGCGTTCCCATCCACGGCGAATCGTCGATCCCCGACCGTGAGACTGGGCCGCCTGCCGAAATGCGCTGGCGTCTACGCAGTCAGGAGGACGGACGATCCCGAAGACGAGGTACGGTTCTACAGAACGACGATGCCCTTGTGCTTCGCCTTGCCCTCCGGCTCGACATGGATGTTGACGAAGATGCCGGGAAGGTCGGCCTTCAGCGCGTGCTCGATGCGATCGCAGATCTCATGCGCTTCGCAAACCGGCATCGAACCCGCGACGACAAGATGGAAATCGACAAAGGTCGCCTTGCCGGCAAGCCGCGTGCGCAAAGCATGAGCCTCGATCGAGCCTTCGGCATTGCGTGAAATGGTTTCCCGAATCCGCGCCAATTCGTCCGCCGGCGCGGACTCGTCCATCAGCCCGCTGACATTGTCGCGCACCACGCCCCAGCCGCTCCACAGCACGTTGAGCGAAACCAGCGCTGCCAGCGCGGCATCGAAGACCTTGATGCCGGTCACCACCACCAGCAATACGCCGACGAGGACGCCGACAGAGGTAACGACATCGGCAAACAGGTGCTTGCCGTCGGCGCTGAGCGCAGCCGAGCGATGCGCCTTGCCTTGCTTGATCAGGAACCCGCTCCAGAGCGCGTTGAGCAACGTGGCGCCGGCACTGATCATCAGGCCGAGCCAGGGCGCTTCGATCTGCCGGGGGTCGAGGAAGCCGTAATAGGCCTCCCGCAGGATCGCGAGCGCGGCGAGGATGATCATCGCGCCCACGATCGCCGCCGACATGTATTCGGCCTTGTAATGCCCGTAAGGGTGCTCCTCGTCGGGCGGGACCTCGGCGAAGCGGATGGCGACGATGGCGGCGCAGGCCGTGGCCACGTTGATGATGCTTTCCAGCGCGTCCGAATACAACGCCACGCTGCCCGTCGTCAGATAGGCGGCATATTTCACGCCGAGAACGACGATGCTGACAACGAGATTGCCCAGCGCGATCTGGTTGAGGGACAGGATCGGCATCTTCACGTCGTTCTCCGTAGCGGCAGGCCGTGCGAAGACGCTCCGATGGACCAAATACCCTCTCAAAGTCAAGAACACATAATAATGCTCTTACTAATCATTTGCATTAATAAGTATTAATCCATGCTTTACTTGCGGGCTGACGATCTATACCAATTCTACCCGATCGGAGTCCGACAGGCCGGCAAACAGCAGCGGCGCTAAAGCGCCACCGCCGAAATGACCAGGCAGGCGCGTGCGAGGTCAGGCTCTGGCGGCGCGCTTTGCCGCGTAGATGTCCCTGTACTGATCGCGCAACAGGTTCTTCTGCACCTTGCCCATGGTGTTGCGTGGCAGCTCATCGACGATGAAGACCCGCTTGGGTTGCTTGAATTTGGCCAAGCGCTCTTCCAACGCCCGCGCGATGGCCTGCGCCGAAATGGCGACGCCCGGCTTCAGCACGACAGCGGCGGTGACACCCTCGCCGAAATCCGGGTGGGACACGCCGAACACGGCGCTTTCCACCACTCCCTCCATGCCGTCGATCTCAGTCTCGACCTCTTTGGGATAGACGTTGTAGCCGCCGGTGATGATCAGGTCTTTGCCCCGGCCGAGAATGTAGACATACCCTGCGGGGTCGATCTTGCCGAGATCGCCGGTGATGAAGAACCCGTCCTCGCGAAACTCGGCCTTGGTTTTCTCGGGGTTTCGCCAATAGCCCTTGAAGACGTTCGGCCCCTTGACCTCGATCATCCCGATCTCGTCCCGGGGCAGTTCACGGCCGCTCTCCGGATCGACGACACGCGCCGAGACACCCGGCAGCGGATGGCCGACCGTGCCGGCGATCCGATCGCCGTCATAGGGATTCGAGGTGTTCATGTTGGTCTCAGTCATCCCGTAGCGCTCGAGGATGGCGTGGCCGGTCCGTTCGCTCCATTCGCGATGCGTCTCGGCTAGCAATGGCGCCGAGCCCGAGACGAACAGGCGGATATGCCGTGTCGCTTCCTTCGTCAGCCGCGCATCCTGCAGGAGCCTGACATAGAAGGTCGGAACGCCCATCATGGCGGTCGCGTCAGGAAGGTATTTGAAAACCTGGTCCGGATCGAACTTCGGCAGCAGGATCATCGAGGCGCCCGACAGCAGAACCACGTTCGTCGCAACGAAAAGCCCATGGGTGTGGAAGATCGGCAGTGCGTGCAGCAGCGTGTCGTCCTTGGTGAACCGCCAGGAATCGACCAGCGTCAGCGCGTTCGAAGACAGATTGTCGTGGCTGAGCATGGCGCCCTTCGAGCGCCCCGTCGTGCCCGACGTGTAGAGGATCGCCGCGAGGTCGTCGGGGCCGCGCACGACATCCTCGAAGCGGCCCGAGGCCGCCAGGACCTTGTCGGACAAGGTGCCGGCCGAGACGGTCGGCGACCGCCAGACGCCCAGCGTCTCCAGCCTGGCGCCGGCCTTCTCGGCAAACGGCGTCAAAGCGGCGGCCTTGGCCGGATCGCAGACAAAGACCGCCGGCTCGGCATCGCCGAGGAAGTATTCGATTTCGGCCGGCGTATAGGCGCTGTTCAGTGGCAGGAAGATGGCGCCGGCCCGCACGGTGCCGAGATAGAGCATCAAAGCCTCGATGCTTTTCTCGACCTGCACCGCGACCCGGTCGCCCGGCTTCACGCCCAGCGACACCAGCACGCTGGCGAAGCGGCCGGAGACGTCGACCATCTCGCCATAGCTGTAGCGGCGGCCGTCATCGAGCGTCGCGAAGAGCGCGTCGGGCGCCGGAATGCGCGAGCGGATCAGGTCGAAAAGGTGATTGGTCATGGTCGTCTCGTCCCCGGATTTCTTGTTGTCAGCCCTGGCTGATCCGTGCGGCAGCGGTTCCCGACGCACGCTTTTGGCGCGAACGTGCCGCCAGAGGTGCCGAGTTGAGTTTGCGCACGGCCGGCGCGGCCGCAATGGTGCCGTGCTGCGCAAAGGCCTCGTGCTGGGCTTCGATTGCGCTCAGGTCATAGAGGTAGTTCACCATCAGCCCGCCGCCTTGCTGCAACCCGTTGGCGGATGGATCGCCCTTCCAGTCGATCCGCTCGAGGCGTGCGCCATTGCCGAGATGAAACCGCGCGACCGGATCGACAGGCCGGCCGACCTCGCCCGCCTGCAGGAAATAATAAGCGGCCGCGGCCAGTTGAGCCTCGCGCAACCGGGCAGTCTCCTCCTCCGTCCGCGCCACCCAGCCGGGATCGAGCAGCGCCTCCAGTTCCGCCCAGGCGAGATCCGGACGCGCTTCGTCGTCGGTGGCCAACATGCGCTTGAGCCAGGCCATGAAGCCCGGCACCGGAGACAATGTGACGAAGCTGGTCAGCCCCGGCAGTTCGCGCTTCAACTCCTCGACCACCTGCTTGATCAGGAAATTGCCGAAGCTCACGCCCTTCAGACCCGACTGGCAGTTGGAGATGGAATAGAACACGGCGGTCGTCGCCCCGCTGGCGGGCAACGCTTCACGGCTGAGGTCGAGCAGCGGTCCTATCGCGTCCGGCATGGTCTTCGTCAGCGCCACCTCGACAAAGACCAGCGGCTCGTCGCCCATTTGCGGATGGAAAAAAGCGAAGCAGCGCCGGTCCCCCGGCGCCAGCCGGTTGCGCAGGTCGTCCCAGCTTTGAATGGTGTGCACCGCCTCATAGCGGATGATCTTTTCGAGGATATTGGCCGAGGTCGTCCAGTCGATCGCCTTCAGCACGAGAAAGCCGCGGTTGAACCAGGAGGCGAAGAGATGGACGAAATCGCGGTCGACGACGCCGAGCTCCCGGTGCTCCCGCAACGCCGTGAGCAAATCCTCGCGCATCCGGACCAGCGCTGCGGTGCCGCCCGCTGCGCGGTTCAGCCGACGCAACAGCTCTTGCCGCCGAGGCTCGGAGGCCTCGTTGAGGTTGGCCGCGTTCTCGGCGCTGGGCTCGGCGAGATAAGCCGCGACCGCAGGGTTCAGCCGCGCCGGATCCGGCCCGTAATCCGTCGCCAGCCTCCTCAGGAAGGCGAGCCGCGTCGACGCATCGGCCTTGGCATAGCCGGCCAGAAGCTCATGAGCGAGCGCGACGCCCGAAGCCTCGCCTCGCCCGCCGAGCAGATCCTGCGCCAGCAACGACAGGTCGGGCGCAAGCTGGCGGGATCCGAACCGCTCGAAGCCCACGAATTCCCGGCCGCGTGTGGTGATGCCCGCAACGAGCTCTTGAATGAAGTTGCGATTCATAGCGGGCAACGCTCCCGGTCTCCCCGTCGTCGGCGGACGATGGACGCCATCGGCCTTGCCGGCAACCCCCACCGTCGAGCCCCGATCCGTGGCCGGTCAGCCGCGCTTGTGAAAGCGCTCCCTGAGGCCAGCCCATTTCTCCGCGCTCCAGATCGTGAAACGCGCGACCGGCTTGCGCAGCACCGGAATGTCGCCGGCGAGCAGGAGCAGGCCGAGCGGCAGCATCCAGAGCCCCAGCCCGGGCAGGATCGCGAAAACGCCGCCGAGCATCAGCAGCACGCCCGCCGGCAGCCTGATCCAGCGCGACCGCGGATGACGCAGCCAGCGCAGGCCGGCGCCGAACCAGAGCGGCACCTCCTGCTCGAAGCGCCGGAACGCCTGTCTCAGTTCCTGCCGCCCGTTCGACATGCTCGCTCCCGCCCCGCCTGAACCGGACCAACGCGGTTCAGGCCCAAGCGTTCGCAGACCGATCAAAGACGTTAGCAAGCCGGTCCAAAGCGTTCGCGGCCGGCCCGCGCTATTTACCGGCCAGCGATGTCCCGTTGAGACCTGCGATCCAGTCCGAGATCATCGGCACGTAGTCCTCGCCCTTGCCGTTGGCGACTGCGGTGGCGAAGCTGTTCTTCACGGCATTGCCGACCGGATTTGCTACCCCGGCGGCATTGGCGACGCTCTCCAGATAGCGCACATCCTTCAACGCATTGGCGAGCGTGAACTTGTGCGCGTCCCGGTCGCGCTCGAGCACATACCGCATGAAGGTCTGGTAGAAGCCGCAATCCATCCGGCCGCCCCGGATCACGCTGTCGAAATTCGCTGGCGTGATGCCGATCTTCTGGCCGAGTGTCAGGGCCTCGGCATAGATCGCGGCGTAGCCCATCGACAGGAAGTTGTTGAGCAGCTTCATCTTATGCCCGTCCCCGACCGGGCCGACATGGACGATCCTTTCCGCCCAGGCCTCGCAGGCGGGCTTGATGCGCGCGAAGACCTCCGGGGCGGCCCCGATCATGGCCGAGAGCTTGCCCTCCGCCGCCTGTGCCGGTGTGCCGCCGAGCGGCGCGTCGGCGAGGTGCAGCCCAACCGCCTCCAGCTCCTGCGCCAGCCTGACCGTCACCGTCGGGTCCGAGGTCGAGCAATCCACGACCACCGTGCCGGGCGCAGCGCCGGCGATGATCCCGTCCTCGCCCCTGAGCACGCTCTCGACCTGCGCCGACCCCGTGACGCAGAGGAAAACGATGCGCGAGCGCGCCGCGAGCTCCCGCGCGGTGCCGGCCTCGACGGCGCCGGCCGCCACCAGTTCCTCGACCGGCTTGCGGTTGCGATGGCCCATCACCGTCAGGGCAAAGCCCTTTTCGAGGAGGTTGCGAGCCATCCCCGCGCCCATGAAGCCGATGCCGATGAAGCCGACCGTGTCCCGTTCCGTGCTCATTTTCAAATTCTCCCGGCTATCTGTATGAAAAAGCGAATGACAGGAGCGGCCGCAATCTTTGCAAGGCCGCCGGTTGCGATGACGGACCGCTCATGACCCAAGGCCCCACTGGGACCGGCCTCACGCAACCTCCCCAGGCAGCGACGGGGCGTGCCCGGGTCACGCTCCAGATCCTCGCGGACCGCCTCGCGGTCTCGACCGCGACGGTGTCCCTCGCACTGCGGGACTCGCCACTCGTGGCCGAGGCGACGCGCACCCGTGTTCGCGAGATCGCCCGCGCGATGGGCTACAGCTACAACCGCAGCGCCGCCGCCCTGCGGACCGACCGAACCAACATCATCGGCGTCGGCTTCCACGACATCACCAACCCCTATTTCGCCGAGCTGCTGGCCGCCATCGAGGAGACGACGACCGCGCAGGGGCGATCCGTGCTGCTGGGCACCTATGCCGAGGATCTGGAGCGTCAGCAGCGGGTCCTGAACACCTTGGCCGAATATCGTCCCGACGGCATGATCCTGTGCCCGGCCAGCGGCAGCACGGCCGAGAGCCTGCGGCCCCTCACCGATGCCGGGATACCGATCGTCCAGCTCTCGCGCGAATTGACCGGGCTCGATCTGGACTTCGTCGGCTCGGATGATCGGCACGGCACGTTCCAGGCGATGGAGCATCTGATCGGGCTCGGCCATCGCCGCATCGCCTTCATCTGCGCAAATGACGACATCTCCACCGGCCGTAATCGCTATGCGAGCTATCGCGAGATGCTGACGCGCCATCAGTTGTCGCATGATCCGGCGATCGTCTACTTCGGCATCGGGACGCGCGAGAACGGGCTCAGGGGCATCCAGCATGTCCTCGATGCGGGAGAGCCCCCTACCGCAGCCTTCTGCATGAACGACATCGCGGCTTTCGGAGCGATGCTCGGCCTGCGCCATCGCGGACGCGAGGCCGGGCGGGATTTCTCGATCGTCGGCTGCGACGACGTGAAGGAAGCCGCGCAATGGTTCCCGGCTCTGACGACGGTTCATAACTTCCAAAACGAGATGGGCGCGAAATCCGCCGCCTTCCTGCTCAACCGCATCGCCAACCCGTCGACGCCGCCACAGAGACTGACGCTGACGCCGAAGCTGATCGTCAGGGGCACGACCTGCGCGCCGCGCTGAACGCCGCTCAGGCATCGTCTTCAGGCTTGGCGTTGAGAGCGCGATAGGCGCGCACGACCTGGCTGTCGTCACGCCCGCCATGGCCGAGGCCGGACGCCGCCAGGAACATCTGATGCGCCGCCGCCGCCAGCGGCAAGGCGGCCTTCGCCGAGCGTCCGGCATCGAGCACGATCCCCAGATCCTTGACGAAGATGTCGACGGCGCTCGCGACAGTAGGCTCCTGCTCCTGCATGCGCGGACCGCGATCCTTCAGCATCCACGACGACGCGGCCGAGCCGCCCATGATCTGGAACAGCAGCCCGCCGTCGATCCCCGCTTTCTCGGCCAGCGACAACGCCTCGGCCGCGACCGCGATGTGCACCCCGCAGAGCAGCTGGTTGACGGTCTTCACCGTCGCCCCCTGCCCGGCCTTCTCGCCGACATGAAAGACTTTGTCGCCGAGCGCATCGAGCACGGGCTTAACCCGCGCGAAGCTCTCGGACGGCGCCCCGACCATGATCGTCAGCGTCGCGTTTCGCGCGCCGTTGACGCCGCCGGACACCGGCGCATCGATGAAGTGGCGCCCGGTTTTCGTAACCTCGGCTCCGATCGCCTCGGCATCCCCCGGCGAACAGGTCGCCATCAACACCACGGTCGCATCCGCCGCCAAGGCCGTCAGCGTGCCGGCCTCGAACAGCACGGCACGGGCCTGCGCCGCATTGACCACCATCAGCACCAGCGCGTCGGCGCCCTGCGCAGCCGCAGCGGCGCTGTTCGACGCTTCGCCCCCGGCGGCAGCGAGAGCGGCGCGCGCGGTCTCCCGCATGTCGAAGCCCCGTACCTGGAACTGGCGCTTCACCAGGTTCTCCGCCATCGGCGCACCCATGGCGCCCAGGCCGATGAAGGCGACGGCGGAGATAGGATTCGACATCACAACTCTCGGAAACGGGCGGGCACGGCCCATGCCGTGCCCGCGATCGACGATGATACCGGCATCAGCAGCCGGATGCCGGTATCGGCTACTCCTTCACTGCGCCGGTCAGCGAGGCGACGTAGTAATCGACGAAGAAGGAATACAGGATCGCGACGGGAATCGAGCCCAGCAGGGCGCCCGCCATCAGCGAACCCCATTGATAGACGTCGCCTTCGACGAGCTGGGTCAAAACCGCGACCGGAACCGTCTTCTTCTCCGCCGACTGGATGAAGGCGAGCGCGTAGATGAACTCGTTCCAGGACAGCGTGAAGGCGAAGATGCCGGCCGAGATCAACCCCGGCAGGGCGAGCGGCAAGGTGATGCGCCACAGCGTTTGAAGCCGCGTCGCCCCGTCGATCATCGCGCATTCCTCGAGCTCATAGGGGATCGACTTGAAGTAGCCGATCAGGAGCCAGGTGCAGAACGGGATCAGGAAGGTCGGATAGGTCAGGATCAGGGCAAGCGGTGAATCGAACAGTCCGAACTGGAAGATCAGCGTCGCCAGCGGAATGAACAGGATCGAGGGCGGCACAAGATAGGCCAGATAGATCGCCAGCCCGACATATTGCGAGCCCTTGAACTTCAACCGCTGGATCGCATAGGCCGCGAGCACGCTGGAGAACAGCGAGAGCACGGTGGCGACAGCCGCGACCATCATCGTGGTCCAGAGCCACTGCGGATAGTCGGTCTCGAACAGCAGCTTCTTGATGTTGTCGAGCGTCGGCGACCTCACCCAGAACGGGTTGTTGACCTTGTAGTCGAGCAGTTCGCCGTTTGGTTTGATGGCGGTGATCGCCATCCAATAGAACGGGAAGAGCAGGATGAAGATGAAGATCGACAGCGGCAGATAAAGCGTAATGAAGCGCCGCGGACCTGACGACCAGTCGATGACGCCTTCGCTTTCCTTGTCGACCAGGGTGGCGCGGGTGGCGGTGGCGGCGTGATCAGTCATTGGCTTCCCCCTGCTGCCACTTGCGTCGGGACAGGCCGAAATAGCTGAACATCGTCGCCATGATCAGGAAGGGGATCATCGCGACCGCGATGGCGGCGCCCTCGCCGAGCTGCCCGCCGGGAATGCCGCGCTGGAAGGCGAGCGTCGCCATCAGATGCGTCGCGTTGACCGGCCCGCCACGGGTGATGGCGTAGACCAGCTGGAAATCGGTAAAAGTGAACAGCACCGAGAAGGTCAGCACCACCGCCAGGATCGGCATCAGCATCGGGAACGTCACATGCCGGAAGCGCTGCCAGGCATTAGCGCCGTCAAGCATCGCCGCCTCGTAGAGCGAGGGCGAGATCGTCTGCAGGCCGGCCAGCAGGCTGATCGCGACGAAGGGAATGCCGCGCCAGATATTGGCCGCGATGAGCGAGAACCGCGCCGGCCAGGGCTGGCCGAGGAAGTCGATATAGGTGTCGCGCCAACCGAGCACATCGACCAGCACATAGGAGATGATCGAGAACTGCGCGTCGTAGATCCACCAGAAGGCGATCGCCGACAGCACCGTCGGCACGATCCAGGGGATCAGGATGATCGCCCGCAGCAGCGACTTCAGTGGCAGGCGGTTGTTCAGCAGTAACGCGAGCCACAAGCCCAGCGCGAATTTTCCGAAGGTCGCGAGCCCGGTATAGAGCAGCGTGTTCCAGACCGAGGTGATGAACACCCGGTCGTCCAGCAGCGAGATGAAGTTCTCGAAGCCGATGAAGCTTCCCGGCCGGCCGATGCGCGTATCGGTGAAGGCGAGCCAGATGCCCAGGCCCAGCGGATAGCTTAGAAAGACGAGCAGGAAGCCTGCCGCCGGCAGCAGGCAGATGAAGACCAGGAAAGGCTTGTAGTCGAACAGTCTCACCAGCCAGTTCTGCTGCAGGTGATAGACGGTTCGAGGATCGGCGGCAGCTACGGCCATGGCGCCCTCGCGTTGGGGTCGGCTGTCGCATCGGCCCGACGAAGGGAGGCCCGTTCGTCGCGCCCGATACGGTGGCGAATGAGGAGGCGCCCTCGTCGCACCCGGTGCGGCACGGCGAGGACCTCTCCCGGTTGCCGGCTTCGCCAGCAACCCTGTTCAGCGTTAGATCAGCTCTTGTAGTAGCGCTTGGCGCGACGCTCGGCCTCGCGCGCGGCTTCCTCCGGCGTCGCCTGGCCGGCGCAGACGGAGGCGACCATCTGCACCACGACATATTCGGCGTTGACGGTGCCGGCGGCCTCGTTGATCGAGCCCTTGTATCCGCTCCAGAGCGCGCGCTCCCAGGTGTCGCGATAGACCAGGATCTTGGGGTCGCTCTCCCAGACCTTGCTCTGCGCATAAGCCTTCAGCGGCTGGGTCCAGTAGCCGGACGATCCGGTCAGCCACTTGTCGTACTGGTCCTTCTCCATCATGAAACGGAGATATTCCTTGGCCGCATTCGGGTATTTGGTGTGCTTGAACACCATGGCGTTGATCACCAGCGCCGGCTCCGAGGGGCGGCCGAGCGGGCCGATCGGCATGGTGGCGTGGTTGAGGTCCTTGCCGATCGCGGCAGTCTTCTCGTCCTTCGAGTTCTTGATCGAGAAGTACAGCGACACGCCGTTCTGGGTCAGCGAGATTTCGCCGGCCGTCAGCGCCTTGTTGTTGCTGATGTCGAGCCAGGAGAGCGTACCGGGAATGAAGGTCTCGTAGAGCGCCTTGGCGTATTTCAGCGCCTCGATCGTCTCCTTCGAGTTGATCGAGACCTTGTTGTTCTCGTCGACCATGTACCCGCCATGGGTCCAGACGAGCCAGTTGCAGAACGAATTGCCGTCGCCGACCGCGTTGCCGAGAGCGAAGCCGGAGGGGTGGCCGTTAGCCTTGAGCTTGCGGCAGAGCGAAAGGAACCCGTCGAGATCCTTCGGGAAGGTGTCGAACCCGGCTTCCTTGACATGGGATTCGCGATAGACCGCCGGGCCGCCCGAGCCGCCCATCGGGATGGCGACCCACTGATCGGTCTTGTCCTTCTTGCCGTATTTCTCGGCGATCGGATACCAGCCGCCATATTTCTTGCCGAGATCTTCGGCGATCGGCGTCAGGTCGACCAGCTTGTCGGAGAAGATATGCGGATCATCGGCCCAGCCGACGACGACATCCGGGCCCGCGCCCGTATTCGCGGTCACCGCCGTCTGCGGTCGCAAATCCTCCCAGCCGGCATAGTCGACGCGTACCTGCACGCCGGTCGCCTTGGTGAAGGCTTCGGTGTTCTCGTCGAACATTTTTTGATCGCCATCGACGAACTTCGTCGGGCGCAGCACGCGCAGCGTCGCGCCCTTTTCGATGGTGGACTGCGCGATGGAGGGGGCCATCGGCAGGGTCGCGCCTGCGGCGACGCCCGCGCCACCGATCAATACGTCACGTCTTGAGATGCTCATCCTTAGGGTCTCCTCCATGAGAGCCGCGGAGAGCTGCATAGGCTCTCCGTCATGCACGGTTGCAGTCGAACATCAGCCGTTCGCGACCCCTCGAAGAGGCCGCGCCGGTCACATGCGCTTGCTGGTCTCCGCATCGAAGAGATGCGTGACGGCGATATCGGGCGTGATGCGGATCGTCTCGCCCGGCTTCGCCGTGATGCGCTCGCGGAAGACGCAGGTCAGGTTCTGCCCGCCGCAGCGCACGACGACCTGGGTCTCCGAACCCATCGGCTCGATCACCACGACCTCGGCCGCAAGCCCGTTGGCGTCGAGATGGATATGCTCCGGACGAATGCCGAACACGGCGGCCTTGCCATCGGAATTGACTGGGCGCCGTCCGATCGGCCAAACGACGCCGCCTTCAGTCTCGAAGCCCGCGGCTGTGATCTTGCCCTTGAGCAGGTTCATCGAGGGCGAGCCGATGAAAGCCGCCACGAACAGGTTCGCCGGATTGTCGTAGAGATCGAGCGGGGCGCCCATCTGCTCGATGATGCCGTCATGCATCACGACGATCTTGTCGGCCATGGTCATGGCTTCGATCTGGTCGTGCGTGACGTAGACCGTGGTGGTCTTGAGGCGCTGATGCAGCTCCTTGATCTCGGTGCGCATCTGCACGCGCAGCTTGGCATCGAGATTGGACAGCGGCTCGTCGAACAGGAAGACCTGCGGGTCGCGCACGATGGCGCGGCCCATGGCGACGCGCTGGCGCTGGCCGCCGGAGAGCTGGCGCGGATAGCGGTCGAGAAGCTTGTCGAGACCGAGAATTCCGGCCGCCTTGCCGACGCGCTGCTCGATCTCGGCTTTGGGCGCCTTACGCAGCTTCATCGAGAAGGCCATGTTGTCGGCCACCGTCATATGCGGATAGAGCGCATAGTTCTGGAATACCATGGCGATGTCGCGCTCCTTCGGCGGAACGTCGTTCACTACCTTGGGCCCGATGCGGATCTCGCCGCCGGAAATGTTCTCCAGCCCCGCGATCATACGCAGCAGCGTCGATTTTCCGCAGCCGGACGGGCCGACCAGAATGACGAACTCGCCGTCATCGATATCGATGTCGACGCCATGGATGACCTGCGTCGAGCCATAAGCCTTACGCACATCGGCAATCTGGACTGATGCCATGTTCTTGAACCCTGCTTCCGTTCCCGCATCGCCGTGGCGATGATTTATGATCGGCTTCTTGCGACCGAATGATGCAAGCGAGATGTGCGCGCAGGCGCAGTTGTATCCGCTTTGACCTGCGATAAAGTCATACGATTAGGGAAAGCCTGTCAAGCGCAGCGGCCGCGCCGCGCGCCGAAAAGAACGGGCCTCGGGAAACGTCGCGGGAGGAAGCGCCGGCCATGCGGATTCGCGACTTCTCGCGTCCCACGACCCTCAACCCCGACCGTCTCTTCGGCCAGGTCGCCCAAAAGCTCGCGGTCGCCATCATTTCGGGCGATGTTCAGGCGGGAAAGCTGCTGCCCAACGAAGACGATCTGCGCCTCGAGATTTCGGTCTCGCGCACGGCTTATCGCGAAGCCGTCAAGGTGCTCACCGCAAAGGGGCTCGTCGAGGCCCGCCCCAAAAGCGGGACGCGCGCGGCACCCCGCGAGCGCTGGAACCTGCTCGACACGGATGTGCTCTCCTGGCACTTCGAGGCCGACCCGAACGAGAAATTCATTCGCGATCTCTTCGAATTGCGTCGTTTTGTGGAGCCGAGCGCAGCGCGCCTCGCAGCGCAGCGACGCACTCCCGGCGACATCTCTCGCATCGAGGCCGCCTATCGCGCCATGGTCGACAACCCGCCCTATGCCGACGTCACGATCCGGGCCGACCTGGCCTTCCACGAGGCCATCTTCGGCGCCGCCCAGAACGCCGCGCTGCAATGCCTGGCCAGCGCCGTGATCGCGACGCTGCAATGGTCCATGCTGCTGAAAACGGGCGACGAGGTCGCCTATGTCGACTCGCTGCCGGACCACGAACATGTGCTGATGGCGATCGTGGAGCGGGATGGCGATCTGGCGGCGGCACGCATGGCGGGGCTCGTTATCGACAGCCTTAACACGACGCTCGCAGCCCTGGATGCAAACGTCGCGATCGCCCGAAACCGCTTGAATAAAGCATACTAAATAGCGCTCGCGTCAGCGTCGGCTTCGCGAGGTGACACGGCGCCCTCGCGGGATGACAATCGCACCCGCGCACGCCTAATCTCAGATCTAATCGATTCAGCCTCGATCCAGCAACGTTCCGTTCGACCAACTTATGGATAAAGCGACCATGCCCTCCGCCAATGCCCCCGAGATCGTCATGACCGGCCCGCTGATGGCTTACGCCGTCGATCAGTTGAAGGCGCGCTTCGTCGTCCACGAACTCTGGAAGGCTCCGGATCGCGATGTTTTCCTGAAGGATATCGCCGACCGCGTCCGCGGCGTCGCGGCCGGCGGTGGGCATAACCGCGTCGATGCCGCTCTGTTCGACGCTTTGCCGAAGCTCGAGATCGTCTCTAGTTTCGGCGTCGGCTACGATCATGTCGACGCGACCGAGGCCGGCAAGCGTGGCCTTATCGTCACCAACACGCCGGACGTCCTGACCGACGAGGTCGCCGACCTCGCCATCGGCCTGCTGCTTGCCACCGTCCGCCAACTCCCGCAGGTCGATCGCTATCTGCGCGAAGGCAAGTGGCTGAAGGCAGCCTATCCGCTGACCACCTCGCTGCGGAAGCGCAGCGTCGGCATCGTCGGCCTCGGCCGCATCGGCAAGGCTGTCGCTCACCGGATCGAGGCCTTTGGCCTGCCGGTCTCCTATCACGGCCGCTCGCGCCAGGCGGATGTGGATTACCGCTATTACCCCTCGTTGATCGACATGGCGGCCGATGTCGACACGCTGATCTCGGTCGCACCGGGCGGGGCCGCGACTCACCACATCATCAACGCGGAGGTCCTGAAGGCGCTGGGCCCGAACGGCATTCTCGTCAACGTCGGACGCGGTACGATCGTCGACGAGCCGGCGCTGATCAAGGCGCTGCAGGACAAGACCATCCTCTCCGCGGGCCTCGATGTTTTCGAAGACGAGCCACGTGTCCCGGCCGAGTTGATCGCCATGGACCATATCGTGCTGCTGCCGCATGTCGGGTCGGCCTCGGTGCACACGCGCGAACAGATGGGCCAGCTCGTGGTCGACAACCTCGCCTCCTGGTTCGAAGGCAAAGGACCGCTGACGCCGGTGCCCGAGACGCCTGTCCTGAAGGGGTGAGACATCGTGGCAGGGGACGATGGCACGGTCGTGCCATCGTCATGCCTTCTTCGCATGACTGTTCCGGCGCCAACTCAAGGCGCCGGAATTCGGCGGGGAAACCGACATGTTCAATGCAAAATCGCTGCTCGACGCTTTGGTCAGCGCGGGCAGCCAGGCTGTCACGCGCTCCGGCCAGCAAGGCGGGCAGCTCTCCGGTCAGCAGGGGGGGTCTGGGTGGCATGCTCGGCGGGCTGGCCGATCAGGTCCAGCGCTCGGGCGGCCTCGGCAACCTCGCCGGGCAAATCTTCAACCAGGCCAAAACGGGCGCCCGGGACGCGGCCCGACCGACCGGCGCGCAGCCCGGGCCGTCAGGCGCAGGCGGCCTGGACACAGATCAGCTGCTGGCGCAGGCCAAGACCATCTTCGCCAATAATCCTCAGCTCGCCAGCGCCGCGCTCGGCAGCCTGGGTGCGCTGGTCTTCGGGTCCAAAGGAGGACGCTCCGTCGCGATGTCGGCGGCCAAGCTCGGCGGGCTCGCCCTCATCGGGGGGCTCGCCTACAAGGCCTATCAGAGTTATCAGGCCGGCAAGCCGTTGCTCAATGGCAATCAGCAGCCGATCCTGCCCGCGCCGGCCGGCACCGGGTTCGAGCCGCAGGCGGCCAGCGAAAACACGGCGCTGACCTTCATTCGCGCGATGATCGCGGCGGCCGCCTCGGACGGGACCATCGACGAGACCGAGCGAAACACCATCCTCGCCGGCCTCAAGGAAGCCGGTCTCGATGCCGAGGCGCATCAGTGGCTTGCGAGCGAGATGGCCCATCCGGCATCGATCGAGACCCTGGTCGATGCAGCCGAGAGCCCCGAACTTGCGACGCAGATCTACGCGGCGGCGCGCCTCGCCATCGATCCCGATACCCCTGCGGAGAAGGATTTCCTGGCGGGTCTCGCCGGTTCGCTCGGGCTCGATGCCGAGCTCGTCGCCAATATCGATGCGGCTGCGGCCGCCGCCAAGGTCTGAAAAAAGCGCCGGCGGGAACAGCAAGGCGGCGTTAAGCACGCCGTCCAAATCGCGCGTGTCCGCCAAACCCATGCACGACCGCTTAGGAGTTCCCGGACGATAACTCCGGCGCCGGTACAACCGGCCGTTGCTGCGCGGGATCGCGAGCGGCGAAGCGGGAGCGGCGAGCCGGAACATGTCTGCAAGCGCCTTGATCAGGGCGATGCGTCCGCATCACTGGTTGAAGAACGGACTTGTCTTCGTCCCGATCCTTCTGAACCACGATGTCTTCGAATCCGGAGCGCTCTGGAGCGGCGCTGTCGCTTTCCTTTCGTTCAGCCTGCTGGCTTCGGCGATCTATCTGCTGAACGACATCAAGGATGTCGAAGCCGACCGGCGGCATCCGACGAAACGCAGGCGCCCGCTCGCGGCCGGCGAGATCACGGTAGGCCAGGCCTATGCGGCGGTCCCGGTCCTGCTGGCGGCAGCGTTCGGCCTCACGGCGCTGACGCCGCAGCCCCGGCACTTCCTGCTCGCGCTGCTGACCTATCTGTTTCTGGCGCTGGCCTATCTGCTGTTTTTAAAGCGCCGGCTGCTCGTCGACGTACTCGGGCTCGCGGCCTTGCACACGCTTCGTATCCTCGCCGGCAACGCCGCGGCCGGCATCCCGATCTCGTCCTGGCTGCTCGCCTTTTCGATGTTCCTGTTCTTGAGTCTTGCTCTGGTGAAGCGATACGCCGAGCTTCGGATCACGCAGGATCAGTCCGGACTGAAAAACGCCGGGCGGGGCTACCAGGCCGAGGATCTGGAGGCGCTGTCTCAGCTCGGCATGGCGTCGGGCTGCACCTGCGCGCTGATCATGGCGCTCTATGTCGACAGCGCCGCCGTGAAACAGCTCTACCGTCACCCCGAGCTGATCTGGCTGGTCTGCCCGATCGTGCTTTATCAGATGGCGCGAATTTGGTTTCTGGCGCGCCGCGGCCTGATGCCCGACGACCCGCTCGTCTTCATGATCCGCGACTGGCGCAGCCAGCTGATGGGGCTCGTCGTCGCCGGCATCATGGTCGCGGCGACACTGCTGCCGTGACAGGCGCCCGCAATTCCTATCGGTCCTGGGGCGGCCTAACCGGTCGGGACAGCCGCAGCGTCGACGCACGCGACTGGATGGACCATCCCGAGCGCTCCCGGACGCCGGTGCTCGCCTATGGCAATGGGCGCTCCTACGGCGATTCCTGTCTCATCAGCGATGGCACGCTGCTCGATACGCACGGTCTGCGCGAGGTGCTCGCCTTCGACCGCGAGACCGGTCTGATCACCTGCGAGCCCGGCATGACTTTCGCCGGGCTCCTCGACCTCGTCGTGCCAGCCGGCTGGTTTCCCCCCGTGACGCCCGGAACGGCCTTCGTGACGATCGGTGGCGCGCTCGCCAACGATGTCCATGGCAAGAATCACCACGTCGCCGGCACCTTCGGCCGGCATGTCCGCGCCTTCGAGCTGATGCGATCCAACGGCGACCGGATCCTGTGCGCGCCGGACGTTCATCCCGACCTCTTCGCCGCCACGATCGGCGGCCTCGGACTGACCGGGCTGATTACGCAGGTCACGCTGCAACTGATGCCGATCCACTCCGTGCTGATGGAGCAGCAGACGGTTCCCTTCGACGATCTCGACGGTTTTTTCGCTCTGGCTGCAGCATCCGATGCGACCCACGCCTACACCGTCGCCTGGATCGATGCTCTCGCGAGCGGTCGCAACTTCGGCCGGGGCATTTTCTTCCGTGCCAATCATGCTGGAGAGCCCGGCCCCTTGCATGCCGCGAGCGCACGCCCGCTGGCATTCCCCGTGAAGCCACCTTTCCCGCTGATCAACCGGACGACACTGCGCGCGTTCAACCTCGTCTACAGGCTAAGCCAGCGGGGCGGCGGCAACCGCCTCGTCTCCTATCGCCCGTTCTTCTATCCCCTCGACGCGATCAACCACTGGAACCGCGCCTATGGCCCGGCCGGCCTGCGCCAGTTTCAATGCGCCCTTCCGATGTCGCGAGCCCGCGATAGCGTCGAGGCGTTGCTGGCCAGCACCCTTGCCGCCGGCGAAGCCTCCTTCCTCACCGTGCTCAAGCTTTTCGGCGATCGGCCGTCTCTGGGGCTGATGTCCTTCCCCGTCGCAGGCGCGACGCTGACGCTGGATTTCCCCTATCGGGGCGCGCGCACCGATGCGCTTCTGGCGAAACTCGATCGGATCGTGCTCGATGCCGGCGGTCGGGTGAATCCCTACAAGGATGCGCGGATGTCGGCTGAGACCTTCCAGGCCTCCTTCCCGCGCTGGCGGGATTTCGCGGTGCATGTCGATCCGGGCTTCTCCTCCGATTTCTGGCGGCGCGTCAGCTCGTCCTGAGACCGCAAGTCGAACAAAAAAGGGGGCCAGCTCGCGCCGGCCCCTCTTTTTTAAGTTTCGGCATGCGCGCCGCTCAGCTCTTGCCGGCCGCGATCTTGCGCAGATAGCCCGTGACGATGCCGGTGACACCGCGCGCTAGCACATCCTCGAACGCGGCGAGGAACTGGTCGCATTGCTCGCGCGTGACGATCAGCGGCGGCTCCAGCCGGATGACGTTGCGGTTGTACTCGGTGAAGGCGACGAGCACGTCGTGTTCCTTCAGCAGCAGCGCTCCGATGAAGCCGCAGAGCGAGCCCTTCAGCTTGTCGTCGAGCAGCGCAACCATGTGCTTCAGCCCGAAGGGCATCGTCTCGCTGATGTCCTGGAACTCGATACCGATCATCAGCCCGCGCCCGCGGATCTCCTTGAGCAGCGTCGGGTATTTGATGCGCAGCGCATTCAGCCGCTCGATCAGGTAGTCGCCCTGCCGTTGCGCATTGCCCATCAGATCCTCGTCATAGAGGACGTTCAGGGCTTCGATCGCCGAGACGCAGGCCTCGCCCATGCCGCCAAACGTCGCCTGCGCGTGGATCAACGCGCTCTTCGGCTTGCCATAGGCCTTCATGTAGATCTCGCGGCGCGCGATCATCGCGCCCATCGCGGCCTTGGAACCGCCGAGCGCCTTGGCCAGCGCGGTCACATCCGGCACCACCCCGTCGCGCTCGAAGGCGAAGAACTGTCCGGTGCGGCCGAGCCCGCACTGCACCTCGTCGGCGACCCACAGCACGCCATGCCGGTCGCAAAGCGCACGCAGCTCCCGCCAGAAGCCGGCGGGCGCCTCGACGATGCCACCGCCTCCCTGGATCGTCTCCATCACGACGATTCCGATCGCCGGGTCGCTCTCCAGCGTCTGCCGAACCGCATCGATGTCGCCGAAGGGCACCTTGACCCGGTTCTCGACCAGCTTGAACTGGGACTGGTAAAGCGTCGAATCCGTGATCGAGAGCACGCCCTTGGTCTTGCCGTGGAACGAGTTCGCCGCGTGCAGGATCTTGGACTTGCCCGGCCCTTGCGCCTGTTCGGCAACCTTCAGTGCCGCTTCCATCGCCTCCGAGCCGGTCGAGCCGAGGAAGACCATGTCGAGATCGCCCGGCGCGATAGCCGCGAGGTTTTTCGAGAGCGCGGCGGCATATTGCGACATGAACGCCATGCAGATTTCATGGCGGTTCTCGTCCTGAAAGCGCTGCCTTGCCGCGACGATGCGCGGATGGTTGTGCCCGAAGGCAACCGAGCAGAAGCCGCCGAAGAAATCGAGGATCTTGCGGCCGTCCTTGGTGATGTAATGCATGCCTTCGGCGCGATCGACGAGGATCTTGTCGAAGCCGAGCAGCTTCAGGAAATGCAGCTGGCCTGGGTTGATATGGGCGGCGAAGAGGTCCTTCACCGTGACGGCGTCGAGGCTCTTGGCCTCCTCGACCGTATAGAGATTCGGGCGCTGCGGCACGGTTTCGATGTCCTTGAAGGCGGGCATGCTCATGCGGCGAGGCTCCTGCTGGCGGGGGCGGACGCCTCCTTCGCCTTGCGATATTCGGTATAGGCAGCGAGCAGCATATCCTCGTCGCGGTGCTGCGGCCGCCAGCCGAGCTCGCGCTTCGCCTTGGAGGTATCGAGGATGCAAATCTCGTCGGCGATCCTGTACTGTTCCGGATCCATGATCGGCAGGTTGACCGCGTCGAGCGCATCGAGCGTCAACTTGACCAGAGAGGCCGGCGTCGGCAGCAGGACCGACTTCGAGCCGGCATGCCGGATCAGGTCACCGAGAAGCTTGCGCACCGACGGCGGATCATCCGAGCCGAGATTATAGGCCTCGTTGGGAAAGCCCGCCTTCCACGCCGCGATGCAGGCGCTGGCGCAATCGAAGACCGAGATGAACTGATAGGGGTTCTTACCCGCGCCAATCATCGGCACCGGCAAATTCATGTCGATCAGCTTGAACAGCTTCACCAGAATACCGAGACGCCCCGGCCCGATGATCAGGCGCGGGCGGAAGATCGGGATGCGAAACCCCTTGGCGCGGTAATCCTCCGCCAGGCGCTCGGTCGCGAGCTTACTCTCGCCGTACTCGCCGAGCGGATGGGCCGGGTGGGTCTCGTCCTGCGGCACCGTGACCGAATGGCCGTAGATCATGTCGGTGGTGAAATGCACGAGCCGGTTCGCGCCGCGCGCTTCCATCCAGCTCAGGACGTTCTGCGTCCCGTGATAGTTCACCGGCCAGAAGAAATCGTGCCGCTCCGCGCGCGTCACAATCGGCGAGAGCATCTTGGCGGAAAGGTTGTAGACGACGTCCTCCGCCGAAAGCGGAACGCTCTCCAAGCTTGCCGGCACCGTCACATCGATGCGCTGGAAAGCCACCGCCGCATAATGTGCGTGGGCGCTCTTCTGGATATCAGCGACCAGCACGGTCTCGCCCATGGCCACCAGATCGGCCGCAAGCCTGGCCCCGACGAAACCGTCGCCGCCGATGATGACATGCTTCATCGCAGACGCCTCTTGGCCTGCACGCGAACCGGAATCGGCTGCAGCACGACCGGCGGCTCGAACACGGCGCCGAGTTTCAGGAACAGGCGAACGATCAGGTCCATGGTGCCCTCAGCTCTGTGCGATGAAGATGGTGCCCAGCACGATGAAGCCGATGCCGGCGATGCGCGCCGTGCCCAGATCCTCGTGGAAGACGAAATAGGCGTAGGCCGCGACCACGACATAGGCGAGGCTCAGGAAGGGGTAGGCGTAGCTGATCTGCACCTTGGAGAGCACGATCAGATGCGAGGCCATGCTGACGACGAAGGTGCACAACCCCGCGAAGACGAAGGGGTTGAAGACGACGCGGAAGACGGTGCCGAACAGCCCATCTGTGGGAATGTCGAAACCGCCGAGACCGCTCATCCCGCGCTTCAGCATGAGCTGGGCTGCGGCGTTGGTCAGCACCGTGAACAGGATCAGGGGGATATAGGAATTCATCCGGCAGGCCCGGCTCCTCTGGTTTCTTGCGAGCCATCAGTGCAACCGAAAGTACTTATGAGAGCTTAGGGGTCGCGGCAGAATTGGGCTTAGCGTTAAGAGGAGCCTGCCACGATCGACGAAAGCACGTTATCCTGCCTCGGCTCGGCAGGACTAGAGTTCAGTACTGATGCGGGCTTCAGGCGCTTGAACGGAGCGTGAGATCATGCCCCTGCCCAACCGCGTGAGGCCGGACGGCCAACTGTTCGCGGATGCTGCGCGCGGTCTGCTGTTCGGCAACCGCGGCGGCCGCTTCCACGACCCGCGAACGCGCGATCTACCGCGCCGCATCCAGGCAAGCCGGCAATGGATCTGCTGCGTGCTGTCCTTCAAGGGCCGCAGGCGGGAGGTCTGGAGCCAGGGCTACACCGAACTCTTCTTCTGCGACGAGGTGACGGCGCTGGCCGCCGGCCACCGTCCCTGCATGGAGTGCCGCCGCAAGGATGCGCTTGCTTATCGCGACGCCTTGGTACGGGGGCTCGGCCTCCGGCATGTGCCGCTCTTCCCCGCGATCGACGCGCTGCTCGATCGGGAACGGCTCGACGGTCGGGCCAAGCGCACCCACCTCCTTTCCGCCGAGACGCTGCCGGACGGAGCGATGATCGTCGCAGCATGCAGCGAAGACTTTCTTGCGCTGCGCGGCACGGAAGACTTCCTTGCGCTGCGCGGCGCTCTTGCACTTCCCTGGTCGGCCTCCGGCTACGGGACGCCGGTCCCGAGGCCCATCGGCGAGGTCGTCGCGCTCACGCCTCCGGCGACGCTCGCGGCGCTTGCACACGGCTATACCCCGGCCTGGCATCCCAGTGCGCAGACATAGCCGAACCGGGAACTTTCCGTGGCGCGCACGCGTTTCCGCAGCATCAATTTGTGAACGGGGGTGCTGCGATGCGTTCGATTCTTCTCTGGCTGGTAGGCGTTCCGATCCCGGTGATCATCCTGCTCTGGTTCTTCATGCGGTAAGCGCCGGAAAAGAGCCGTATCGAATGGCCGGGCCCTGCGCCCGGCCATTTTTTGTTGCGCTGATGCTTGCCACCTTCCGACCAGCCGTCACGCTTCGACCCGACGGCGCTCTTCGCAATTTCCTGAAGAACGTCCTCTTGCGATGCCGCACTTCGTCGCCACATGTCGGTGCCGCCATCATGCCGCCTGAAACCGGACGATTTCCCGCCATGTCCGCATCGCCTATTATCTCGGTCTCAGGCCTTTCCAAGACCTATGCGACCGGCTTCAGCGCCCTGAAATCGGTCGATCTCGAGATCAGACGCGGCGAAATCTTCGCTTTGCTCGGCCCCAACGGCGCCGGCAAGACGACGCTGATCAGCATCATTTGCGGTCTGGTGACGCCCAGCACCGGCACCGTGCTGGCCGATGGCCACGACATTCGTGACGATTATCGCGCGGCCCGCTCCGCCATCGGCCTCGTGCCGCAGGAGCTGACCACGGACGCTTTCGAGACCGTCTGGAGCACC
The DNA here is from genome assembly GCF_056400625.1 of Allobosea sp. P5_A5. NCBI lineage: Bacteria > Pseudomonadati > Pseudomonadota > Alphaproteobacteria > Hyphomicrobiales > Alloboseaceae > Allobosea > Allobosea sp. P5_A5. The sequence goes on from NZ_JBFUKY010000009.1 coordinate 111,287, forward strand.
GTCAGCTTCAGCCGAGGCTTGTTCGGCAAGCCAAAGAACCCCGGCTTCATCGAGCAGGTTCTCAAGGACCTTTCGCTCTGGGACAAGAAAGACACCCAGATCCGCCGGCTTTCCGGCGGCATGAAGCGCCGCGTCCTGATCGCGAAGGCGCTGGCACATGAGCCGCGCATCCTCTTCCTCGACGAGCCGACCGCCGGCGTTGATGTCGAGCTGAGACAGGACATGTGGCAGATGGTGCGCCGGCTCAAGGAAAACGGTGTCACCATTATCCTGACGACGCATTACATTGAGGAAGCCGAGGAGATGGCCGATCGCATCGGCGTCATTTCCAAGGGCGAGATCATCCTCGTCGAGGAGAAAACCGAGCTGATGCGCAAGCTCGGCAAGAAGCAGCTCAGCCTGCAGCTGCAGCAGCCCCTCGCGGCTTTGCCGCCGACGCTCGCGGAATTCGACCTCAGCCTTTCGGCCGCCGGCGACGAGATCGTCTACACCTACGACACCAAGGCCGAGCGCACCGGCATCACCACCCTACTGCAGGGCCTGGCGGAGGCCGGCATCCGCTTCCGCGACCTCAGCACCAGCCAGAGTTCGCTGGAGGATATCTTCGTCAGCCTCGTCAAGGAGCGCGCATGACCGCGACCACCGACCGCCGCTCCGGCGCCGACAGCGCGCCGATGCGCTTCAACCTGCGCGCCATCGCCGCGATCTTCCGCTTCGAGATGGCGCGCACCTGGCGCACGCCCTTGCAGAGCATTGTCTCGCCCGTACTCTCGACCTCGCTGTATTTCATCGTCTTCGGCGGTGCGATCGGCTCGCGGATGCAGTCGGTCGAGGGCGTACCCTATGGCGCCTTCATCGTGCCCGGCCTGATCATGCTGTCCCTGCTGACGCAGAGCATCGCCAACGCCTCTTTCGGGATCTACTTTCCGAAGTTCACCGGCACGATCTACGAGCTGCTCTCGGCCCCGATCGCGTGGTGGGAGGCGGTGATCGCCTATGTCGGCGCGGCGGCGACCAAGTCGATGATGCTGGGCCTGATCATCCTGCTGACGGCGGCCCTGTTCGTTCCGCTCAGGATCGAGCATCCGCTGATGATGCTGCTCTTCCTCGTGCTGACGGCAACGACCTTCAGCCTATTCGGCTTCATCATCGGCATCTGGGCGGACGGATTTGAGAAGCTTCAGGTCATCCCGCTGCTGATCGTGACCCCGCTCGCCTTCCTCGGCGGCTCGTTCTATTCGATCTCGATGCTGCCGCCCTTCTGGCAGAAGGTGACGCTGTTCAACCCGGTCGTCTACCTGATCAGCGGTTTTCGCTGGAGCTTCTACGGCATCGCGGATGTCGGCATCGCCACCAGCCTCGGCATGACGATGGTCTTCCTCGTCGGCTGCGTCGTCGCGATCGGCTGGATCTTCAAGAGCGGGTATCGGCTGAAGAACTAAACGCCCTTGTCATTCCGGGGCGGCCCGCAGGGTCGAACCCGGAACCCACGACCGGGTGAGAAACCTAAACCTTCGGTGCGATGCCGCTTAAATCGATAGTGCGTTGCCCAGTCGCGGGTTCCGGGTTCTTCGCTTCGCGAAGCCCCGGAATGACAGGCTGGGCGGGGACCGATTGACTTCACGCCCCCTTAAGTCTTCAAGCGCGCCATGACCGATCTTTCGACCCCAGATGCCGCCGCGGCCTCTGCCGCGCCGCATGAGCGCCGGCGCACCTTCGCGATCATCTCGCACCCGGACGCCGGCAAGACGACGCTGACAGAGAAGCTGCTGTATTTCGGCGGCGCCATCCAGCTCGCGGGCGAGGTGCGGGCCAAGCAGGGCCGGCGCCAGACCTCGTCGGACTGGATGAAGATCGAGCGCCAGCGCGGCATCTCGGTCGTCACCTCGGTGATGACCTTCGAATATGGCGGCCACGTCTTCAACCTGCTCGACACGCCGGGCCACGAGGACTTCTCGGAAGACACCTACCGCACGCTGACGGCCGTCGATTCGGCCGTGATGGTGATCGACGCCGCCAAGGGCATCGAGGCCCGCACCAAGAAGCTGATCGAGGTCTGTCGGCTTCGCGACATCCCGATCGTGACCTTCATCAACAAGGTCGATCGCGAGACCCGCGACCCCTTCGACCTGATCTCCGAAATCGAGAACACGCTCGCGCTCGATGTGGCGCCGATGACCTGGCCCGTGGGACGCGGGCGCGATTTCGTCGGCACCTACGATCTGAAAGCCAATACCTTCCGCCGCAACCAGAAGGGCGACGAGAGCGCGCAGGACCAACAGGTTTCAGGCTGGGACGATCCGCTGTTCGACGAATTGCTGCCGAACGGCCTGGCCGAGACCTGGCGCGAAGAAGTCTTCCTCGCCAGCGAAGGCCTGAAGCCTTTCGATGTCGAGGCTTTCCGCGAAGGCCACCTGACACCCTTGTACTGGGGCGCGGCGCTGCGCGACTACGGCGTACGCGACCTGATCGACGCTCTGGGGCTCTATGCGCCAAGCCCGCGCGCACAGATCGCCGACAAGCGCGAGATCGAGGCGGGCGAGCCGAAGATGACCGGCTTCGTCTTCAAGATCCAGGCGAACATGGACCCCAACCACCGCGACCGCATCGCCTTCATGCGCGTCTGCTCGGGCAAGCTGTCTCGCGGCATGAAGGCCAAGCTGGTGCGGACCTCCAAGCCGATGCCGCTGAATGCGCCGCAGTTCTTCTTCGCCCGCGACCGATCGATCGCGGAAGAGGCCTTCGCTGGAGATATCGTCGGCCTGCCGAACCACGGCACGCTGCGCATCGGCGACACGCTCACCGAGGGCGAGGACATCATCTTCAAGGGCGTGCCGAGCTTCGCGCCCGAAATTCTGCGCCGCGTGAAGCTCAAGGACGCGATGAAGGCCAAGAAGCTGCGCGAAGCCTTGCAGCAGATGGCGGAGGAAGGCGTCGTCCAGCTCTTCCTGCCGCATGACGGCGCACCCGCGATCGTCGGCGTCGTCGGCGCGCTCCAGCTCGACGTGCTCAAGGAGCGGATGGACGCCGAATACACCCTGCCGGTCGATTTCGAGCCATGCCAGTTCTCGATCGCCCGTTGGGTCTCATCGGACGATAAAGTGGCGCTGGCGAAATTCGTCGGACTGAAGCCTTCGGCCATGGCGGACGATCTCGACGGCGACCCGGTCTTCATGGCCTCGTCCCAGTTCACGCTGAAATACGATTCCGAGCGCGCGCCCGACATCACCTTTTCCGATGTGAAGGATTATCAGAAGGTCGCGAAGGGCTGAGGACGTCCCGACGTCATTGCGAGCGCAGCGAAGCAATCCAGGAGGGCAGCGCTCCACGTCCCCTGGATTGCTTCGTCGCTCGCTCCTCGCAATAACGGAGAGCCTTAGCCTTGCGTCGCGAAGCCCAGCGGGATCGCGGTCGTCGACTTCAGCTCCTCCATCGCGAACATCGAGGTCACGTCGCTGAGGTCGATGCGTGAAATGAGCTTCTTGTAGAGCGCGTCATAGGCCGTGATGTCGGAGACATAGGCCTTGAGCAGATAGTCGATCTCACCGCTCATCCGGTAGAAATCGACGATCTCCGGCAGATCATGCACCGCCTGGTGGAAGCGCTCCAGCCACTCCATCGAGTGTCGCGCCGTTTTCACCGCGATGAACACCGTCACGCCGGCTTGCAGCTTCTGGCGGTCCAGTAACGCAACGCGGCGCTTGATGTAGCCGCCCTCCTCCAGCTTCTGCACCCGACGCCAGCAGGGCGAGGCCGACAGGCCGACCGCTTCGGCAAGCTCGGCGAGCGGCAGGCTCGCATCTTCCTGCAGCCGCTCCAGAATACGCAGATCGAAGGAGTCGAGCTTCGCCATCAGACCCTACAAACCAGAATGGAGATTGCCTATTATATCTCTCGCTGGGAAATTAATTCCACAAACCGACTACAAACCGGCAAGCGATTTTACAGAGAGAAGAAAATTCTCGATCTTTGCAAACTCATTCCGGCCTTCCCCGCTTAAGATTTCCCTGTCGATCGAAGGGGAGCGGTATGCAGGGTTTTCTGAATGCAGAGCGTCGGAGCGCCGTTCTCGGCAGCCTGCGCAGCAGCAATGGCACCGAGACCCGCGACTATCTCGGCGCCGCCCGCAACGTGTTGCGCGAACTCGTCGCGATGCCGGACGTAATCCAGCGCCTGCCGCTCGAGCGGCGGGCGGGCACCTACACCCGCAACCTGCTCGCCGGCGATGATGGCGTCAGTGTCTGGGCGATCGTCTGGGGCCAAGGCGCAGCGACCTCCATCCACGACCATCATTGCTCCTGCTGCTTTGGCGTCGTCGCCGGCACCGTGACCGAGACCTGGTATCGCGCCATCGACGACACCCGCGCGGTGCCGACCGAGGAGCAGCACCGCCTGCCGGGCTATGTCGCATGCATGCTGCCAAGCGGCCCGAATATTCACCGCATGCGCAATTTTGGACCGGACGAGGCGATCTCGATCCACATCTACGGCTTCGATCACGAGGTCCACGCCTCCTCGATCGAAAAGGAATATGTCGCGATCGGCGGCTGAGCCGATCGCAGATTTATCCCCGCGACGGCCGACGACACGATGATGACCTGCCATCAGGGAGGTCATCCATGTCGCTCAAAGGTCTCGCCATAGCTATCCTCGGGCCCTCTCCGGCAGCGTCGCTCGCGGTGACGCAGGCGCGCCTGAGCGCGCTCGCGCCCAAGGCCAAGCCAGATATCGTCACCGCGATCGCCGACGACTTCGACAGGGTTGCCGGCGAGAAAGGGATCGCGACAAGGCTGCGCATCTGCCACTTCCTGGCCCAGGCCGCCCATGAGACCGACGGTTTCCGCACGCTCCAGGAGTATGGCGGCGCCGCCTATTTCCTGCGCTATGAGGGCCGCGCCGATCTCGGCAACACGCAGGCCGGCGATGGCCTGCGCTATCACGGCCGCGGCATCTTCCAGCTCACCGGCCGCGCCAATTACCGCCGCTTCGGCCGCCTGCTCGGCATCGACCTCGAAGGCGAGCCCGAGCGGGCGCGAGAACCGGCGGTCTCGCTTGCGGTCGCGATTGCCTACTGGAAAGAGCGCGGCATCGACGTCGCCGCCGATGCCGACGACGTCGTCGCTGTCACCAAACTGATCAATGGCGGCCGCAACGGCCTTGCCGAGCGGACGCGCTATCTGGAGAAGGCCAAGGCCATCTGGGACTGACGATCTGGGCCTGACGATGCCTCAGCGATGCCCGGCCTTCAGCGCCTGATCGAGATCGGCATAGAGATCCTCGATATCCTCGATGCCGGTCGAGAGCCTGAGCAGATCGGTCGGGCAAGGCGAGCCGGCACCTTCGATCGAGGCGCGATGCTCGATCAAGCTTTCCACGCCGCCAAGCGAGGTCGCGCGCTTGTAGAGTTCGACATGGGCCGCCGTGCCGATGGCGGCCTTCTCGCCGCCCGAGACCTGGACGGACAGCATGAAGCCGAAGCCGTTTTCCATCTGCGCCGCCGCGACATCATGGCCGGGATGCTGCGGCAGGCCGGGATAGAGCACGCGCGCCACCAGCGGGTGCGCCGCCAGCCGCTGCGCCAGCTCCATCGCGGCGGCGGATTGATGCTCCTGCCGGACATGGAGCGTGCGCATGCCGCGCATCAGCAGATAAGCCTCGAACGGTCCGAGGATGCCGCCCTGCCCGCGCCGGACCGTCTTCACCCGGTTCCAGAAATCGTCGTCCTCACGGGCGCAGAGTGCACCGGCGATCACATCGGAATGGCCGTTCAGCACCTTTGTCGCCGAATGCATCACGATATCGGCGCCCAGCGTCAGGGGGCGCGTATGCACCGGCGAGGCGCAGGTCGAATCGACCGCGAGCTTGGCACCGGCGGAATGGGCGATCTTCGCGGCGGCGGCGATGTCGGTGATGGTCCAGAGCGGGTTCGACGGCGTTTCGATCCAGACCAGTTTGGTCACGCCCGGCTTCACGGCGCTCTTGAGCGCTGCGAGATCATCCGTCTCGACGAAATCGATCTTGAGGCCCCAGCGCGTGCCTTCGGTCATCAGCCAGTTGCGCAGCGCCCAATACATTACCTTCGACGCGACGACATGGTCGCCCGGCGACAGCGCCTGGAAGACCGCCGTCGCCGCCGCCGAGCCGGAGCCGAACAGCAACGCACCGGCCTTCGCCTCCTCCAGCATGGCGAGCACGCTTTCGGCCTCGCGCGTCGTCTCGTTGTCGGGGCGCCCATAGACGAAGCCCGAGGAATAACCGTTATCGGGATCGCGGATATAGGTCGTGGCGACATGGATCGGCGGGACGACCGCCCTCGTCTCGGAATCGATCTTGCCCATCGCCTGCGCGGTCAGGGAACGGGGGTGGAGTGGGCGCTGCGACATCGCTGAGAAGTTCCATGAGGGACAGACATGCCATCTGGCGCGAGGCGCATGCAGGATGCAAGCCGGTCACCTTGCGGCACGCTCAACCCTCCCACATCTTGCTGTCATGACCGCGCTCCCCGGAACCACCTTCGTCGACCGCCGCCCTCCGATCTGGGCCGCGCTTGCCATCGCCATCCTGCCCGTCATTGCCGCTTCGCTGGCCGGCAGCGCCGCGACCCTCCCACAGATTCCGACCTGGTATGCGGGCCTGGTGAAACCGGCCTTCAATCCGCCGAACTGGATTTTCGGTCCGGTCTGGACCGCGCTCTATGCGCTGATGGCCTTTGCCGTCTTCCGAATCTTGCGCGTACCGGTCGGAACGCCCGGCCGTCGCCGGGCCTTGCTGGTGTATCATCTCCAGCTGCTGCTCAATATCGGCTGGTCTTTCGCCTTCTTCGGCGCCAACAGCCCGCTCGGCGGGCTTGTGGTGATCGTGCCGCTGCTGCTGGCGATCATGGCGACGATCGCCGCGTTCCGCCCGCTCGATCGCCTGGCCGCGAACCTGCTCTGGCCTTATATCGCCTGGGTTGCTTTCGCGACGCTGCTCAATGCCTCGATCTTCTGGCTCAATCGCTGAAGCGCCGTCGCGCGCTCAGCCGATCGAGCGCTCGATCACTTTCATCACGGTTTCGCGCAACTCCGCGATCGTGAAGGGCTTGGTCATGACCTCCTCGACGATGGTCTCGAGGCTCCTGGCCCGCTCGCGCTGCTCGGCATAGCCCGTCATCAGCATGATCGTCAGTTCGGGAAACTGCTGTTTCGCTGCAAGCGCCAGCGCGATCCCGTCCATCAACGGCATCCGGATATCGGTCAGCAGCAGATCGAAGCGACCTTGCTCGGCGACGAGGATGTCGAGCGCCTCGGCACCGTCGGATGCCGTGACGCAGGAGTGGCCGTCCATGCCGAGACCGCGCGCGACCAGCGTGCGCAGCGGTTCCTCGTCGTCGACCACCAGAATGCGCGACATGACAGATCCCGAGAGCGTATGAGAGCCAGACGGATCGAGATCCGCCTCAAGAAAACGCGGTAAAACAGAGAGATAGAGTATTTCCGCGATTCGGCGAACCTGGATGACCGAACCTGGATGACCGAACCTAGATGCCCGGGAGCCCCGCCTGGTCTTCCGTCTCGATGACCCCGACGAAGGGCAGCTGCCGGTAGGAATGCGCGACGTCCATGCCGTAGCCCACGACGAAGTAATCGGGGCACTCGAAGCCGACATAGTCGGCGCCGATATGGACCGCCCGCTTGCCTGGCTTCTCCAGCAATACCGCGGTCGAGACCGTCGCCGCGCCCCGCGCTGCCAGCAGATCCTTCGCGAAAGCGAGCGTGCGGCCCGATTCGAGGATATCGTCGACGAGAAGAACATCCCGCCCGCGCACCTCGCTCTGGACATCGCGCAGGATCTCGACCTGGCCGGTCGAGATCGTGCCGGTGCGGTAGCTCGACAGGTGCACGAACTCGACCTGCGGCTCGAGCCCGGCCCGATGCATCGCCCGGATCAGATCGGCCGCGAACATGAAGCTGCCCTTCAGCACGGCGACGACGAGCAGGTCCTTCGGCTTGGTGGCGGCCACCGCCTGCGCGATCTCCTCGTTGCGGCGCGCGATCGCCGCCTCGTCGTAAAGCACTCTGATCCGCCGTTCCGGCATGGTCTGTCCTGTTCCTGTGCGTCGTGGTCGCGAGGCTTCGGCCATGCCGATGCGCAACGCCTGATCGCTCGGTTGATAGCGCACCGCTCGGCCGCCGCAAACCACATCTGGCAAAGCCCAAACGGCATCCCAAGGCCGTGCCTTGGACGGCGAGGTCGCGTTCAGTGCGAACCCGCAACCTTTGTGCCGGCCTGGGGCGGGACGAAGCGAACCTCCACCGAGCGCCCCTTCTCCGGCGGAGAGGCCAGCCGCGCACGGAACCGCATCAGTTCGGCGGGTTCGAGGCTGCCGCGCGGCGGGTCGGTGGTCCAAGTATAGAGCGTCTGCCCGGCATCGTCTTGTACCGAGACCTGGATCGGCGGAACCTGGGTCTGGTCCTTGGCGATGTTGGTGACGTCGCCCTCGACGACGAGAAAGCGGTTCGCCCCGTCCTCGACCAGCCCGCTCTCGATCGAGCTCAGGCTGAGGCCCCTCGCATTCACCGGCAGCCCGGCCTTTTCGAACAAGGCAGCGAGTTGCGGCGCAGCCCGGACGACCAGATTGCGTTGCCAGACGAGGCCCCCGAGCACGAGCGCACCGACGATGGCGGCGGTAGCGGGCAGCGCAACACTGCGGCCGAACCGGACGGATGCGCGCTTCGCGGCTTTCGCCTTGCTGCGCGGCGGCTTGCGGCGCTCGGCCTCGACCGGTGGTGGCTCCTCGGGCACGGTGTCTGCCGCTGCGATCAACTGTTCGGCTTCGGCGGCGACGGCGGTGACCTCCGCCTCGATCGCCGCGGCGCGCTCAAGCTCCTCGGCGAGAAGCGCCTGTGTCTCCTCGGCGCTGGGAACCGGGGGCAACTCGGCGCTGGCGTCGACATGCCAAAGCGTCTGGCAGCGGGCGCAGCGCACCTTGCGGCCTTCCGGCCCCAGTTTGGCCGCGTCGAGCTCGTACTGGCTCGCGCATGACGGACAGACGATCAGCATGAAACGGCGTGGTCCCTGGCACTCCACCGGCGGCGCTTGCGTCGGCCGGATTGTGCCCGCTTCGGTCCGCGCCGGGCCAGCGACGAAGCGCGTCACATCGGCGCCAAACTGCTGCAGGCTCCGTATTGACGCGCTTTATGGTTAACGGGTCGTGAAGACTTGTGGACGCATGGTCGCGAGATCGCGCGCGTCGCTGTCTGCGGACTAGTATGGCATCGCGACGCGGAACCGCCGGCTGCGGTCCGCTTCGGCTTTGAATGAGGCAACCGGTTGGTTCGTTTCGAAAATGTCGGCCTGCGTTACGGCATGGGCCCGGAGGTGCTGAAGGACATCAACTTCAGCATCGAGCCGCGCTCGTTCCAGTATCTCACCGGCCCGTCAGGTGCCGGCAAGACGACGCTGATGCGCCTGATCCTGATGGCGCTGAAGCCGACACGGGGCCTGGTGAACCTGTTCGGACAGGATGCGTCGCGCCTGGAGGGACAGACCCTGACGGCGTTCCGGCGCCGCATGGGCGTCGTGTTCCAGGATTTCCGTCTGCTCGACCACCTCACCGTCTACGAGAACGTCGCCTTGCCGTTGCGCGTCATCGGCAAGGAGGAGGCCAGCTACCGGGCCGAAGTCGTCGAGCTGTTGCGCTGGGTCGGACTTGGCGAGCGCATGCATGCCGTGCCCGCCGTCCTGTCTGGCGGCGAAAAGCAGCGCGCCGCGATCGCCCGAGCGCTGATCGCGAGGCCGGAGCTGCTGCTGGCCGATGAGCCGACCGGCAATGTCGATCCTGGTCTCGGCCGGCGGCTGCTGCGCCTGTTCATGGAGCTGCAGCAGCTCGGCACCGCGGTCGTCATCGCCACCCATGATCTCAACCTGATGGAGATCTACGACGCGCCGCGTCTTGTCCTCGCCGACGGGCACCTCCATGTCGATGCCTGATCCCGTGGACGAAGAGCCCGATCACCGCGAGGAGCGCGCGCTGCCGGCCAATCTGCGGCGCCACCAGCCGCTCGTGCCCGTCGATAGCGTCGCTGGCCGCGCGCTGATGGCAGTAATCGCGATCCTGACCTTCCTGGCCTCGATCAGCGCCGGCGCGGCAGTGCTGGCGGCCCGCGCGTCCGACCAATGGCGTGGCGCGATTTCAAACGAAATGACGATCCAGATCCGCCCTGACTCCCAGCGCGACATCGAGGCCGACATCGCCCGCGCGGTGCGGATGGCGCAGGGGCTCGACGGCATCGAGAGCGTGCGCGCGATCCCGAAATCGGAATCCGACAAGCTGCTCGAGCCATGGCTCGGCACTGGGCTCGATCTGGTCGAACTGCCGGTCCCTCGGCTGATCGTCCTCAAGCTCAAATCGGGCGCTGCGCCGGATACCGCCCGTTTCGGGCCGGAGTTGCGTCAGGAGGTTCCGAGCGCCATCCTCGACGATCATCGCGTCTGGGTCAGACGGCTTTCGGCGATGGCCGGCACGATCATCGTCTCGGGCTTCGTCATCGTGCTGCTCGTCCTCACGGCAGCGGCGCTGGCCGTCGCGTTTGCCACGCGCGGCGCCATGGCCGGCAGCCGCGAGAGCGTCGAGGTGCTGCATCTCGTCGGGGCCGACGACAACTTCATCGCCCGCGAGTTCCAGAGCCGCTTCATCCGCCTGGGTCTTCGCGGCGGAGCCTTCGGAGGTGTCGCCGCCGTTCTCGCCATCGCGATCCTGGGCCTGCTTGCTTCCTACTGGAATACCGCGCCCGAAGCGGAGCAGTTGCAGGCGCTGTTCGGCGCCTTCGACATCGGGTGGGCAGGCTATGGCGCCGTCGTCCTCGTCGCCCTCATCGTCGCGGCGATTGCCGGTCTGGTGTCCCGCATCACCGTGCGCCACTATTTGAGGGCCCTCGCGTGAGCGCCCGTTCGCGCTTGGCCCTGCAAGGATTGCTCAAGACCTGCGGCCGCGATCGGCACGGAAACGCCGCGGTTGCGCCCGATTGCCGCTTTATCGTGCTAGCCTCATGGTCATGATCGGCAGCGGCAATGACCGCGTCAGCGCGGAAAGATCGGCAGCGACGCGGTCGCTGTCCTGGCCGCGCGCGCTCGGCTGGATCGTCCTGCTGGCGTTAGTGGCAGCGCTCGCCGCGCTCGGCTGGGACTATGCCCGCTTCGCCAGCGGCATCGAGGCGCGGGAACCCGTCGCCACGCCGCGCACCGACGCGATCGTCGTCGTCACCGGTGGTTCTCAGCGGGTCGGCGATGCCATCGGACTCCTGGGCGCCGACCGGGGCGCGCGGCTGCTGATCAGCGGCGTCAACGAAAAGACCAGCCGCGAGGAACTGGTGCGACTGAACCCCGCATCGCGCGATCTGCTCGCCTGCTGCGTCGACCTCGACTATCGCGCCCGCAACACCATCGGCAACGCCATCGAGACCCGACGCTGGGTGCGCCAGCATAAGTTCGGCTCGCTTCTGGTGGTGACCTCGAACTATCACATGCCGCGCACGCTCGCGGAATTCGCCCATGCGATGCCTGGTCTGCGCTTCGTCGCGCATCCGGTCGTCACCGATCAGCTCGACCCCACCGGATGGTGGCATCGCTGGGCGACCGTGAAGGTGCTGTTCCCGGAATACGTCAAGTTCCGCGCGGCGCGGCTGCGTAGCTTGTTCGAGAGCGACCCCGAAAGCTCGCGTTTGTCCGTGATCATCGGCGGCCGCAAGCCGATCTCGCCGAAGCCGGCGGACGCCATCGGCCCCGATGCCGAAAAACGGTCGCATCTGCGCGGTGGCCCGTTGCGTCAAGGGTGACGCGCGGAGCTTGACCGCGCCCGCGTCTCGCGCTCTTTGCGCGCCATGCTCCTGCTGCGCTCGCTGATCTTCAATGTCCTGTTTTACGCCAACCTCGTGCTCTGGCTGGTCTTCGGGACGCTGCCCGCTCTCCTGCTGCCGCGCATCGCGCTGTGGTATGTCGCGTTCGGCTGGGCCCGCAGCGCCCTGTGGCTGCAGCGCGTCGTCGCCGGCACGCGCTATGAAATCAGGGGGCTGGAAAACATTCCGTCGGGCGGTCTGATCGTCGCATCCAAGCATCAGTCCTTCTGGGAGACGTTCGCGCTCATGACGGTCCTGCGCAATCCGGTCTTCATCCTGAAGCGCGAGTTGATGCGCATTCCGCTGTTCGGATGGAGCCTCGCAAAACTTCGCATGATCCCGGTCGACCGGGGCGGACGCGCCAGGGCCCTGGCCGACGTCACCCGCCGCGCCAAGGTCGAGCTTGGCCAGAATGGCCGGCAGCTCATCATCTTTCCCGAAGGGACACGGCGTCCGCCTGGCGCGCCGCCGGCCTATAAATTTGGTGTCGCCCATCTCTACCGCGAGCTCGGCGTGCCCTGCGTTCCGGTCGCGCTGAACTCAGGTCTGTTCTGGCCTCGTCGCGATATCCTGCGCCGGCCCGGCACCATCGTCGTCGAGATCATGCCGCCGATCATGCCCGGCCTCGGCAAGGCCGCTTTCCAGGCCCGGCTGCAAGGCGAGATCGAAACAGCCAGCGACCGCCTGCTTGCAGAAGGACGCGCCGAACTGGCGGAACGCGGACTGGATCCGCTCGCCCATCCTGACAACCGCTGACAGCAGAGAAACCCGCCTGGCCTTGTAGAGCTTGACTTATCCCCGCTCGGTTCTCATTTTGTTCACAGCAAAAGGAGAACGGACATGGCCGCTGTCGCCTACCGTTATACGCCTGATCTGTTCGACGATCTCGTCACCGTCCGCGAAGCGCCTTTGCGCAGCACGGCGAGCCTCGGCGAGCGTCGCTTCACCGCCTGGCGCGGCCGTTCCGGACGTCGCTATGTCGCTTCGGTCTTCGCGGTGGACGATGTCCATGCCTTGGGGTTCACCGACGCGGTTCTTCTCGCCGTTACGGCCGAGCGCACCATTATCGCAGCGCGCGATTCCGGCCCCTTCGGGGTCGAAGCCGCGCTCGGACGCTGGCAGCGCTCGATCATGGAAGCCGGTGCCTGCGAGATCCATGTGCATCTGCTCGCCGAGGACGGCACCAGCCGCCGGGCAGCCCTGCTCGACCTGATGCCGGAGGCTGCCTGATCAGCCGCCGGACTTCGGGTGCGAGGTACCCAATCCCGGCACCAGCTGCCGCGCCAACGCCGTCAGCACCGGGTCATAGACACCCATCTTCCTGAGATGCTCGTAGGTCTGCAGCACATAGTCCGGGTTTTCGCCGGACTGTCCCCGTCCTTGCAGCACCAGCCTGAGCAGTTCCTCCGGCGCGAGCTTGCCGGCATATTGCAGGTGCTTGCGGTCGGCGACATAGACCAGCGCCGTGACCCGGCGTCCATCATCGAGGCGCACCGGCATCTCTCGCTCAAGATAGACCGACGTCGCCTGCTCGCGCGCCCTTAAATACGTCACCGTCTCCTGCGCGTCGGAAGCCAGCACGCGGAAGGCCATCCCCCGGCAGAGGCCGCCGCGATCGAGCCCGAGCACGAGCCCCGGCCGCTCCGGAGTGCCGCGATGAACATGGGAAAAGACGCAAAGCGACCGGTGATAGCCATAGAGCCGGGCGCTTGCGCTCTCGGCGAACGGAAAGCCCGGCCGCCAGATCAGCGAGCCGTATCCGAAAACCCAAAGGTCGCTCGCCTCGTTTGGTCCCGTCATCGCCATCCCATAATTTGGCCGCGCCGCCCTGCTTGATGCGGGGTCGTTGGCAGTCCGGCATTGGCAGGCGCGCAGAATGCGAGCTAACAAGCCGGATCGAGCCGCGCAAGGAACGCCACCCGCATGACCGATGCCCTTCCCACGCGCCGCCGCAGCCGCTTTTGGCTTTATGCGCCGTTCGCGCTGCTCGTCGTGCTGGCGGTGGCATGGTCCGGCTTCTGGTTCCATGTCCATGGCCGCGTTACGGACGAGATCGACAAGGCCTTGGCGCGCGAAGTCGCGCAGGGCCGGAACTGGACCTGCGCCAACCGCTCGATCGGCGGCTTCCCCTTCCGGATCGAAGTACGTTGCGACGCGCTGACGCTGACGTCGAGCCGCTGGGGCGAGGCTGTGCAGGTCACGACCGGTCCGGCCGTTGCCGTCGGCCAGATCTATTCGCCGGGGCTCGTCATCCTGGAGGTGACGAGCCCGGCACGCGCGACGCTGACCGAAGGCCGCACGCTCGACGTGGCCTGGAATCAGCTCGACGCGAGCCTGGCCTGGCGCCAGCCCGAGCGCTTCGCCCTCGTCGCTGCCGCACCCGCGATCACCCTGACCACACCGGGTGTCGGCACGGAGAGCTGGCGCGCGAGTGCTCTCGAAACGCATCTACGCCGTAATCCGACGCGGCCGGCTGCCGACCAGGCCGTCGATTTCGCCTTCTCCGCCAAGGGCACCGTGCTGCCCGTGATGGATGCGCTGCTGGGCACGCCGGACGCCGGCACGATCGACCTCGAAGGCACGCTGACCCAGTCAGAGGCCTTCCGGAAGGGCTTCAATCCGGATGCGCTGGAAACCTGGCGGAACGCCGGCGGCAGGCTTGATCTGGGTCGTATTGCGGCAACCAAGGGACCGGCGCGGATCGACGGCAGCGGACAGATTCTGCTCGATCCGACGCATCAGCTCGGCGGCAATCTTCAGCTCGCGGCGGCCGGCATCGAGCAGATCGGCGGCATGCGCATTGGAAACCTGATGGGCGGCCTCGGCGGGTTGCTCGGCGGCCGCGCTCCCGCGACGACCGCCGTGCCCGGCCTGACGCCGCTGCCTCCGATCTCGCTACGCGGGGGCCGCGTCTTTGTCGGCCCGTTCCGCCTGCCGCTGAAACCGATGCAGCCGCTGTACTGATCGACCCCTTCTTTTTTGGCGGGCGGATCTCTTCGACGCGCCCGCGGCACGCAGGCTACCAAGAAAAAAGGGGCGCCAAAGGCGCCCCTTTAAAACATTCGCCGGGAAGGCGGCTCAAGCGGCCGGCAGCGCCGCTCGGGGAGACTCGATGCGGGTGATCGCGTTCTTCACCGCGCCTTGCACCTTCTCGAAAGCCCGCACCTCGATCTGGCGCACGCGCTCGCGGGAGACGCCGAATTCCTCGGACAGCTCCTCCAGCGTGATCGGGTCCTCGGCCAGACGCCTGGCCTCAAAAATCCGCCGCTCTCGGGGGTTCAGCACATCGAGCGCCTCGTGGAGAGCCGTGTGACGATTGCTCGCCTCCTGCGAGTCAGCAAAGCGCCGCTCCTGGCTTTCCGAATCATCGACCAGCCAGTCCTGCCACTCGCCCTCGCCATCCTCGCGTACGGCGGTGTTCAGCGACGCGTCTCCGCCGAGGCGGCGGTTCATGTCGATGACATCCTGCTCGTTGACACCGAGCTTGGTCGCGATCTGCTTCACCTGGTCCGGGCGCAGATCGCCCTCGCCAAGCGCGGAAATCTTGCTCTTCGCCTTTCGCAGGTTGAAGAACAGCTTCTTCTGGTTTGCCGTGGTGCCCATCTTCACGAGCGACCAGGAGCGCAGGATATATTCTTGAATCGAAGCCTTGATCCACCACATCGCATAGGTGGCGAGGCGGAAGCCCTTCTCCGGTTCGAAGCGTTTGACGGCCTGCATCAAGCCGACATTGCCTTCGGACACGACCTCGCCGATGGGGAGGCCATAGCCGCGGTAGCCCATGGCGATTTTGGCGACGAGGCGGAGATGCGAGGTGACGAGCTTATGGGCCGCGTCCCGATCTCCATGCTCACGCCAGCTTTTCGCCAGCATGTATTCCTCGCTCGGTTCCAGCATCGGGAACTTGCGGATTTCGTCGAGATACCGTGACAGCCCGCCTTCGGCGGACAGGACGGGTAGCGAAGCACTCGCCATGCGCGTGTCTCCTCATCGTGGCCCCCGCTGGGCGGCAGGCCCACCGCGCGATCAACCTTCGCGCAGGTTACGGATGATGCAAGCAGGTCCAACGCGCCCGTGGCGCTAAAGTTCGGCTGGACCGATCACATGCGGCGCCCCCTTGGCCATCCGCATCCGAGAGACGCATTATATCCGATTTGACTCTGGCGGAAAGGTGGCAGCGAAGCCAGATTGTCTCACAGCCTCGCGAGCGCCGCTTGCAGATTCGCAAAGTCGGCCGGCGGCTCGGACTCAAACAGCATCTCTTCGTTCGTGGCCGGGTGAGCGAACCCGAGCATGGCCGCATGCAGCGCCTGCCGGCCAAGCGCCGAAAGCGCCGCCTGCGCATCCGCCGGCAGGCGCACGGCCTTGGTGGCGAATCCGGAGCCGTAGAGCTGGTCGCCCAGCAGCGGATGACCGATATGGCTCATATGGACGCGGATCTGGTGCGTGCGCCCGGTCTCCAGGCGACACTCCACCAGGCTCGCCAAAGGCTCTGTCTCGTCCAGCCCCTTCATCATCGGCGGGTAACGCTCGATCACGGTGATATGCGTGATCGCCTCCCGGCCACGCCCTTCCTTGACCACCGCCATCTTCTCGCGGTTGCGGTTGGAGCGTTCGAGGGGGGCGTTGATCGTTCCTTCGCGGAGACGCGGCGCGCCCCAGGTGATTGCGACATAAGCGCGCTGCAGCGGCCCCGTGCGGCCGTGGTCGGCAAACTGCTTGGCCAGCTTCTGATGCGCGCGGTCGTTCTTGGCGACGACGAGAAGCCCGCTGGTATCCTTGTCGAGCCGGTGCACGATTCCGGGCCGCCGCACCCCGCCGATGCCGGAAAGGCTGTCCCCGCAATGGGCGATCAGTGCGTTGACGAGGGTCCCGTCCTCATGACCGCCGGCAGGATGCACGACGAGCCCGGCCGGCTTGTCGATGACGATCAGATGCTCGTCCTCGTAGATGACCGTGAGCGGAATGTCCTGGCCGACCGGATCGGGCGCCCTGGCTGCCGGCATCGCCAGAGCGATCTCGTCGCCCTCCACGACCTTGCGGCTGCCATCGGTGAAGACGGCGCCGTTGAGCGTGACCCCGCCATCCTTGATGACCTGTTGCAACCGCGCTCGCGATATCTCACCGGCCAGCAGCGTCAGCGCCTTGTCCAGCCGCAGCCCGGCCTGCTCGGGCGCGACCTGCAACGTGACGATATCCGTACCCTGGCCACTGAGGCCGTGTTCGCCGAGATCAGACTTCATCGCGTCGCTATAAGGGTCCAGCGCCCGGATCGCACGTTTTTTCGCGCGAGCGACAGTCAGGCTTGGGAACCCTCAGTTCGCTTTTAAGCGAGGCGATGCGTTTTACCCAAACAGCCGAAATCCGCCCTTCTTGGGTTCGCCGGGCGAATCCGTGTCCGGCCCCGGATCGTCGGGCGCGTGAGGCACGGGGAAGATCACCGGCTTAGCAGTGGACACCGGCCGGGCCTCGGCGGAGCCAGTGGATGGCGCGGCAGCAGGTTTCTCCGTCGCTCCCAAAGTCTCCGATCCCAAGACCTCTGACGGCCCGGCTTCCGGCCGCGAAGGCTCGCCGGGGGTCGCGGAACCGACGGGCTCGTCGCGTGGCAAGACCGCATCGCCTGGGGCGACCGACGGCTTCGGTTCCTCGGGCAGCGGAGCGACGACAGCCGAGGTGACGGCGATCGGCTCGACGGTGGTCGTGGTGTGGGCGCGCGCTTCGATCAGCTTGGTCGTATCGTCGAGATCGGCCAGCACGTCGTCGATGGCGGCCGGTCGGCTGCCCAGCGTCGCAGGGGGCACGGTCCAGACGAAAGCATCGAGCCGCCCGCTGAGCGGCGAGACCGGCATCCAATGGTCGGAGACGAGGCCATCGGCGACCCAGGCGGCGTCGTGAGGAGCCCTTGTCGCGCGCGCCAGCCATTCCCGCACGCGGCCGGCGGCACCATGCTCCGCCTCTTCCAGCTCCGCCATCAGCAGGCAGGCGCGGACCGAGGGCCCGCCGGCAAGCAAGGGCTTCAGCGTCTCGCGAGCCTTCTCGAATTCCCGCGCCTGGATCGCCGCGCCGGAAACCACCAGCACGCTCTCCGGATCGGCAGGCCTCACCTTGGCGAGCGCATTGGCACGGCTCAGCCGGTCGAGCGCCGAATCACCCGGACGGACGTCGAGATAGGCCGCCGCGACGTCCGGATGCGGCGCCTCACGCCAGGCCGCCTCCAAAATCTTCGCCGCCTTCCGAATATCGCCACGCCCGGAGAGCATCCGGCCGGCGAGCGTCGCCGCGGGCGTCAGCCCCGGCGCAAGCTTGACTGCTTCGAGCGCGGCCGCGAGCGCGCGCTCCGGCTCGCTGTCGCGCGCCTCGATCGCCTCGGCAGCGAGCAGCACCGCGCGCTGGCGACGCGCCTCGGCCTTGTCCGCGAGACGAAGCGCCGCGCGACGCTCCACGGCGGTCCGCGCCGATTGCCAGTCCCCGGCATTGGTGTGGAAATCGAGCAGGGCGTCATTGGCCCACGCCAGCGAAGGCGAGCGGCGCACGGCATCGTCGGCGAAGGCACGCGCGGCCGCCATGTCGCCGCGCCGCTTGGCCTCGACGAACAGGCCACGCAGGCCAAGCACCCGCGTCTCCGACCGATCGAGCATGGCCTTGAATGCGGCCTCGGCCTGCGGACGATTGCCCGAGAGCTGCGCGGTCTGCGCTTCGAGCAGCAGCGTCAGCGGCTCGCTTGGTACGAAGCGGCGCGCCTCGTTGGTGTAGCGAGCGGCAGCGACAGGATCGCCGGCGCCGATGGCCACCATGCCTCGCGACACCGCCTCGAACCCGCGCGAGCGGCGGCGCGAGCGCGAAGACAGGCTGAAGGCCGTCGGCAGCCCGAAGACGAAGCGCAGGATCGCCCAAAGCAGGACGACCAGAAAAGCGAGGAGCACGACGCCGATCGCGCCGATCGCGACGCTGGTATCGATGCGGTAGCCCTGCCAGATGACCGAGATTTCACCGGGCCGGTCGGCGAGCCAAACGGCGCCGACGGCCAGGCAGGCGAAGATGGCGAGGTAGACGAGAACGCGAACCATGGACTTAGTCTATCCTCCCGTCAGCCGGCCGAGCCGAGCGCAGCGACCGCGTCCTGGCCGATCTTGGCAATCGCGGCATCGGCCGCCGCGCGCTTCTGCAACGCCTCGCCGAAATCCGCACTGGCACGGCGCGCCGGCTCGGGCAACTCCGCCCACAACGCCGCAGCCTTGACGATGTCACCGGACGCGATGGCGCTCTCCACCCGCAAAGGCAAGGTCGCCACATCATTCGAGCTGCTGTCGCCGACCGGGCGCACGGTGACGACGCGGCTGGCCAAACCCCAGAGCGTGTCCGTCCAACTGCCCGATTGCGGCGTTACCTCTCGCTGGAACATCGCACCATATTTGCGAAAGCTCGCCTGCAGCGCGTTGCGCGTAGGAGCGCCCGTGCTGGCCACGCTCGAAAGCGGCGTCACCTGCGCCTGGGCGACGCCGGCTTTCGTCAGCGCCGCGACATCTCCCGCGAAGGGCCGCCCATCCGCAAGCGCCCGCCCGATCCGCTCGCTCAGCACGATCCGTGCGGCGGCCATCGCCTCGGGGCTTGCGGCCGAAGCCGCCTTCGCCTGGACCTCGGCCGCGTCGAGACGAGCGGCGAGTTGGTCCACCTTCTGGCTCGCGGCAGCCGCAGCGGCTTCCGCGCGCTGGACGGCGGCGCCGTCAGCGGCCTGCCCCTGCGAACCGATGCGGGCGGTGAGCGCCTGGATATCGGAACCCGCCTTGCCGGAGGCTTCCACGGCGCTGCCGGCCTTGCGGTCGCTAGCGGCGACGCCGGCCTGGAGCGTATCGAGGCGCCCGCTCACATCGGCCAGCTGCTGTGCCGTGACAGCGGGCGCGCTGGCTCGCATCGCGAGCAGCATCAAACCGGCACCGACCAGCCCGCCGATCACGCCGGCAGCGGCTAAGGCTCCCCAGGGAAGCCCGCGCTTCTCAGCTCTTGCCTTGATGGGAGCCGCCTCGGCGGTGCCTTCGGAGGACGGCGGCGAAAATTCTTTCGGCAGGGCCTCGGTCGGCGCCACGGCCTCCGGGCCTTGCATGTGGGCATCAGCCGCGCCAACGACATCGTCCGCAACCGGTTCGGCCTTAAGCTCGATGGTCGGAGGCGTCCGTTGCGGGCTGGCGCGCGGCGGCACGATCGCCCCGTCGCGCGACGACGGCTGGCCGCGCTGCGAAACCTGCACGAGCGCGGCAAGCATACCGGCCTCCTCAGGGTGCTCGGCGACGAGCACGGTGCTGGCGCCGGCGGCGATCAGCGGAGAGGCAGCATCCGCAGAGATCACCACATGGGTAAGGTCGAGCGCGGCATCGGTGACGCCGGCCGCCTGCGCGAGCTTGAGGAAAGTGCCGGCACCGCGCGCAGAATAATGCAGCGCCGCGTCGGCCTTGCCCTCCGCGAGCGCCGTTTTGGCCACATCCGGCAGCACATCCACCGCCTCCGCGTCGTATGCCACCCATGACACGACTTCGTAGCCCGCCTGCGTCAGCCGGTCCGGCACATCGTCCTTGCGGTCTTGCCCGGCAATGAGCAGCAGCTTCGATGGCGCCGGCAGGGTGCGCTGGATCAGCGCGATCAGGTCTTTGCGATCGCCGTCGGCGCTGCGGGCATCATCCAGCCCTGCCTCTCGCACCTTGGCCGCAGTCCGCGCGCCGACCGTAAAGATCGGCAGTTCGCGCCAGGCCGCCGGGCCCTCGCTCAGCATCGGCACGGCATTTCCGCTCGTCACCACGATCGCGGCGAAATGACCTTGCGGCGCATCGGCCGCCAGTCGCACGACCTTGAACAGCGGCGCCACGAGCGGCTCGAAGCCATGACCCGCGATCGCCTGAGCCGTCCTTTCGGCATCGCTCTGGGGACGGAAGACGAGAACGCGCATTCATGACTCCTGACGGAACAGCCGATGATCACAGGACGTGCCGCGAACCGGATCGGTTCCCGCGATCGGGTCGCATTGCGGCGGAACGATGATGCGCGGCATTCCCTTTCCTCTTTCGGCGGCCGGACCGAAGAACTTTCCGCTCGGCTGCCCTGCGGCCCTGCTGGCTCTTGGCCTACCAGCCTGCCACGCACTATACGGAGGAATTGCTGGGGGACCACCGCCGGCTTGCGAGTTTCGCTATCCACGCCCGCCATCAGCAGGACAGCTCCGGCCACCATGCGCGTATTAGGGATCGAGACGACCTGCGACGAGACGGCGGCGGCGATCGTCTCGCTCGAACGCTCGGGCGAGAGCAAGATCCTCTCGAACGAAGTTCTGAGCCAGATCGCCGCCCATGCCGCCTATGGCGGCGTGGTGCCGGAAATCGCGGCACGCGCCCATGTCGAGGCGATCGATCGCATCATCGCGCGCGCTTTCGCGACGGCCGGCCTCAAGCCTTCCGAGATCGACGCAGTGGCCGCTGCTGCCGGACCGGGCCTTGTCGGTGGCGTCATGGTCGGATTGACAGCGGGCAAGGCGATCGCGCTGGCGCTGGCAAAGCCCTTCATCGCGATCAACCATCTCGAAGCCCACGCCCTGACGGCCCGCCTCACCGACAACCTCGCCTTTCCCTATCTGTTGCTGCTGGTGTCGGGCGGCCATACCCAGCTGCTCGCCGTGCGCGGCGTCGGCGACTATCTCAAGCTCGGCGGCACCATCGACGATGCGGTCGGCGAAGCTTTCGACAAGATCGCCAAGATGCTGGCTTTGCCCTATCCTGGCGGCCCCGCCGTCGAACGCGAGGCGGCGAAGGGCGATCCCGAACGTTTCGACTTCCCGCGCCCGATGCAGGGCCGGCCGAGCCCGGATTTTTCGCTGTCAGGCCTCAAGACCGCCGTGCGTCTCGTGGCCGAGCGCATCGCGCCACTGTCCGACAACGACGTGGCCGATCTCTGCGCTTCTTTCCAGGCCGCCGTCGTCGACGTGATGGTCGATCGCACGCGTGCCGGCTTGCGAGCCTGCAAGGCTGCCGGAATCGCACCCTCGACGCTGGTCGTCGCCGGCGGCGTCGCGGCCAATCAGGCGATCCGGGCCGGCCTGTCGCGGCTGGCGACGGAAGCCGGCCTGCCGATGGTCGCGCCGCCGCTCGCGCTCTGCGGCGACAATGGCGCGATGATCGCCTGGGCCGGGCTGGAACGGTTGCGCCTCGGTCTCGTCGACGACATGTCCGCCATCGCCCGCCCGCGCTGGCCGCTCGACACGCTCTCGGCCAAGCCGGAGGCGCCGGGCCCGCACGCCACCGATCCTGCTGCCGCCGGATGACGACCCCGCCGGCCTTCGCCGATATCGGCATCGTCGGAGCGGGCGCCTATGGCGCGGCGCTCGCGCTGGCCGCGTCGCGGGCAGGACGGACCGTGCGGCTCTGGGCGCGCGACGGGGCCACCGTCAAGGCGATCCGAAGCACGCGGCAGGCGCCTCGCCTGCCCGGCATCGCCTTGCCGGACACCGTCATGGCGACCGATGATCTCGCGAGCCTCGCCGCCTGCGACGCATTGATCGTCGCGGTGCCCACCCAGAATCTTCGCGAAGCCTGCCTCGCGATGGCCGCTACCCTTCCGCGAGGCGCTCCGGTCATCTCCGCCGCCAAGGGCATCGAACGGGCAAGCGGCCTGTTCGCGACGCAGATCATCGCCCGCGCCTGGTCCGGCGTGCCGACCGCCATCCTCTCCGGGCCGAGTTTCGCGGACGACATCGGCCGGGGCCTGCCCACCGCGGTGACGCTGGCGGCTGCGGACCCAATCCTGGCGCAGGGGCTCGCCGAAAGCCTGAGCTCCGCAGCCTTCCGCATCTATCATGCCGCCGATGTTCGCGGCGTCGAGATCGGTGGCGCCGCGAAGAACGTGCTGGCGATCGCCGCCGGCATCGCGATCGGCCTCGGCTTCGGCGAGAGTGCGCGGGCCGCGCTGGTGGCACGCGGCTTTGCCGAGCTGCGCCGCTTCGGCGAAGCGCATGGCGCCGAGCCCGAGACGCTGATGGGTCTGTCAGGCCTCGGGGACGTGGTTTTGACCTGCGCCTCGCCTCATTCACGGAATTTCGCTTACGGGCTGGCCTTGGGCGAAGGGCGCGTATCGGCGGGGGCGTCCAGCGGCAAGCTTGCCGAAGGGGTCTTCACCGCTCCGGTCCTGGCCCGTATGGCACGGGCCAAAGGCATCGAGATGCCGATCGCCACGGCCGTCGCCGATATCATCGCGGGCGAGATCGGCGTGCGCGAGGCAGTGGCTGCCTTGCTCGCCCGCCCGATCCGCTCGGAAGCTTAGGAGAAACTGCATGGCTGGGGATCTCTCGGATATCGGCAAGCGCGTCGCACGCGGTATCGCCGAGGTGAAACGGACCACGGGCACCGAACTCGTCGCTGAGAGCGGCCCGGTGCCGCTCGCCGGCCGCATCGCGACGCCGGTGATCCAGCACAGGAAACGGCGCGCCGAAGGCACGCATCGCTTCGTGCTGATCCTCCCCTTCGGCGAAGCCGAGGTCAGGGTCGAGCTCGACCCGACGGACTACGCGTCCTTGACGCGCGAGATGGTGCGATTCTGGAACGAGCAGGGCGAGGCCGCTTCGCAGCCGCCGGCGCCTCTGCAGGAGGGGGACGCCTGATGGCGCATTGGCTGATCAAATCCGAACCATCGAAATGGTCCTGGGACCAGCAGGTCGCGGCGGGGGCTAAGGGCACGCATTGGGACGGCGTCAAGAACCACACCGCCAAGCTCAACCTGATGGCGATGAAGCGGGGCGAGCAGGTCCTCTTCTACCACTCCAACGAGGGGCTCGAGGTCGTCGGCATCGTCGAGGTCATCCGGGAAGCCTACCCCTGGGAGGACGCCGGGCCGCCCTGGGTGCTGGTGGATTTCAAGGCTGTGAAACCGATGCCGAAGCCGGTGACGCTGGCGCAGGTCAAAGCCGAGCCCAGGCTCGAAAAGATGGCGCTGGTGACCTCTTTCCGCCTCTCCGTCCAGCCGGTGACGGACGCGGAATGGGCGCTGGTCTGCAAGATGGGCGGTCTCTGAGGCGTAGCGCTCCACGCGTCGAAGACAACGCGGGTCGTCCCGGACGCAGCGAAGCGGAGATCCGGGATCCATTCCGGAGCTTTTACCGGAAAGGTTCAGGAATGGATCCCGGGTCATCCTTCGGTCGCCCGGGATGACTTGCGATCACGATCCGCTTCCGAGATACGGTCCGCCGGTCGGTCTGGCGCCCGCCATGCTGCACCGCCGAAAGTCTGTGACACCAAAGTGCGAGCGCCCGCCTGCTTGCCGCAAGGGCGCCGCAGATTATGATGCGGCCCATTCGAACGCGTTGCCGATGACGCGACTTAAAAAACGAGACCGAGCCGGCGGCAAGCCGCCCATGCTCCTAAAAGTCTAGGGCCGAGGAGAAGCGTTCATGTCCGAGAAGATCTACGACGTCCCCGCCGAGTGGGCGCGGAAGGCCTATCTGGACGACGCCAAGTATCAGGAACTCTATGCTGCCTCGATCGCCGACCCGGACGCCTTCTGGGGCGAGCACGGCAAGCGCATCGACTGGTTCACGCCCTATACCAAAGTCCGCAACGCCAGCTTCGCGCCGGGCGCGGTCTCGATCAAATGGTTCGAGGACGGCATCACCAACGTCGCCCATAATTGCATCGATCGCCATCTCGACACACGCGGCGACCAGGTCGCGATCATCTGGGAGGGCGACGATCCCTCGGAATCCAAGAACATCACCTACCGGCAGCTTCATGCCGAAGTCAGCACCTTCGCCAACGTGTTGAAGGCGCACGGCGTCAAAAAGGGCGACTGCGTCACGATCTACATGCCGATGATTCCGGAAGCGGCCTATGCGATGCTGGCCTGCGCCCGGATCGGCGCCGTCCACTCCGTCGTCTTCGGCGGCTTCTCGCCGGATTCGCTGTCGGGCCGCATCGAGGGCGCGGAATCGGCCGTCGTCATCACCGCCGATGAGGGCCTGCGCGGCGGGCGCAAGGTGCCGCTCAAGGCCAATGTCGATGCCGCCGCCGAGAAGACCAAGGTGGACACCGTCATCGTCGTGCGCCGTACCGGCGGCGATGTCGCCATGAAGGACGGCCGCGACGTCTGGTATCACGAAGTGGCCGCCAAGGTCTCCGCCGACTGCCCGCCCGAACCGATGAACGCTGAGGACCCGCTCTTCATCCTCTATACCTCGGGTTCCACCGGCAAGCCGAAGGGCGTGCTGCACACCACCGGCGGCTATCTTGTCTATGCCTCGATCACGCATCAATACGTGTTCGACTACCATGACGGCGACATCTACTGGTGCACCGCCGATGTCGGCTGGGTGACCGGCCACAGCTATATCCTCTACGGACCGCTCGCCAACGGCGCGACGACGCTGATGTTCGAGGGCATCCCGACCTATCCCTCGATTTCCCGGTTCTGGGAGGTGATCGACAAGCACAAGGTCAACACCTTCTACACCGCACCGACCGCAATCCGGTCGCTGATGGGTGCTGGCGAGGAGCCGGTGAAGAAGACCAGCCGCGCCTCGCTGCGCCTGCTCGGTTCGGTCGGCGAGCCGATCAATCCGGAAGCCTGGGAGTGGTACAGCCGTGTCGTCGGCGACGACCGCTGCCCGATCGTCGACACCTGGTGGCAGACCGAAACGGGCGGCATCCTCATCACGCCCCTGCCCGGTGCGACCAAGCTGAAGCCCGGCTCCGCCACCCGCCCCTTCTTCGGCGTCGAGCCGCAGATCGTCGATGCCGAGGGCAAGGTGCTGGAGGGGGCGACCGAGGGCAATCTCGTCATCGCCGAAAGCTGGCCCGGCCAGATGCGCACGGTCTATGGCGACCACAAGCGCTTCGAGGAAACCTACTTCGCGACCTATCCGAACAAGTATTTCACCGGCGATGGCTGCCGCCGCGATGCCGACGGCTATTACTGGATCACCGGCCGCGTCGATGACGTCATCAACGTCTCCGGCCACCGCATGGGGACGGCCGAGGTCGAATCCTCTCTCGTCGCCCACCCCAAGGTCTCGGAGGCCGCCGTCGTCGGCTACCCGCACGACATCAAGGGCCAAGGCATCTACGCCTATGTCACGCTGATGGCGGGCGAGGAGCCGACCGAGCCGCTGCGCAAGGAACTCGTCGCCTGGGTCCGCAAGGATATCGGCCCGATCGCCTCGCCGGACCTTGTCCAGTTCGCGCCCGGCCTGCCCAAGACCCGCTCTGGCAAGATCATGCGGCGCATCCTGCGCAAGATCGCCGAGGACGAGTTCGGCGCGCTTGGTGACACCTCGACGCTCGCCGACCCCGGCGTGGTGGAAGACCTGATCGAAAACCGGCAAAATAAGCGTAAGGTCGGCTGAGGCAGCAAAATCTGTTGAAACGAGGATGGTGAGGCTGTCGCAGCCTGTCCTTCTCTTTCACGGCGCGTCCGGAACCGTTTGGCCTGACGAGGGTTCGCAAGCGGGGCGGTCTGCGCTAAAGCATGCTCATGCCGCGTTCATGATGAAATGATGATGCTGACGCAAAGTCAGATTGGCTGGGATCGAATGCGCCTGATAATGACGACCTCCGCGAAGCTCGCCGATACCGTCAGGCTTACCAAGGCCGTCGCATTGCTGCCCTTGCTGGCGCTGACCGCCTGTGCCGGTTCTCAGCGTTTTACCGGTCCGGTCGCAAGCGCTCCATCCTACAGCCAGCCTTTGCCATCGTCTCCGGCGATCAGTTCGTCGCCCGTCACGTCCGAGCCTTTGCCGCCTCCGGGCGGTTATCCGGCGGCCCCGCCAGCGACCGCCAGTGGCGGACTTCCGCCGCCGCAGGACCCGTATTTCAGCCCGAACCCCGGCATGCCTCAGGGCCAGTCCGCACCGCCTCTTGCCGGGCAGATCAGCCCTGCACCGGGGACCTCGGCGCCCCCGCCCGCCGCCGGCACCCAGGTCGCGGGATTGGGCCCGGCGCCCGCCACCACGCCCCGCCCCGCGAGCCGTGACGGCATGATCGGGAGCTGGACAGCCAAGGAGGCCACCGGTGGCACCTGCCGGGTGGTTCTCTCGAGCACGCCGACACTGGACCTTTACCGCGCCAGCGCTTCGGGCTGCGCCAACCGCGATCTTCAGAAGGTCTCGGCCTGGGACTATCGCGACGGCGAGGTCTATCTCTATCAGCAGGGCGGCACGGTCGCGGCGCGACTGCGCTCGTCCGGCAGTTCGCTCGACGGCGCGGTCACCAAATCGGGTGCGTCGCTCTCGCTCAATCGCTGACGGGCCGGGATTGCGCGGCCTGTCTCGGTACGACGCCGCCAGCTCTAGCTTCGCAAGGACGCGTTGCCGTCTTGCCTCGTCATTGTATCTTATCGATGCGCCAAGGACGCTCGATAGCGACGTGAACCCCGTTGAGAACAGCGCGACCAAAACGGCTGTCACACCCGAAAATACCATGCAATAATTTCACCGTGACCCCGATGACGGCGGGCCCGGCTTGAGCTACGCTGAACGCTCCGGTCACTCATTTCTTGAAGCTCCATGTTCGATCGTCGTCCACCCGCTGCCCAGCCTTTCGTCACTCACGAAAACATCGAAGCCAAGATCAAATGGTTCGACCCCGAAAAGGGGTTCGGCTTCGCATCCCCCTCGGATGGCTCCCCGGACGTGTTCTTGCACGTCTCGGCTATCGGCCCGCTCGACCAGCAGGCCTTGCAGCCGGGCGCGACCATCGTCGCCGACCTCGGCGAGGGACGTCGCGGCCTCCAGGTCGTTGCGATCCATGAAATCGATGCGTCAACGGCCAGCCAGAGCGCCCCTGCCCCGCGCTCCTTCGCTCCCCGCCCGCCCCGCGACCAGTTCGGCGGCGGTGGCTTCGGAGATCGCGACAGCAACCGGGGCGGCTATAGCGGTGGCGACCGCGGTGGCTATGGTGGCGATCGCGGTGGCTTCGGCGGCGGGGATCGCGGCGGCTTCGGCGGTGGCGGCGGCTTTCAGGACCGTGACAGCGGTCCTCTGGACGGCCCCTATGACGGCGCCGTGAAGTTCTTCAACTCGGATCGCGGCTTCGGCTTCATCGCGGCGGACAAGGGCGGGCCGGACGTGTTCCTGCACATCTCCTCGCTCGGCCGCAGCGGTCTCCAGCCGCCGATGGACGGGCAGCGCGTGCGGTTCTCCATCCGCGCCGGCCGCAAGGGCCCGGAAGCAGCGGATGTCAGCTTCATCTGAGCGCTCCACGCCCAGATCGTCCCGCATATAAGAAGGCCCGCCAATGGCGGGCCTTCTTATGATCGTCGTCGCTGCGGCCGGGTCGAAGGTCTCGGCCGTCAGCCTTTAAGACCACTCATGAGATGAGCGTATCACGCGTGGTGGCCAGAGATCCGCTTGCTCTCGACGATCGTTCCATCCGCCTGGCGCAGGCGGACGATGACCTCGACCGAGGAGATCTCCATGCCTTCGGGCGCTACCGGCAGGCCGGAAACGTGGATGGCCGAGCCCGGGATGTCGGTGACGGTCTCGTCATCCTCGTTGTAGAAATGATGGTGTTCGGAGACGTTGGTGTCGAAGAAGGTCTTCGGACCGGAAACCGAAACCTGCCGCAGCAGACCGGCCTCGGAGAATTGCCGCAGCGTGTTGTAGACGGTCGCGAGGGAGAGCGGCTCGCGGGCGCGCAGCGCCTCCTCATAGAGCATCTCGGCGCTGACATGCCGATCGCCCTTGGCGAACAGCAGCCAGCCCAGCGCCATGCGCTGACGCGTCGGCCGCAGCCCCGCTGTACGCAGGCGGGATTTGACCGCGCTGATCGGACACGAGGCCGGGCTCTTCTGGGGCCACGGAATATGCTCCGCCGCCACTGCCGACTGGTCACGATCCTTTCCGTCCAAGATGCTCATCACAAACGCCTTCCACTGGGCCGGGCTTGCCGGCACTACAGTTTAGAGAATATCCAAACTGCTGATATTGCTACCATATTTGTCGAAACTCTTGCTGAAAGTCAATGTCACAGACCCGCGATGAGCGCGCGGCACCCCTGTTTGCAGGGATATCCGCCTGAAAAGACGATGGCCGGCTTAGACCGGAAAGCGATTTTCAATGGCCACCGCCGGCCGCTCCGGGCTTGGGTGCCGGCGGCTTTCGCAGGAACAGCGTCAGGACGACCAGCGCTCCGAAGATTGCCGTCAGCGCCAGGAAGACGTCGCCGAACGCCATGATCAGTGCCTGCTTATGGGCCCGCTGGCTGATGATCTGTAGCGCCATGGTCTGCGCCGCATCGCCAAAATCGGCGAAGCTGCGGGTGGTGTTGGCGATCGCCTCCTCCGCCACCTGCCGCCCGGCTGAAACCATGGCGTGGAGGCGAGTGATATGCAGGTCGGTACGGGTGTTCAAAAGCGTGTTGATGACCGCCAGCCCGACCGCGCCGCCGAGATTGCGGGTCAGGTTGTACAGGCCCGACGCATTCTTGAGCTGATGCGGCGGCAGCGTGCCGAGTGCGATGTTGTTGATAGGCACCATGCACAGCATCAGCCCGCAGCCGCGCAGAACCTGCGGCAGGAGCAATTCGCGGAAGTCCCAGTCCGAGGTGATGTGCGACGCGATCCAGGTGCCGATCCCGAAGGCGCTGAACCCGATCATCATCATCACGCGCGGGTCGAGCTTGGCCGAAAGCTTACCCGCCACCGGCGCGGTCAGGAACATGCACAGCCCGGTGACGAACATCGTCTCGCCGATCATCAGCGCATCGTAACCGCGGATGCGCCCGAGATAGACGGGATAGAGATAGGTCAGCCCATACAGGCCGATGCCCATGCAAAACGAGAACAGCGAGCCGAAGGCGAAGTTGCGATCCTTGAAGGCGTAGAGGTCCACCAGCGGGTCGTTCCGCGTCAGGGCCCTCCAGAAGAACATGACGGCGCCGATCACCATCAGAACCGAGAAGAATATGATCTCGTGGCTTTCGAACCAGTCGAGCCGCGTCCCCTCCTCCAGCACATATTCAAGGCTGCCGAGAAAGGCCGCCATGCTGGCAAGGCCCAGCCAGTCGAAGCGCTTGATCAGGCTGTGGTCGGGCTTGTCGAAGTCGATCAGCGTCCAGGCTGCGAGCGTCACGCCGATGCCAGGCACGACATTGACGAGAAACAGCCAGTGCCAGGAGAAGGCATTGCTGAGGTAGCCGCCGACCGTCGGACCGATGGTCGGTGCCAGCGTCGCGACCAGCCCGATGATCGGGGAGACGATCGGCCGCTTGGAGGGCGGAAAGATCGTGAAGGCCGCCGCGAAGACGCCGGGAATCATGCCGCCGCCGATGAACCCTTGCACGGCGCGCCACAGGATCATTTCGTTGATCGAGGAAGCCTGCGCGCAGAGCACGCTGGACACCGTGAAGCCGGCTGCCGCGATCGAGAAGAACACGCGGGTCGAGAGCGCCCGGCTGAGATAGCCGGACAGCGGAATCATGATCACTTCCGCGATCAGATAGGCGGTCTGGACCCAGGCGATTTCGTCGGATGATGCCGAGAGCCCGGCCTGGATTTCGGCCAGCGACGCGGAGACGATCTGGATGTCCAGGATCGCCATGAACATCCCGAAGACCATCGCGATGAAGGCGAAGATCCGCTTCGTCGAAATAGCGTCTTCGGCGGGCCGGGCGCCGGCGCCCGGATTCAGGGTCGCAGTGGCCATGGCGGCCCGCCTTTCCTAGGGATGTCGGCCCATCCCCACACTCCGGCATCGTATGCCGGGCCGTGGGACGCAATCTGTCGCTTCAGCGTTGATTTTCGGGCCGCGGATCGATCGACACGACGACCGACATGCCCGGCCGCAGCAGGTGACGGGCGGTCTCGGCCTTGTCCAGCGTCAGCCGGACCGGAACGCGTTGCACGATCTTGGTGAAATTGCCGGTGGCGTTGTCGGGCGGCAGGAGGGTGAAGACCGAGCCGGTGCCGCCGGCGATGCCACTGACGGTGCCGTGGAAAACCTGGTCCGGCAGCGCATCGACGGTGATCTTCGCCTTGTCGCCGATCTTCAGGGGCGCGATCTGCGTCTCCTTGAAATTCGCATCGACATAGACCTGATCGAGCGGAACGATCGACATCAGCCGCTTGCCGGCGCTGACCAGATCGCCGAGCTGCATGTTCGTATTGGCAATGAGCCCGTCGATCGGCGCCGTTATTCTGGTGAAGCTGAGATCGCGCTCGGCCTTCTGCTCGGCGACCTTGAGCTCGTCAACCTGGCGCGCCGCCTCGAGCCGCTGGGCCTCCAGCACCTTGATGTTGGCCTGCGCCTGCGCGACGCCGGCCTTGGCGCTGGCCACCGAGGCGACAGCCTGATCGCGGCCCGCCGTCGCTGCGTCGAGCGTTGCCTGAGAACCAAAGGACTTCGCGGCGAGGCTGTTGGCGCGCGCATAGTCTGCCGCAGCGCGGGTGACCGAAGCCTCGGCCGATGTCTGTTGCGCCTGGGCCTGGACCAACCCGGCACGACCGGCCTCGATCTGGCTGTCGATGCGCGCGCCCGTCGCCAGCGCCGTCGCCGTCTTGGCGCGCGCACTGTCGAGCGCGATCCGCCAATCGCCGTCGTCGAGCGTCACCAGCGGCTGCCCGGCCTTGATCTCCTGGTTCTGCACGACCGAAACTGTCGCGATGTTCGCGGCCAGCTTTGCCGACACCGTCGCCATTTCGGCGCCGACATAGGCATCGTCGGTCGAGACGATGAAGCGCCCGGTGCGCCACCATTCCAGCCCGTACCACAGCCCGCCGCCGATCACGGCGGCTGCGACGAGGAGCAAAGCGCCGCGCTTCAGCGGGCTCTTGCCCTGCTTCTTGTCCGTCTTGGCATCGGCTTCGGGCTTCTGAGTCTCGTTGGCCGGAGCCTCGCGAGTTTCGCGTGCCACAGTCGGCTCGGATTGAGCCTCGTTGGCTTCGACCAGCTTCAGCCGGTCACGGCGCGGTTCGGGTGCGGTATCGGCAGACATGGTGCGTCCTGCTTCAATTCGAACCAGGCGGTTCGATTGCGCTTGAATTAGCGCGGGTCTTGACGCATATCAAGTCAAATCGAACCAGTTGGTTCGATTCTTTCCTGACCTGCGACGCGGAGTCGCACCCGTGATCTGGACCATGCACGCAAATTCCAAAACAATCGTGAAAACCGGCGCCCGCAATCGCCGTATCGCCGGCATGGATCCTGAGAAGCACCGCCAGATTCTGGATGGGGCACTGCAGGTGTTCACCGCGCGCGGCTTCGATGCCGCCAGCATGAACGACATCGCGGCCGCCGCGAATGTCTCCAAGGGCACTTTGTACGTCTATTTCGAGGATAAGGAGCATCTTTTCGTCGCGCTGATCCAGCGCGAGCGCGAAGTCCAGAAGCGTGGAGCGATCGCGGCGCTCAACGACGATTCCGACCCTGCGCGGGCGCTCGGCAATTTCGGCCGCTGCATCGTCCGGATGATCAACGGCAATCTCGCCGTCAGTGCCCATCGCGTCGTCATCGGCGTGGCCGAGCGCATGCCGGATCTGGGCCGCGAGTTTTACGAAAACGGTCCGATGCTCGGCTCGCAACTGATCGCCGGCTATCTCGACCGCATGGTCGCGGAGGGCAAGCTCGCCATCGACGATACCTATCTCGCCGCCGTGCAGTTTCTCGATCTCTGCCAGTCCACACTCACCCGCCCGAGGCTGTTCAATGCGATCGGCGCGCCTCCGAGCGAGGCCGAGATCGAGCGCGTCGTTCAATCGGCGCTCGCGATGTTCCTGGCGCATTACGGCGTGAAGCCCGCCGGTTGAGACGGGCTCAGCCGGCCCTGCCCGTCACCAGCCTCGCCCGCATCCGTTCGCGATGAGCGGTGTAGAGACCCGATGCCGCGATGATTGCGGCACCGACCCCGGTCCACCAATCCGGCAATGTCTGGAAGAGCAAAAAGCCGAACAGCGACGCCCACAGCAGCTGGATATAAGTGAACGGCGCCAGCAGGGAGGCTCCCGCATGGCGAAATGCGATGATCACCAGCCAGTGCCCGGCGGTCGAGACCGCTCCGATGAACAGACCGACCAGCGCGATCTCCCAACTGGGCTGGACCCAGTGCAGCGGCAGCAACAGCGTCGAGACGATCGCGCCGAAGAGGGTCGAGAACGTCACGGTCGCCAGCGGATTTTCGGTGCCGCTCATCATCCGCGTCACGATGAGTGACAAAGCCCAGATCAGCGCCGCCAGGACAGGGAGAAGCGAAGCCGGCTGGAAGCCGCTGCTGCCCGGCCGCACCACGACCAGGACGCCGACAAGCCCGACCAACGTCGCAAGCCAGCGCCGCCAGCCGACCTTCTCTCCCAGAAGGGGAATCGACAGTGCCGTGACGAAGAGCGGGGAGACGAAGCCCGTTGCCGTCGCATCGGCCATCTTCAGGTATTTCAACGACGAAACGAAGAGGATCGAAGAGCCGATAACGGCGACGCCCCGCAGCAGTTGCAGCCCGGGGCGCCGCGTCCGCAACGGCACTTTGCCGCGCTGGGCTGCCACGATCGCCAGCAGCAGTGCGCCCGAGGTGATGTAGCGCAGCCAGACGATGTGCAGCGCCGGCACGCTGCTCGCGAGATATTTCGAGGCTGCATCGCCCGCCGAAAGGAAGACCGTCGCCACCAGCATGATGCCGATGCCGGACAGGACATTGTCCCGCCGAAGCGACGGGTCGGCGACAGGCGGCGTCGGCGTGGGGCCGGGAGGTGAGGATGGCGGCAAGAGCTTGGCAAGGAACCGTTTGGAGCGGAGGCCCGCTCGATCCGGTCACCCTAGCCGTTTCGTTCGCAACGGCGCTGCGCAAATCGGACAGGCGGCGCATGCACCAGCGCCTTGCGATGGTCTGCCGACGAAATAAAAGAACCGGGCGAGGTTCGGATGTCTCGTCCCGCCCGGTTTTGGTCGGTAATTCTCAGGCCGCCTGCTTGCGCGGCTGGATCAGCTTGCGGTTGACCAGCACTTCCGCGATCTGGACCGTGTTGAGCGCCGCGCCCTTGCGCAGGTTGTCGGAGACGCACCAGAAGGCGAGCCCGTTTTCGACTGTGGCGTCCTCGCGAATGCGCGAGATATAGGTCGCGTCCTCGCCGGCCGCCTCATGCGGGGTGATGTAGCCGCCCGGCTCGTGCTTATCGATGACGAGGATGCCTGGTGCCGTGCGCAGCACCTCGCGCGCCTCGGCGGCGGTGATCGGCTTCTCGCACTCGATGTTGACGCTTTCCGAATGGCCGATGAAGACCGGCACGCGCACGCAGGTCGCGGTCAGCTTGATCTTGGGGTCGAGGATCTTCTTGGTCTCGACCATCATCTTCCACTCTTCCTTGGTGAAGCCGTCTTCCATGAAGACGTCGATCTGAGGAATGAGGTTGAAGGAGATGCGCTTGGGAAACTTCTTGGTGGTGACCTGACCGGCCGAGAACACCGCGCGGGTCTGGTTGAAGAGCTCGTCCATGCCCTCCTTGCCGGCGCCGGAGACCGATTGGTAGGTCGAGACGACGACGCGCTTGACGACGAAGCGATCATGCAGCGGCTTCAGGGCCACGACGAGCTGCGCGGTCGAGCAGTTCGGGTTGGCGATGATGTTCATCTTGCTGAAGCCGGCCACAGCGGCAGCATTCACCTCCGGCACGATCAGCGGCACGTCGGGGTGCGTGCGCCAGGCCGAGGAATTGTCGATGACGACGCAGCCCTGCGCGCCGATCTTCGGCGACCACTCCTTCGAGATGTCGCCGCCGGCCGACATCAGGCAGATGTCGGTATCGGAGAAGTCGTGATGCTCGAGCGCCTTCACCTTCAGCGTCCTGTCGCCGAAGGACACCTCGGTGCCGATCGAACGGGTCGAGGCCAGCGCCACCACCTCGCTGACGGGGAAAGCACGTTCGGCGAGAATGTCCAGCATCTCGCGGCCCACATTGCCGGTGGCTCCGACGATCGCGACCTTGAAGCTCATGAAACGGGTCCTTTGCGGTGGTTCGGTTCGGATCTCCCTTGGGGAGCCGAACCGGCCCGCATACGGACTGGCTCGGCAATCTGCCCCCGCCGGGGGGAGATGGACCCGGAACCGAGGCGAAGCGTCAGCGCGACGTGCCGGCTTTCCCGGACGTCGTTTTGGTCGTGGGTTTCGTCGTCGGACGGATAATCACGGAACCGATCCCGAAGGGCTGATGACTTCGCAGGGCGCAGCGCACCGGGCGCCGCAGATCTGTGAGAACACCTCCACGCCCGAAAAGTCAATCGGCGGCCTTCTGCGCCTTTTCAGGTTAACCCTGCTTCTTGACGCGCCATTCACGCTGACCCGCGTTTGAAGCCGCGCGGTAACCTCCGGGCGAGACTTAACCCGGCAACCTTTCCCCCATGCGACGAGGAATGCGGCTCCGTCGCGGGGAGTGACGGGTTGCGTCGATTTTCGGATAGGGCACGGCACCGCCTGGTCAGCGCGCGACAATGGGGAACGCCGCGTGTCGAAGCCGCGTGGCGCGTCATCCGGCCGGCCATCGACCGCGCACGCCGGATCGATGTGGTCACAGCCCTGATCGCCAGCGTCGATACCGTCGAATGGCTCTCGCGGAGCATCTGGCGCGGCCTGCGCCGGCTCGTTCCGCGCCATGGGCTCGGCCTGACCGGTGCCCTGCTCTGGCGCGGTGCGGCTGCTCTTGCCGGCATCGGCATGACGGCGGCGCTCGTCACCGGCCTTTCCGCCAAGGACGAGGACCAGACCCAGCTGGCCGCGCTCACGGTCCAGGACGCCGCCCGCACTGGGGGGCCGGCGGATCGACAGGCCACGACGGGCCCGATCCAGTGGGCACCCATCGTCAAACCGATCGCCATGTTCAATCTCGACGCGCCGGAATTCGCCCGCGCGGCTCCTGCCTATGCGGCGCGCAGCGGCTCGGGTGCGCGCGAAGACCTGCTGAGCTTCGGCGGCTTCGCGCAGGCCACGCCGCATCTGGCGCTTGCCGTGCGAACAGGGCGGCTCGACGGCGCCAACGCCGCTCCCTTCACGGTCGCCATAGCCCGGGAAGCCGCCGCGATGGCGTTATCGACGACGCGCAGCAGCCTTCCTGTCACGATCGAGACCCGGTTCGGTCCGTTGGAGACCGCCGATGTCGTTTTGAGCGACGGCACCGAGAGCCGTGGCTGCGTCGCCTTCCGCTCCGCTGGCGGCATCGATACATTCGCCTTGCGCGGCTGGTGGTGCGCGGCCGGCAAGCCCAGCGACCGCCGACAGCTCACTTGCCTCGTCGAACGCCTCGACCTGATCAACGCAGCCGGCGACCAGGCCTTGCGTGCTGCCTTTGCCGCCAGCGAATTGCGACGCAACGCGGCGTGCGAGCGCGCGCACCTCTCGGCCGCAGGGCGAAAGGCCTCCTGGCTTGACGCCGAAGCGCCGGCACCGGCCCTCAAGATAAAAACCGCGACAGCCGAGGCGTCCAGGGCCCTGCCGATCGCCCGAGAAAAAGCAGCCAAGCCGCGTGGCCGCAAGGCCCAACGGGCTGGGGCAAGCACCTAACGAAGTTGTTAACAGCGACGGGGTATCTTTCGGCCGCCTTCATGCGTTGGAAGGTCGAGACATGCGTCCGCCTTCCGGAGACCCCGCCATGACATCGTTCAAGCGCCTTGCAGCCATCATCACGATTGCCCTCGCGGGCTCGACCGCCGTGGCGGCCGTAGCCGAAGCGCAGAACCGGCGCGGACCGCTGCGCATCACCGTGCAGAAACGCAGCTATCTCGATCCCGGCAATGTGGTGCCGGTCGGCTCGCTGAACCGGTACGCGACGCAGCAGGCCTATGCGTCGCCAGTCTATTACAGCATGGGCGAACGCTTCGGCGAGGGCACGCTTCCGGGCCGCATCGGGGCTGGATCGAACCCATTCTCCGACAGCTTCTCGACCCCGCGCTACTGAGCGAACCGACGCCGGGTCGCAACCGACCCGGGCTTCCCTTTCTAACGAACCGGCAAAGCCAGTCTTTTCAGGCCGGCAGCGCCTTGAGATAGCGCACCGGCCTGCCCGGCGCGGCCGAGTTGGCGGCGTGCACGATCGCGTTCGCGTCGATGCCGAAATGGCGATAGAGGTCGGCGACCGTGCCGGTCTGGCCGAAATGCTCGACGCCGAGCGCCCTTTGCTTGTGGCCATGGACACTGCCGAGCCAGGCCAGGGTCGCGGGGTGGCCGTCCAGCACCGAGACAATCCCGCAATCGCGTGACAGGTCGCCGAGCAGCCGCTCGACATGGCTCGTGGCCTGACGATCGCCGCGTTGGCGCGCCCGTTCCGCCGCCTGCCACCCGGCGTTGAGCCGGTCGGCCGAGGTAATCGCGAGCAGGCCGACATCGCGCCGGTCCTCGGCCAGAAGCCCGACAGCCTCGATCGCCTCCGGCGCCACCGCGCCGGAATAAGCCACGACGACCGAGCAGTTCGGCCCGGGCTTGCGCAGCCAATAGGCACCGTCGATGATCTCCTGCGCCAGTTCCGGCGTCATCGCCCGGCTCGGCTGCTCGACCTGCCGGGTAGAGAGCCGCAGATAGACCGACCCGCCGGTTTCGTCGCGCAACCAAGTCTTCTCGCCTGAGCCCCGCTTCTCGCCCGAGCCGCGCTCGTCGAGATCGCCCTCACCGTCCTTCTGCATGTAGTCGAACGACCAGCGCATCATCACCGCGAGTTCGTCGACAAACGCCGGCTCGAAAGCGCAGAGCCCGTCCTGGCTCATGCCAATCAACGGCGTCGCGATCGACTGATGCGCGCCGCCTTCCGGGGCCAGCGTCACACCCGATGGCGTCGCCACGACCATGAAGCGCGCATCCTGGTAGCAGGCATAGTTCAGCGCATCGAGCCCCCGCGAGATGAACGGGTCGTAGAGCGTCCCGATCGGGATCAGCCGCTCGCCGAAGATCGAATGCGACAGGCCCAGCGCCGACAGGTTGATGAACAGGTTCATCTCGGCGATGCCGAGTTCGACATGCTGCCCCTTGGGCGAGAATTCCCATTTCTGCATCGACGGGATGCGCTCGTCCTTGAACGTGTCGGCCATGTCGGCTTTGGCGAAAAGACCGCGCCGGTTCACCCAAGGGCCGAGATTGGTCGAGACGGTGACGTCGGGCGCCGTCGTCACGATCCGGTCGGCCAGCGGCCCGCCGGTCTTGGCGAGATCGTCCAGCACCTTGCCGAAGCCCATCTGCGTGGACATCACCGGCTGGATGCCGGCCTCCAGTTTCGCCGGCACCGGCAGCTTCGGCGCGGACAGGCGCCGCCGCCCCTGGGCAAAGAACGGCACCTTTTCGAGGAAGCCCCGCAGCTCGCTCTCGGGCAGGTTCAACCCCTCGAACACATCCCATTCATGGCCCGGCCGAACGTTGCAGGCCTTGCGGAAGCCGTCGAGCTGTTCCTTCGTCATCAGCCCGGCGTGGTTGTCCTTGTGCCCGGCCAGCGGCAGGCCGAAGCCTTTGACGGTATAGGCCAGGAAGCAGACCGGGCGGTCATGGTCGATGCTCTCGAAGGCCTCGAGGATCGACGGCAGGTCGTGGCCGCCGAGATTGCACATCAGGGCGGATAGCTCGGTGTCGGAGCGCTTCTCGATCAGCTGCGTCACCGAGCCCTGGTCGCCGAGGTCGTCCATCAGCCGCTTGCGCCACGCCGCGCCGCCCTGGAAGGTCAGCGCCGAATAGAGCTGGTTCGGGCAGGAATCGATCCAGGCCTTCAACCGTTCGCCGCCGGTCTCCTTGAAGGCGGCCTGCTGAAGGGAGCCGTATTTCAGCGTCACGACATCCCAGCCGAAATTGCGGAACATCGTCTCGAAGCGGTCGTAGAGCCCCTCGCGGATCACCGCGTCGAGAGACTGGCGATTATAGTCGATCACCCACCAGGTGTTGCGCAAGCCATGCTTCCAGCCCTCCATCAGGGCCTCGAAGATATTGCCCTCGTCGAGTTCGGCATCGCCGATCAGCGAGACCATGCGGCCCTCCGGCCGACCCAATCCCCAGCCATGCGCCCGGACGTAATCTTGCGTCAGCGAAGAGAACAGCGTCTGCGCAACGCCAAGTCCGACCGAGCCGGTGGAGAAATCGACGTCGTCGATGTCTTTCGTGCGGGACGGGTAGCTCTGCGCGCCCTTGTACCCCCGGAAATTCTCCAGCTTCTCGCGCGTCTGGAGCCCCATCAGATAGTTGATCGCGTGAAAGATCGGCGAGGCGTGCGGCTTGACGGCCACGCGGTCCTGCGGTTTCAGCGCCGCCATATAGAGCGCGGTCATGATGGTCGCGAGAGAGGCGGACGAGGCCTGGTGCCCGCCGACCTTCATGCCGTCGCCATTGTCGCGCAGATGGTTGGCATGGTGGATCGTCCACGAGGCCAGCCAGAGGATCTTCTTTTCCAGCTCGGCCAGAAACGGCAGGCGCGGATCATGTGTCATCGTTGAAGCCCAGACTCCCCAGTGTCACGATGATGCACGGATCGGCCCGGCAGCACGAGCCAAAATGCGCCTAAGCGGGACGCGATTTTAGCGCGTTCAACCCTGCAAGACCGGGAGTTTAGCGAGAACCACCAAATTTACGGCAGCGACCTTCAACGCGCTGCGCGGGTCGCAGGCCGGGTTTCGCGAAAGGAAGCGACCACGGCCGTCGTCAGGTCGGAAACCGAATCGCATTTGTCGGCGATCAGTCTGACGACGACCCGCCCCAGCCGGGCCTTCGCATCCGTTTCGGTTTCGAGACCGAGGCGGATTTCATCCTCCAGCACGGTCCAGGCGCGCGCCTGCACCGCTTCGGCCACAAGCAGCTGCTTGGAATTCAGCACCCCGGGAAAGCTGAAACTGGGGCCTGGAAGCGAAGGCGCGGGCATGGTCATGGCTGCCGATATAAGACGGGCTGGCGAGTGGGCAAGGCCGAGCGTACCAACCATGACGAACGGTCCTGCCGCTGCTGACAATTCTTGCCGACGAGCCCGGTTCCACATCGGTCACGGCACGCGGGGAAGCGGCGCAGATCGGTCGGCCGCGAGCGCGCGCAGCTCGGCGACGAGAGACTGGGCGGGTGGCGGCAGAATGGTATCGATCCGCGTGGTCAGCCCGACGGGCCCCAGCGTATCGGCGGTGTCGGCCGGCAAGAGCGCGAGAAGCCCCTTCTCGACCTCTTCCGCGACAACGCCTTCCGAAATGAACCAGACCGCATCGCTGAGCAGGAGATAATTGCGCGCGAAAGCGTCCGAAACGGTCTCGATCACCCCCGCATCCGGTTCGATCGCATGAGCGATCAGATAGCGCTCCACGGTGGAGCTGATCACCGAGCCCGGCGGCGGCAGCAGCAGCTGGAACCGGGCAATGGCCGCCAGATCGAACAGGGGCTCTTGCAGCAGAGGGTGGCCCGGCCGCACCACCAGCCCGATATGCTCGGAGTACAGATGCTCGAACGAAAAACCGCGCATCGTCTCGGGATCGGCCATGCGCCCGATGACGAGATCGACATCGCCGAGCCGCAGCTGCGACATCAGCACCTCATTGGGTCCCGTCACGACGCGCGGCCGCATCGTGCCGTAGCGGGCGCTTACGCGCGCCAGTGCCGTCGGCAGCACCCGCGCCGACACGGTCGGCAGCGCCCCCACGGTAAAGGCGATCTCGCCATCCGCGCTGCCGCGCCCCACCATGCCGACGCCCTGCTTCAGCGCGGTGACGCTGGCGCCGGCATAACGCAGGAAAACTTCGCCATGGTCGCTCAGGATCATCGAGCGACGCCGGTCCTCGAACAACGGCACGCCGAGCACCGCTTCCAGCTCGTGCACGGTCTTGGTCGCCGCCGGCTGGCTCATGCCGAGATGCGCGGCGGCCTTCACGACGCTTTTCAGCCGCGCGACTTCGAGAAAGCAGATCAGGTGCCGCAGCTTGATCCGCCGATCCAGAGGGGCCGTCCGCTGGGGCATGCTGGCGATAACCATCGGGTTATGAGGGAGATGTCGATTGCGACTTAACATGAGCGGGCCGGCAGGCGATATTCGCAACCACACGACGTTTCGAGGATAGTCCATGGCCTTCGCACGCATCGGCAGCGGTATCGTTCACTGGCGGGAGACAGGTCCGCGGGACGCGCCGCCGGTCATCCTCGCGAACTCTCTCGGGACCGATTTCCGCATCTGGGACGAGGTCGCGGCGCGGCTCGCGAGCTCCTGGCGGGTGATCTGTTACGACAAGCGTGGCCACGGCCTGTCGGAGGTGCCGCCTGGGCCCTACCGCATCGCGGATTTCACCGACGATCTCATCGCGCTGGCCGACACCCTCGGCCTATCCCGCTTCTCCCTCGTCGGTCTCTCGATCGGCGGGTTGATCGGGCAGGATCTCGCGGTTCGTTATCCCGAGCGGCTGTCCGCGCTGGTGCTCGCCGACACGGCGCCGAAGGTCGGCACGACTGAGAGCTGGACTGCCCGGATCGACGCCGTGCGCGCCAACGGCCTCTCCGCCATCGCCGACGCCGTGATGGAGCGCTGGTTTACGCCGGCCTTCCATCGCGAGAAACCTGCCGAACTGGCGGGCTGGCGCAATCTGCTGCTTTGCCAGCCCGCCGCCGGCTATATCGCGACCTGCGAGGCGTTGAGCCAGGCCGACCTGACCGCCACCACGGGAGCCATCGCCGCCCCGACGCTCGTCGTTTGCGGCGACAGCGACCAGTCGACACCACCGGAACTGGTCGAGGCCATGGCCTTACGCATTCCGGGGGCTCGCTTCAGCCTCATCGAAGGCTGCGGTCATATCCCACCGGCAGAACAGCCGGCGATCCTAGCCACGCTGATCGACGGCCATTTGTCGTTGCACGCACGCGGCTGAGGGTTGGGCCGGCAGTCGCGGCGGGCGCTGTGATAAGCGCCCCCGAAAGCGGCAAGCGACACACGCCACAGGGAAGGCCCGCGCCACCGCGATCGCGCGAAGCACCTGTTTACGCTGCCGCAGTCCGTCCGCCGAGATAAGCCGCCCGGATCTCTTCGTTCGACCAGAGCTGTTCCGGCGTACCGGAGAGCACGAGCTTGCCCGTCTCCAGCACATAGCCGCGATCGGCCACCGAAAGTCCCATCCGCGCGTTCTGCTCGACCAGGAGCACAGTGGTGCCGCGCCGCCTGATCTCGGCGATGATCGCAAACACGGCCTGCACGATCACCGGAGCCAAGCCCAGCGAGGG
This sequence comes from Allobosea sp. P5_A5, assembly GCF_056400625.1. Classification (NCBI taxonomy): domain Bacteria; kingdom Pseudomonadati; phylum Pseudomonadota; class Alphaproteobacteria; order Hyphomicrobiales; family Alloboseaceae; genus Allobosea; species Allobosea sp. P5_A5. The sequence goes on from NZ_JBFUKY010000009.1 coordinate 153,303, forward strand.
CTCATCCAGAAGCAGGATACGCGGCTTCGCCATCAGCCCGCGCGCGACGGCCACCATCTGCTGCTGGCCGCCCGACAGCGTCCAGCCCAGCGCATCGGCAAAGCGCCGAATGTCGGGAAACAGATCGAACGTCTCGTCGGCCTCACGCCTGATCTGTGAAATCGCCAGGCCTTTGCGGTTCGAAGCGCCGAGCATGATGTTTTCGCGCACGCTCAGCCCCGGAAAGACGCGCCGCCCCTCCGGCACATGGGCGATCCCGCGCTTGACGATGTCCTCGGGCTTCAGGCCAGCGATCGATTGACCGTCGAACAGAATGTCACCCGAGGTCGGCTTCGCCAGCCCCGAAATCGCGCGCAGCGTCGTCGACTTGCCGGCGCCGTTGGAGCCAAGCAGCGTCACCACCTCGCCGGCCTCGACCGTCAGCGAGACACCGTCGACGGCCTCGACCTCGCCATAGCGGACAACAAGGGATTTGAGCTCAAGCAGCGACATCGGGAGCCGTTCCAAGATAGGCCGCGATCACGTCCGGATGCTTCAGCACGTCGGCCGCCTGTCCGTCGGCGATGCGACGGCCAAAATTCAGCACGGTGATGTGCTGCGCCACCTCGGTGACGAGCGTCATGTCGTGATCGATGATCAGGATGGTGAGCCCGCGTGCCGAGATGCGTTTGAGCAGGTCGCGCAGCTCGACCTTCTCGGAGGAGTTGAGGCCAGCGCCGGGCTCATCCAGCAGCAGCAAGGCCGGATCGCCCGCGAGCGCCCGCGCGATCTCGACGGCGCGCTGATGGCCGTAGGAGAAGTTCGCCACGACTTCGTCGGCACGGTCCTCCAGCCCGACGAAGGCGAGCGCGGCGCGCGAGCGGGTAAGCGTTGCGCCCTGATCGCCGCCCACCGGACTGCCCGGCCGCTCTGCCCCGACCATCACGTTCTCCAGCGCCGTCATGGAGCGCCAAAGCCGGATGTTCTGGAAGGTACGTCCGAGCCCCGCCGCCGTGCGCGCATGGGGCGGCAGGTTCGTGACATCCTTGCCGTCGATCTTGATGGTTCCGGACGTGGCCCTGTAGAGCCCGGAGAGCACGTTCAGCGTCGTCGTCTTGCCGGAGCCRTTGGGCCCGATCAGCGCGTGGACGCCACCGCGCCTGATCGTGAGATCGACCTCGTCGACGGCTTTCAGGCCGCCGAAATGCTTCGAGAGGCCCCGCACCTCCATCACCGTCTCGGCTCCGCTTCCGCCCCCGGACAGTTTGAGAGCGTCACCGGAGACGGTCGAAACGACGGCACGTTTGAAGCGGTCGAACTGGTGGCGCACAAAACCCCAGATGCCGTCCGGCATGAACAGCACGATCAGGATCACCGCCGCGCCGTAGATGGCGAGATACAGCCCCGGAATGCTCTTCAGGAAGCGCAGCCACTCGGGGATGAGGATCAGCAACCCGGTGCCGATGGCGGCCCCGATCGGCGAGGCGACCCCGCCGAGCAGCACCATCGTCAGGAACACGACCGATTCCGCAAAGGAGAACTGGTCCGGGCTGACATAGGAAAAGCCGCCCGCAAACAGCGCGCCGCCAACGCCACCAAGCACCGCCGAAAGCGCAAAGGCCGTGACCTTGGTGCGGTAGACGTCGATGCCGGCGACACCTGCCGCCAGCTCGTTGTCGCGCACCGCCCGCATGGCGCGGCCGAGCCGCGTGTCGCGCAGCTTCCAGACGAGGAAGCCGAGCACCGCGAGCATGAAGATGCAGAAGGCGAGATAGGCCGAGCCGTCGGCCAGGAAACCGGGGCGCGGAATGGCGCGCACGCCGTCCGGCCCCTTGGTCACCGGAATCCAGTTGATCAGGACGAGCGTGACGATCTGCTGGAACGAGATCGTCACCATGGCGAGGTAATGCCCGCCGAGCCTCAGCGTCGAGGCCCCGAGCAGCGCGCCGAAGCCGGCCGCCATGCAGGAGCCCAGCAGCAGGCAGACCCAGAAATTGACGCCGTATTCGGTCTGCCCGATGCCGACGGCATAGGCGCCAAGCCCGAAGAAGGCGGCCTGCGCCAGATTGATCTGTCCGCACAGCCCGAGCACGATCGTCAGGCCGAGCACGGCGATGGCGTAGGTCGTCGCCTGCAGCGAGATGTTCAGGACATAGCCGGTCTTCGGCACGACGAGCGCAAACGCGATCGCCAGCGCTACAAGCACGATATAGGCCGGCAGGCCCCAGCGGATGCTTGGGCGTACGACAGCGGCAGCCTCGGTGGTTGCGGTCGTGCTCATGCCTTTTCCGCCACCCGCTCGCCGAAGATGCCTTGCGGCCGGAAGATCAGGAAAGCGATCAGCACGAGAAAGGCGAAGCCGTCCTTGTAGGGCACCGAGATGTAGGCCGCCCCGAAGGTCTCGATGACGCCGAGCGCGAGCCCGCCAATGATTGCCCCGGTGACGTCGCCGAAGCCGCCGATGATCGTCGCGGCGAAGGCCTTCAGCGCGATCGTCGCGCCCATGCCGATCGAGACGAACAGCACTGGCGCCACCAGAATACCCGCGATACCGCCGATCACCGCCGAATAGACGAAGGTGATCATGATCATGATCGCGACGGGAATGCCCAGCAGCGAGGCCATTTCCTTGTCCTGCGAGGTCGCCTGCAGCTTCTTGCCGAGCAGCGTGTGCTCGAAGAACCAGTATTGCAGCGCCACCAGCAAAGCGGTGACGACGATGATCAGGACGTACTGGTTGTCGAGATAGACCGGCCCGAGCATGAAGCCCGGCGAGTCGAACCAGCCCGACAGCACCTCCGGCTCCGGCCCGTGGATCGCCAGCGTCGTATTGGCCATGAAGATCGAGGCACCGATCGTCGAGATGATCACTGGCAGATAGGTGCGGTGCCGCAGCGGATAATACACCGCGAGATTGAACACCGCGCCGAGCGCTCCCATGCAAATGAGCGCGGCGATGAAGGCGACCCAATAGGGCAGCCCGATCTTGACGGAGAACACCACCATCAGGAAGGCGGCGACCATCGAGAACTCGCCCTGGGCGAAGTTGACGACGTTCGTGGCGCGGAAGATCAGCACGAAGCCGAGCGCCACCAGCGCATAGACCGAGCCGATCCCGATTCCGGTAAAGAGAAGCTGTAGGGCGAGATCCATCTGTCGTCCGCTGTTTCAGGGAGGCGGGCCCTCCCCGCGTCCGGCGGGAAGGGCGATGGGTCGAAGCGGCCGCGTCAGCAGCCGGTCGCCGGCGGATCAGCCGAGATTGGGCGTGAAGTCGATCCGCTTGTCGAACTTGATGTCGCCCTTCTCGTTCTTGACGATGTTGTAGCCGTGCAGGCCGTCACCGTTCTTGTCGAAGTTGTATTCGCCCTCGGCGCCCTTGTGGCCGCGGATCGCGAGCATCGCCTGGCGCACCTTTTCCGGCTCGGTCGAACCGGCCTTGTTCATCGCCAGGGCGAGGCAGGTGACCGCGTCGAAGGTCCAGGAGGACTGGTTGTCCGGCGCGACCTTGCGCACGTCGCGATAGGCCTTGCCGAAGGCCTTCGAGGCCTCGCTGGAATCCTCGGCATAATCGGCGACACCGAAGGTGTTGTAGAGCGCGGGTCCCGCGAGCTTCAGCGCCGAGACGTTGACGATCGAAGGCGACCCGACCCACGGGATGGTGACGCCGAGCTGGCGCAACTGCCTCGCGAAGATGCCGAGGTCGGTCTCGAAGGTGAAATAGGTGCCGAGCACATCGGCGCCGGACTGGCGCACCGCCAACACGACGGGCGTGAAGTCCTGGCTCTGGTTGGCATAGCCCTGCTTCAGCGCGAGCGTGCCGCCATTATCGCCGAGCGAGTCTTCCAGCGCTTTGGCGCCTGCCGTCCCGAAGGCGTCGGTCGAATGGACGATGGCCCATTTCTTCTTGCCCAGCTCCTTGCCGCCATATTGGGCGATGACCTTGCCCGAATAGGAATCGTTCGGCCGGAAGCGGAACAGCCAGGGGTTGCCGAGCTTGGTCAGCGCCGGATCGGTGCCGCCGAAGCCGACCGGCTTGCCGATCTTCAGCATGTCCGGCGCCATCGCATGCATCTGCGTCGAGCGGATCGAGCCGAGAAAGGCGACGATCGAGGGCTCGCTGGCGAGCTTGGAGAAGGCCAGCACGGCGCCCGGATTGGTCGTCTGGTCGTCCTCGAAGATCAGCTCCAGCGGCTTGCCGAGCACGCCGCCGGCCTTGTTGACCTGTTCAAGCGCGATCTTGGCACCGCTTTGTGCGAAGGAGCCGGATTCGGCGGCAGCGCCGGTGATCGGCACGACCATGCCGATCTTCACGGTCGCGCCCTGCGCGAAGGAGCTGCGAATGAGAGCCGGAGCCGCGACGGCCCCGGTCAATGCAGTGGTAAATCCGCGGCGGGTCAAAAGCATCTTCATTCCTCCCTTGCTGGCTCAGGTCTTGGCGCCCGGCCTAGCGTTGCTAAATCGATTTATACCTTCGTCGAATTCATGCGTTCATTCGGTCTGAAGCGATCGCGCCGAGCGCATATTCGCCAATGTTTTCAAGGCTTGAGAATAAGTATGGCTTTTTCGTCTGGCGATTGCAATGCGCGAAAGGGCGGGTGCCTCGCACCCGCCCTTTCTGATGCGCAGGAATGCAGCAGCCGGCTCAGGCGCGACGCTGGTTGTAGACGTCGAGGCAGACCGCGCCAAGCAGCACGATGCCCTTGATGACCTGCTGGTAGTCGATGCCGATACCCATGATCGACATGCCGTTGTTCATCACGCCCATGATCAGCGCGCCGATTACCGCGCCGCCGACTTTGCCGACGCCGCCATAGGCCGAGGCGCCGCCGATGAAGCAGGCGGCGATGACGTCGAGCTCGAAGCCCAGCCCGGCCTTGGGCGTCGCGGTGTTGAGCCGCGCCGCGAAGATCAGGCCGGCGAGCCCGGCCAGCACACCCATATTGACGAAGGTCATGAAGGTCAGCCGCTCGGTCTTGATGCCGGAGAGCTTGGCCGCCCGCTGATTGCCGCCGACAGCATAGACCTGCCGGCCGATGGTCGTGCGCCGCGTGACGAAACCATAGAGCGCGATCAGCAGCGCCATGATGACGAGCACGTTCGGCAGGCCGCGATAGGACGAGATCAGATAGGCGACGTAGATGACGAGCCCGGCGAAGACCAGGTTCTTGGCAACGAACAGCCCGTAGGGCTCGACTTCGATACCGTGCTGCTCGTGCCGGGCGCGGGCCTTGAAGCTCATATAGACCAGCCCGAGGGCCAGGATCGCCCCGATCGCCAGGGTCGTGGGATAAAGCACGCCGACACCGGGGAAGCCTTCCGGAATGAAGCCGGAGGAGAGCTTCTGGAACTCCGGCGCGAACGGCCCGACCGACTGGCCTTGCAGCAGTGCTAGCGCCAGCCCCTTGAAGACGAGCATGCCGGCCAGCGTGACGATGAAGGACGGGATCTTGAAATAGGCAACCCAATAGCCCTGCATCGCGCCGATCGCGCCGCCCACGGCGAGGCAGATCAGCGTCGCGGGAATGAAGTGCATGTTGAGCTTCACCATCAACACGGCCGCGACCGCGCCGACGAAGCCTGCGACCGAACCGACCGAGAGGTCGATATGCCCGGTGACGATGACCAGCAGCATGCCCAGCGCCATGATGACGATGTAGCTGTTTTGCAGGACGAGATTGGTGAGGTTCAGCGGCCTAAGCAGCGTGCCGTCCGTCGCGACCTGAAAGAACACCATGATCGCGAACAGCGACAGCAGCATGCCGTATTCGCGCAGATTGTTTTTCCAGAAGGCGCCATGGCCGGCGCGTGCGGCGGCGGCGGGTTCTCGCGTCGCGGTGTCTTGCGCGATGGTTTGTTGGGTCGTGATGTCTTGAGTCATGGTCTCTTGGGTCATGGGCGCAAGCCTCCTTGCCTGGCGTCCTTGCGCATGATCGAGCGCATGATCTTTTCTTGTGTCGCCTCGGCGCTGGAGAATTCACCGACGAAGGCACCTTCGTTCATCACGCAGATACGGTCGCAGATCCCCAATAGTTCCGGCATCTCCGAGGAAATCACGACGACACCCTTGCCGGAATCCGCCAGCGCATTGATGATCGTATAGATCTCGTATTTGGCCCCGACATCGATGCCGCGTGTCGGCTCGTCGAGGATCAGCAGCTTCGGATCGGTGAACAACCATTTCGACAGCACCACTTTCTGCTGGTTGCCGCCGGAAAGCTTGCCCACCTCCTGATACACGCTGGACGAGCGGATGCGCATGCGCCCGCGATAGTCATTGGCGACCTTCAGTTCCTTCATCTCGTCGATGACCTGCGACGAGGCGATGCCGTCGAGATTGGCGAGCGAAACGTTGCACTTGATGTCGTCGGCCAGCACGAGGCCGAGCTCTTTGCGATCCTCGGTGACGTAAGCCAAGCCCGCATCGATCGCCCGGCGCACGCTCGACAGGTTGACCGGCTTGCCCTCCAGCCAGGTCTGGCCGCTGATCTTCTGGCCATAGGAGCGCCCGAACAGGCTCATCGCGAATTCGGTGCGGCCTGCGCCCATCAGGCCGGCGATGCCGACGATCTCGCCGCGCCGGACCTCGAAATCGACATGGCGCACCATCTGCCGCTCGGCGTGGAGGGGGTGGTAGACCGACCAGTTCTCGACCTTGAAGATCACCTCTCCGATCTGTGGCTCGCGCTTGGGGTAGCGGTGCTCGAGATCGCGATCGACCATCTTGACGATGATCCGGTCTTCCTCGATCTCGCCGTCGCGGCAGTCCAGCGTGTCGACGGTGCGCCCGTCGCGTAGCACCGTGAGGCGGTTGGCGACGCGGGAGACCTCGTTCAGCTTGTGCGAGATCAGGATCGAGGAGATGCCCTGCGCCCGGAATTCGATCAGCAGGTCGAGCAAGGCCGCGCTGTCGCTCTCGTTGAGGCTCGCGGTCGGCTCGTCCAGGATCAGCAGCTTGACCTCTTTCGACAACGCCTTGGCGATCTCGACGAGCTGCTGCTTGCCGACGCCGAGATCGGTCACCAGCGTGTCGGGGTCCTCGCGCAGGCCGACCTTGGCGAGCAGCTCCAGCGTGCGCTTGTGGACGGCACCGCGGTCGATCACGCCAAAACGCGACGGCGGATTGGCGATGAAGATGTTCTCGGCRATSGAGAGCAGCGGGATCAGCGCCAGYTCCTGATGGATGATRATGATGCCTTGCGCCTCGGAAGCCGTGATATCGCGGAAACGCTGCTCGGCGCCTTCATAGATGATCTGCCCCTCATAGGAGCCATGCGGATAGACCCCGCTCAGAACCTTCATCAGCGTGGATTTGCCTGCGCCGTTCTCCCCGACCAGAGCGTGGATTTCGCCGGGCTCGACGGTGAAGGTTACATCGGTCAGCGCCTTGACCGTGCCGAAGCTCTTGCTGATCCCGCGCATTTCCAGGATGGGACTCATGCCGTTCTCCGTCCTTGGGCAAGAGGCGCCGGCCCTCGACGGGCCGGCGCCATCGCTTGTCTCGAGATCAGTTGACCTGGCTTTTCTTGTAGTAGCCGCTGTCGATCAGGGTCTTCTCCCAGTTGCTCTTGTCGACGACGACCGGCTTCAGCAGGTAGGACGGGATCGTCTTGACGCCGTTCTCGTAGGTCTTGGTGTCGTTGACCTCGACCGTCTTGCCGCTCAGCGCCGCGTCGACCATGTCGGCGGTCACCTTGGCGAGATCGCGCGTGTCCTTGAAGATGGTCGAATACTGCTCGCCGGCGAGGATCGACTTGACCGAGGGCACCTCGGCGTCCTGCCCGGTGACGATCGGCATCTTCATGTTGCCGCTGCCGTAGCCGACACCCTTGAGCGAAGACAGGATGCCGATCGACAGACCATCATAGGGCGAGAGCACGCCATCGACGCGCTTGTCGGTATAGGCCGCGCTCAGCAAATTATCCATGCGAGCCTGGGCGGTCGCAGGGTCCCAGCGCAGTGTCGAAACCTTGTCCATGCCCATTTGCCCGGAGGCGACCTTGAGCACGCCCTGGTCCATCAGCGGCTTCAGCACCGACATTGCGCCATTATAGAAGAAATAGGCGTTGTTGTCGTCCGGCGAGCCGCCGAACAGCTCGATGTTGAACGGCCCCTTGTTCTCGGGGATACCGAGCCCCTTCACCAGGGACTGGGCCTGCAGCACGCCGACCTGAAAATTGTCGAAGGTTGCGTAATAGTCGACGTTCGGCGTGTTCCGGATCAGCCGGTCATAGGCGACGACCGTGATGCCCTTGTCCTTGGCCTGCTTCAGCACGTCCGACAGCGTCGTGCCGTCGATCGAGGCGACGACCAGCACCTTGGCGCCCTTGGTCACCATGTTCTCGATCTGCGAGAGCTGGTTGGGAATGTCGTCGTCGGCATATTGCAGGTCGGTGTTGTAGCCGCGCTCCTTCAACACCTTCACGATGTTGTCGCCGTCGGCGATCCAGCGGGCGGAGGCCTTGGTCGGCATGGCTATGCCGACGGTCGCCTTGCTCTGGGCCGATGCCGCGCCGGTCAGCGCGACGGCACTGAGAGCGAAGGCGGAAAGAAATGTCGTCAGGCGTTTCATGTTGAAGTCTCCCGTTGATTTTTTCGGTGGCTGATCTGGTGTCGGCGTTCGCGCGATGCCCTAGGGCGGCCGCGCGGGGGGATCTCCTGTCATCGCACCCCCAATTTGACCCGGGGCTCGGCCTTGCCGGCGACCCCGAGGTCGATCAGGAACGTGCGGCCGGAATGAGGATCGCTCGCCTGAGCGGCGTCGTCCATGCCCTCAAAGGCTGATGTCACGAGCAGGCTCGCGAATCCCGGCCCGACGAAGACCGGGCAGCTCGTCTGACGCGCTGGCAAGGCGATCCGCCGCAAAGGCGTCCCGTCCGGAGAATAGGCCTGGACGCAACCGCCGCCCCAATGGGCGCACCAGATGTTTCCTTCGGCATCCGTCACCGCGCCGTCGAGCCCGCCCGGGCCGTCATGTTTTAGGAACAGCTCGGGCTGGCCGAGCGGCAGACCGGTCGTGGGATCGAGCGCGACACGCGTCAGCCGGTTCTCGCGGGTATCGGAGAAATAACCGGTGGCACCATCCGGCGAAAAGCAGATCGCGTTCGGGATCGTAATCCCCGTCACGAGCGTTTCGATCCGCCCATCATGCAGTGCGTGGATTGACCCCTGCCCCAGCTCGGCGCTGCGCCCCATCATCGAAAACCAGAGCGTTCCGCTCGGATGCACCCGCGCATCGTTGGAGCGGGAGGGAACGGCGCTCTCCGGCATGGCGCAATGAAGCGTCAGCGCCCCGGTCTCGGGGTGCCGCAGATAAAGCCCATCCTCGGCCACCAGCAGTTGCCGGCCGTCTTCGAGGAAGGCAAGCCCGCTCGCCATGACCGGCAAGGCATGGACCTTCACAGCCCCGCTCGTCAGATCCGCCTCGTGAAGGCGTTTCTCAAGGATGTCGAACCACCAGGCGGTATGGCTCGCCACATCATAAGCCGGCCCCTCGCCGAGATGGCAGCGCGCCGCTTCCAGCATCTGGATCGGCAAGTCTTCGAGTGGCGCGAGCGAGGCCCCTTCCGACGAAGACCGGGTTGTTTCAGGCATCGGGCGCCTCCCCCTCGACCGTGAAGAAGCGCAACATCGAATGGTGTCGATAGGTCTCGCCGGGGTCGAGCCGCGTCGAGGGAAAATCCGGACGGTTGGGCGCATCCGGAAAAGCCTGCGGCTCAAGGCAGAAGGCGTCGGACTGCCGATGCAGGCGGCCGTATTTTCCCGCGACGGTCCCGTCGAGCATGTTGCCGGTGTAGAGCTGCAAGCCGTGCTGGTCGGTCAGCAGTTCCAGCCCGCGCCCGCTGCCGGGGTGGACCACCCGCGCCGCCAATCTGGGCTCGACCGTTCGTCCGCCCGAAAGTCGGTAGCAATGGTCGTAGCCATGGCCGAACTGCAGTTGCTCATGCTTGTCGCGAATGCGCGCACCGATGGGCGCGCCGTTGCGAAAATCGAAGGGCGTGCCGGCAACCGGCACCGGCCCGCCATCCGGAATGAGCCCGGCATCGACGGGCAGGATGCTGTCGCCGAAAATGGTGAGGTCGTGGTCGAGAATGCTCTGCGCCTGCTCGACGCCACCCAAATTGAAGAAGCCGTGATGGGTCAGGTTGACGACGGTCGGCCTGTCCGTCGTCGCCTCGAACTCCAGCGCCAATGCGCAGCCGCCGACGACGCGATAGGTCAGCCGTGTCGTCAGCGTGCCGGGAAAACCCTGGTCGCCATCAGGGCTGACATGGCGCAGCGTCGCGAAAGGCTCGGACCCCTCACCCACATCCTCGACGATCCAGAGCGCGCGGTCGAAGCCTACGCTCCCGCCATGGAGGCAATTTGACCCGTTATTGGCCGGCAACTCGTAACGCCCGCCGTCGAGAGCGAAAGCAGCGCCGGCGATGCGGTTGGCATAGCGCCCGATCGTCGCGCCAAAGAAGCTACGCGTGGAAAGATAGGGTTCGAGCCTCTCGAAGCCCAGCACGACGTCCGCCCGCTCGCCATTCCGGTCGGGCACATGCAGCGCCTGCACGGTCGCGCCGAGCGTGATGATCGCGACCTCGAACCCGGCCTCACCGCGCAAGGTGAGACGCTCGACGGGAGAGCCGTCCGGCATCCGGCCGAAGTCCTCGCGAAGAAGGGGCGCGGGCGCATCCATCGCGTCAGCCCTCGAAGGCATCAACGGTGCGGCGCCGGCCGAGCAGGAAGGCATCCGCCACTAAAGCCAACGGCGCCAGATCGACATCGCAGCGGCTCTCGCCGATGAGGTCGACGAAGCGGCTGTAGATGCCGGCATATTCGCGCTCGGTCTCGTCGATCAGGCTGCGCCCGTCATGGAAAAGCTTCGCGCCGCCGCTCGACAGCAGCAGCGTGCCGCCATCGCTCTCGACGCGGATGTCCCAGCTCTGCTCGCCGGTCTGAAGGAAGTCGAGGGCCATCGTGATCGGCAGGCCCGATGCCCCCGCAAGCTCGAGATCGGCGGCGATCGGCGCATGCCGGTTCGCCGGAAATGCGAGATCCGCCGCCTTGACGAAGACCGGCTCGGGCAGGATCGCGGTCAGGATCGAGAGCGCGTTGATCCCGGGGTCGAACACGCCGAGGCCACCGGGCTCGAAGATCCAGTCCTGGCCGGGATGCCAGACCCTGACATCCTCCTTCCAGGTGATCGCGACCGAGCGCGGCGGGTGCTTCGCCAGGAATTCGCGCGCCGGTGCCACGGCCGTGGCGAAGCGCGAATGCCACGTCGTGAACAGCGTCAGGCCGACCTTTTCGGCGGCCGCGATCAAGGGCGCGAGTTCGCTGACGGTCGCGCCCGGCGGCTTTTCCAGCAACACATGCTTGCCCGCGGCCAGCGCGGTCGCGGCCAGCGCGTGGCGCCCTTGCGGCGGCGTGCACAAGGCCACCGCGTCGATGGCGACATCGCTGGCGAGCATCGCTTCCAGCGTTTCGAAATGCGGCACGCCGTCGAGGCTGGCGTTGCGGCTGGCGATGGCGGTCAGTTCGATGCCATCGGTCGCGGCGATGGCCGGCAGATGCTGATCGCGGGCGATCTTGCCGAGACCGACGATGGCGAGGCGCAGCGCGGCCATGCTCAACGGCCCCAGCGCAGCACGACAGGGTCGAGCCGCCTGGCGATCTCGATCAGCCCGGCCCGCGTCGCGGGATGCATCACTGGCAGCGGCGCGCGCACGGTCTCATGCGCGATCACGCCGCCTTCCTTCATCAGCGCCTTGCAGGCGGCGAGCCCGCATTGCCGGTTCTCGTAATTGATCAGCGGCAGCCAGCGCTGATAGGCGTCCATCGCGGCTTCCCGGTCCCCGGCGAAATAGGGGTCCGTGATCTGGCGGATGCCGTCGGGATAGCCGCCGCCGGTCATCGCGCCGGTCGCGCCGGCATCGAGATCGGCCATCAGCGTGATCGCCTCCTCGCCGTCCCAAGGGCCTTCGATCGCCTCGCCACCCGCTTCGAGCAGCGCGCGCAGTTTGGCGGCGGCCTGTGGCACCTCGATCTTGAAATAGGCCAGGTTCTCGATCTCGCGGGCCATGCGGGCAAGGAAGGGCACGGAAAGCGGCGTGCCGGCGACAGGCGCGTCCTGCACCATGATCGGGATCGAGATCGCATCCGAAACGCCGCGATAGAAATCGTAGATGGCCGCCTCGGGCACCCGGAAGGTCGCGCCGTGATAGGGCGGCATCACCATCACCATCGCCGCGCCCAGATCCTGCGCGCGGCGCGAACGCTCGGCACAGATCGCGGTCGAGAAATGCGTCGTGGTGACGATGACGGGGACACGGCCGGCGACATGCGCCAGCACAGCCTCCATCACCCGCTCGCGCTCCTTATCGGTCAAAACGAACTGCTCGGAGAAATTCGCCAGGATGCACAGCCCGTGCGAGCCGGCATCGATCATGAAGTCGATCGCGCGCTTCTGCCCTTCGAGGTCGAGCCGCCCTTCCGCATCGAACACGGTCGGCGCGACGGGAAAGACGCCTTTGTAGCGGGCCCCGGCTGTAGCAGTGGTCATCGAAATCGTCCTGTCTGGTTGAAGGCGTACGGCAGCGATCGGTGGTCAGTTGACCGGCCCGTGGCGTCGCAGCCCGTATGTGATGACATGGGTCATGGCGTCGGCAGCCGTGGCCGGGTCCCCCGCCGCGATGGCGTCGACGATCCGCTGGTGGGAATCGACCGTGAACTCGTAATCATCGGCATCTCCCGGCGCACTGAGCTGGAAGGAGGCGCGCAAGGCCGCCTCGATCATCGCGCCGATCGAGCGCATGAACGGGTTGCCCGCCGCGTTGGCGACTGCGACATGCAGCGCGACGTCGGCCTCCGCGAAAGCGGCCGTTTGCCGGGCAGCCTCGCGCCGCATCCGGTCGATCGCGTCCTGCATCGCCCGAAGATCGGTTGTGGTCCGGCGCTGCGCTGCCAAGCTTGCCGCGCGCGGTTCGATCGCCTGGCGGATTTCCGCGATCGAGACGAGGAAACTTCGGTCGACCCCGGCATCCAGGTGCCAGGCCAGCACGTCGGGATCGAACATGTTCCAGGACGATCCGGGGCGCACCACCGTGCCCACGCGCGCCTTGGTGCTCAGTAGCCCCTTGGCGACGAGCGTCTTCACGGCCTCGCGCAACACCGGCCTGGAGACGCGAAAGGCCAGCGTCAACTCGGCATCACCCGGCAGCTTGGCGCCCTCGCCATAGCGCCCGGTGATGATGTCGATGCCGATGCTGCGCGCGATCTCGGCGTGGTTGGAATGGCCGCGCCGCGCAGGGATGGAGACGATGCGCGAGTTCATCTCGCGAGAACCCGGCGTTAACGGCCGCGACAGGCAGTATCGGAAAACCCTGGGGTTCTTGCGTTCCGCACCGGCATGGCGTCTCTCCGTTCGCTGTGCTTGAATACGCCTCTGCCGGGCGCCTTGCCTGAGACAGTGGCACAAGCCACGGCGGCTGAATAGTCATATTGTTTGACTATTGCTGCGGACAGCCGCTCGCCGGCGAGTATGCAGCCAGGCCGTGCCCGGCTCAGGCCTGCTGAGGCAGGCGCGATATGACACCCATGACCGGGCGCAGGTGCTGTTCAAGTACGGCCAGCGCCTCGGCCTCGTTCCAGCTGCGCAACGCGGCGAGCAGCGCCTCATGTTCCCGGCTGATCCGGACCGTGCGGCTGGGATCGGTGCTGATCGCGGTCATTGCGACGCGCTGCTGCCGCGCGCCGAGCGACTGGTAAAGCTCGGAAAGAACGCCATTTCCGACCGCCGCGACCATGACGAAATGAAAGCGCCGATTGAGCTCGATCCGCCCGAAATGATCGCCCTGCGGGAGCCGCTCCAGTTCGCCGAGAATATCCGACATCTCCGCTGGAAGCGGTATTTCCTCCCGGCAAATGCGGCCGATCGCATGACCCTCGATCATCCGCCTGGCCTCGTACAGATCAAGCAGCTCTTGCGCCGTGACCTGGCGCACCAGCGCGCCGCGACGCGGCAGAAGGTCGATGAAGCGCTCGGCCTCGAGCCTGTGAAAGGCCTCCCTCACCGGGGTGCGGGACACACCCATCGCTGACGAGATTGCCTCCTCCTCGACGAAGGAGCCGCCGGCGAAGCGGCCGCGCAGGATCTGTTCCCGGACATAGAGATACACCCGCTCCCGCGCCGGCCGGCCACGCTCGGCGCTCACGTCATCGTTCGGGTCTATTACCGCCATGGCCGCATCCCCCTCGTCGTCTCTGCGACTTTGGTGGTAGACTCATAAAAATCCGCCACGTATACATGATGCATCAGAAGCGAGGGGCGCGTCCAGTGGAGGCGTCACCGACGCCCGGGAACGACGATCGTGCCTTTATCGAGAGTGATGCAGCAAGGATCGGACCGTCTCCGGCGGCATGCAAGCCGCTGCGACATCCCGAGCCCCGGCATCATCCTTGCTCGTCATCGATCCCCGGTCGTGACCCGCTGAAGCACCGGAATGCAGCTGCAGAGGATCAGACGATGAGCATTTCCCGCCGTTCTCTCCTTGGCGCAGGTCTGGCCAGTTCCTGTCTCGCTGTCCCCGCTCTGGTTTCGCCGCTTTTCAGCCGCGCCGCCCGCGCCCAGGCTTCCGCCGGCATCATCCGCTACGGCCTTTCAGCCTTTCCCCCCAATCTTCAGCCCTGGGTCTCGACCGGCGCGTCCGCCGGCACGGTGAAGATGCTGATCCACCGCAGCCTCGTCTCCTACGGGCCGGACGGGAACCTGCGCGGCGAACTCGCCGAGTCCTGGTCGCATGAGGACGACGGCGCCTGGGTGTTCAAGCTGCGCCAGGGCTGCGTCTTCCAGAACGGCGAGCCGGTCACCGCCGATGATGTGAAGTGGTCGATCGAGCAGATCGGGGCTGAAAAATCGACCGCCTATATGCGCACGCAGTTCCAGCAGATCGAGCGCATCGAGATTCCCGATCCCGTGACGGTCAAGCTCTACACCAAGGAGCCGCAGGCGACGCTGCCGAGCTGGTTTGGCAATTACAACACCTTCATCGTCTGGCGGAAATCGCCGGCCAACGAGCCCGTCGGCGCCGGCCCCTTTCGGCTCGTCGGTCAGGAACGCGGCTCCTCGATGGACCTCGCGCCCTTCGACAAGTTCTACCGTCAGGGCGTCCCGAAGCTGAAGGGGATCAAATTCGTCGTCTATGCCGACGAGAACCTGCGCAACGCCGCGCTGATGTCGGGTGATGTCGACATGATCGAATACGTGCCCTGGCAGTCCATGGCCGCCGTCGAGGCCGATCCCCGCCTGAAGCTCGACGTGCAGGAGGGCCCGTTCATGGATGTGCTCTTCAACGGCGCCAAGCCGCCCTTCAACGACCCGCGCGTGCGCCGCGCCGTCGCCCATGCGATCCGCCGCGAGGACATCGTCAAGGCCGCCTTCTTCGGCCGCGGCAAGCCGCTCGAAGGCGTGCCGATCGTCGAGGGAACGCCGTGGTACGATGAAAAGCTCGCTCATGGCTGGAACTACGACCCCGCCCGCGCCAAGGCGCTGCTGGCCGAGGCCGGCTTTGCCAATGGTTTCCAGACCACGCTGCTCGCCACCGCGCAGTTCGGCATGCACAAGGACACCGCCGAGATCGTGCAGCAGCACCTCGCCGCAGTCGGCATCCAGTGCGAACTGCAGCTGCCCGACTGGTCGACCCGCGTCAGTCGCGGCACGCGCGGCCAATATGATATCGCGATCCACGGCGTCTCGGCCGACAACAACGACCCCGACGGGCTGACCGTGGTGCTCGACACCTCGCTTTCGCCGAGCCATGGCCGCTCGTTCAAGGTCGACGCACCGCGCACCATCGCCGCGCTGGCCAAGGGCCGCGCCGAGTTCGATCAGTCCAAGCGCGTCGCGATCTACAAGGAGATGCAGGCGGCCGCGCTCGAGGAGGTGCCGCTCGTGGGGCTGGCCTGGCGCCAGCAGGGCTACGGCATGGCGAAGAACATCTCCGGCTTCGTCAACCTGCCCGGCGCCCTTTCCAACTCCTCCGGCAACATGCTCGAGCAGACGACCTTCGCATGAGCGCGGCCTGGCTCACGCGGCGGATGCTGCTGACGCTGATGACGGCATGGCTGGTCGCGACCATCGTCTTCCTGGCGTTGCACATGGTGCCGGGAGATCCAGCCGAGCTGCTTTTGTCCACGTCCGGCTCGATGCCCGACCCGGCGACCGTCGCCGAGTTGCGCGAGAAACTGGGGCTGGACCAGCCCTTGCTCACCCAATATGGCCAGTTTCTCGCCGGGCTGCTTCACGGCAATCTCGGCAACTCGCTCGTCGATGATTATCCCGTCCTTCAGGAAATCGGGCTCAGGCTGCCCCGCACGCTGGAGCTGATCCTTGCGGGTACGGTGATCGCCGTGATCGTCGGCATCCCGGCCGGCGTTTATGCAGCGCTGCATCGCGGCGGGCTTTTCGATCGCGCCGCCTCCTGGGTGACCGCCTTGCTGCTGGCCGTACCTGTCTTCGTCGTCGGTACGCTGCTGGTGCTCCTCTTCGCGCAGACGCTGCGGTGGATGCCGGCCGGCGGCTTCATGCCGATCACGCAGGACCCCGCCCAGCATCTCAAGCTCCTGGCCCTGCCGGCGGTCGCCATCGCCAAGGGCCTCGCCGCCGTGCTCTTCCGCATGACGCGGGCCGCGACGCTCGATGCGCTGGCCCATGATTACGTCCGCACGGCCCGTGCCAAAGGCCTCTCGCCGCGCCGGGTGCTGACCGTTCATGTACTGCGCAACGCCATGAACCCGGTCGTCACCGTGCTAGGCCTGCATATGGGCACGCTGCTCGGCGGCACCGTGCTGGTCGAATACGTCTTCAATTGGCCGGGCCTTTCGACCCCGTTGCTGCGCGCCGTGGAAAGCCGCGACTATCCGATGGTCGTCGGCATCATCCTCACCATCTCCGTGCTCTTCCTGCTCATCAACCTCGCGGTCGAGCTGGTCCATGCGGCGATCGATCCGAGGGTCCAGGCATGATCCGGGTGCAGGCATGAGATGGGTGCAAGCATGAGGCGGCGTGGAGCGGCCAAGCTCGCCATCCCCGGCGCTTTCGTCTGTCTTATCCTGCTGCTCGCGCTCGCAGCGCCGCTGCTGCCGCTGCCGGACCCGGTCCGGCAGGACATCGGGCGCCGCCTCGCGGGGCCGATGGCGGGGTCCTGGCTGGGCCGCGACGAGTTCGGCCGCGACGTGCTCTCGCGCCTGATCTGGGGGGCCCGCACGAGCCTTTCCGTGGCGTTTGCCTCGGCGCTCTTCGCCGGGCTCGTCGGCGTCACGCTCGGCCTCATCGGCGGCTGGGCCAAGAGCTGGAGCGCAGCCCTGACAGTGCGCAGCGTCGAGATCATCATGTGCTTCCCGCCGGTGCTGCTCGCTTTGCTCGTCGTCACGCTGCTGGGGCCGGGTGCCGCGACGCTGATCCTCGTGCTGTCGGTGCTGTATGTGCCGGGCTTCGCTCGCGTGACCTATGCCGAGGTGCTGGCGATCAAGGGGCGCGAATATGTCGAGGCCGCCCGCGCGCTCGGCGCGAGGCCGGGGCGCATCCTGTTCCGCACCGTGCTGCCGAATATTGCCGGGCCCTTGCTCGTTCAGTTTTCGCTCGCGGTCGCGGCGGCGGTGGTGCTCGAAAGCGGCCTGTCCTTCCTCGGCCTCGGCGTCGTGCCGCCCGCCCCGTCCTGGGGTCTGATGATCCGCGGCGCGCGCACGACGATGGAACAGGCGCCACTGCTGCTTCTCTGGCCCTGCGCCGCCCTGACCCTCACGATCCTCGCGATGAACCTGCTCTGCGACGCGATGCGCGACTGGCTCGACCCGCGCACCGCCGATCATTGAACCAAGCCTAAGGGAAGGAAAACACCATGGCAGCCAAGACCGATCCGCTGGTCCATATGGGGACCATCACCGGCGGGGAAGCCCGCAAGATCCTGGACTCGAACCCGGTCATCCTGCTGCCGATGGGCAGCCATGAGGACCAGGGTCCGCATGCCCCGATGGGCGACTATCTTCTTGCCGAGAAGATCGCCGAACTCGCGGCGATCCGCGCCAGCAACAGCGGAACGCGCACGCTGGTGGCGCCTGTCCTGCCCTTCGGCGGCGCCGACTGGTTCGGCGCGATGACGGGCGGCATCGCCATCTCGCAGGCGACGCTGACGCAGGTCATCGCCGAAATGGTGGAATCGCTCCATCGCAACGGCCTGACCCGGATCATCGTCATCAACGGCCATGGCGGTAATGTCGGACCGATCGCGGAGGTCGCGCGCGAGCTTTACCTGCGCGAACAGATCGTGTTGCCGAGCCTGTATCTGTGGCGCATCGGCTACGGCCTGCTGCCCGGCATCCTGGGGGGAGCCGACAAGGCGGCCGCCGTCGCCGGCCACGGCTCCGACCCGCTGACTTCGATCGGGATGCACCTGTTCCCCGAGCTGATCCGCAAGGACCTCATCCCGGACGGCAAGCCGTTGAAGAAGGACCCGGTGCTGGGCCTGCCCTTCACCGGTCTCGGCACGGCGAGCTTCGAGGGCCATGAGGTCGCGATGCCCAACGAATACGACGAGGTCTATAATCTCGGCGTCGCCAAGGGTGACCCCCGCCTGTGCTCGGCCGAGACCGGCGTGGCGCTGACCGAAAAGCTGACCGATATCTGCGCGCGCTTCATCACCCATTTCGCCGCTAAGGTCTCGGCCTGACGATGCTGCCTGCCGTCGCCTTGCGCCACGGCAGGCATCCGATTGCCCGCATCCGCCCAATGACATGCTGGAGAGCCCGATGCCGACACGCCGCCTTGTCCTGAAGACCGGCCTCGCCACCATCGCGATGCCGGCCGTGCTGCGCGCCCAATCCTTGAGCGGGCAGATCACGCTGATGTCCTATTCCGGGATCTTTCAGGACAACTACACCAAGGCGGTGATCGAGCCCTTCTTGGCCGCCAACCCCGGCGTGAAGGTCAACTTCGCCCCGGGGGGCAGCTCGGCCCAGATGGTCGGGACTGTCCGGGCTCAGAAGGCCGATCCGCAGGTCGATGTTACGATCATGGACGTCACCACCTCGACCATCGGCAATCTCGAGGGACTGTTCGAGAAGCTGACGCCGGCGGAATTCCTGGTGCTCGACGAGCTGCTTCCGGAAGCGCGGGCGGCGGGCGGCGAGTTCGGTCCGGCCGTCACGTTCGATCATCTCGTGCTCGTGTCCGATGCGGGGCTGCAACCCCCACTGGCCAAGCTCGCCGATCTCTGGCGCCCCGAGCTCAAGGGTCAGATCGCACTCTCCGCCCCGCCGAACATCCAGGGTCTGGCCCTGACCGCGATGGTCGAGAAGATGGAAGGCGGCGACTATCGCAAGTCGATCGATGCGGCGATGAAAAAGCTCAAGACGCTCGCCCCCTCGGTCAACACCTTCGAGCCCAATCCGGACGGCTACTCCCTGATCCTCAACGACGTGGTCAAGGTCGCGACCGGCTGGAACGCGCGGTCGCAGCTCTATGGCGACCAGTCGAACGGGAAGATCGTCTCGCTGCTGCCGCCTGAAGGCTCGGTCTTCCAGATCAACACCATCAATCTCACCGCCGGCTCGAAGAACCGCCCGGCCGCTGCCGCCTTCGTCAAACACGCCCTGTCGCAAGCGGCGCAGAAGGCCTTCACCGAGCGTATGTTCTACGCGCCCGCCAACGCCAAAGCGCAGATCGATCCCAGGGCCGCGGCTCGAACCGCGGCCTCACCCGAAAACCGGGGGCGCATGATCGCGGTCGACTGGAACGAGATCCTCAAGGTGCGCGACCAGTGGAACAATCGCTGGCGCCGCGAAGTGATCTCGGCGGCGCGATGAGCCGGGTCCGCAGCGTCATGCTCACCCTTGTCCCGACCATGACGGACCAGCCCGGAACACCTCGGTCATGAGCTATCTCGAACTCGCCGGCCTGCAGAAACGCTATGGCGATGCGCTCGCCGTCGACGATGTCTCGCTCAGCGTCGCCAAGGGAGAGGCCGTTGCGCTGCTCGGCCCGTCCGGCTGCGGCAAGACCACGACCTTGCGGATGCTGGCCGGATTGATCGAGCCCGACAGGGGCACGATCACGGTCGATGGAGCCGAGATCACCCGCCTCCCCGCGCATAAGCGTAACATGGGCTACGTCTTCCAATCCTATGCGCTGTTTCCGCATCTGTCGGTGGCACGCAACGTCGCCTTCGGGCTCGAGGAGCGGCGGCGGCCCAAGGCCGAGATCGTTCGGCAGGTCGAGGAAGCCCTGACATTGGTGCGCCTCTCCGGCCTCGGCGCCCGCCGCCCCCGCGAACTCTCCGGCGGCCAGCAGCAGCGCGTCGCGCTGGCGCGTGCMCTCGTCATCCACCCATCCGTTCTGCTCCTCGACGAATCCCTCTCGAACCTCGACGCCAAGCTGCGCGATGCGATGCGCCACGAGATCCGCTCGATCCAGCGCTCGCTCGGCATCACAACGCTCTTCGTCACCCATGATCAGGTCGAAGCGCTGACGATGTGCGACCGCGTCGCGGTGATGCATCGCGGCCGGATCGCCCAGATCGGCACGCCGGAGGATATCTACGAGCGTCCCGCGACCCGCTTCGTCGCCGAATTCGTCGGCCGGGCCAATGCGCTTGCCGCCGAACGCGGCGCCGACGGAACGGTGCGTCTCTGGAACGAGCCTCTGGCCCTGCCGGCGCCGGCGGACGGCCCTTTTGATGTCTTCGTCCGCCCCCAGCGCATGCATATCCTGCCGCTGTCCGAACCTGTCGGAACGCATACCGTACGCGTCACCGGCCGGGTCCTGCGCAGCGTCTTCGTCGGAGATCATGTCGAGGTGCTGGTGGAGGGCGCGGGCGGGCAGCTGACCGTTGAAATGCCCTCGGGCTCGCCGGCACCGAGCGAGGGCAGCGAGGTCGCGGTGGTCTGGCCTGCGTCGGAAACCCGAATCTTTGCCCGCGAGGCGCCATGAGCGCCGCGCGTCGCCTGCCGCTGCTCCTGATCCCCGCCGGGCTGTTTGTCCTGGCGATTTATGTCTGGCCGACGCTGCTGCTGCTGCGCAACGCCTTCAACGAAGTCGGCCCGACCGGCGCGATGGTGGATGCGCTCTCTTTGAAGACCGCGAGCGACACCTTCGCCGACGGCTTCACCTTCGAGCTGACCTGGAACTCGCTCTGGCTGTCATTGACCGCGACGGCCATCGCGCTCGCCCTTTCCTACCCGCTCTCGCTGTTTCTCTTCCGCACGACCTCACGCTGGCGCGGCATCCTCGCCGTCATCGCCATCCTGCCCATGCTGATCTCGGGCGTCGTGCGCGTCTTCGGCTGGCTCGCCATTCTAGGCGATCGCGGCCTCGTCAACGGGCTGCTGCAATCGCTCGGGCTGATCTCGGCGCCGCTGAAGCTCGTCTTCAACTGGACCGGCGTCACCATCGGCCTCGCCGAAAGCATCATGCCCTATATGATCCTGGCGCTGCTCGCCGGCTTCGGCCAGCTCGACCGCACGCTGGAGGAAGCTGCCCGTTCGCTCGGCGCCTCGCCTGTCCGCACCTTCCTGCGCGTCACCCTGCCGCTCAGCCTGCCGGCGATCGTGCTCGCGGCCGGGCTCGGCTTCGTCCTCTCGATGTCGGCCTACATCACTCCCAAGCTGCTCGGCGGAGGGCGCGTCTTCGTGCTGGCGACGGAGATTTTCGAGCAGGCGACGACCAACACCAACTGGCCCGTCGCGGCCGTGCTGGCGCTCTACACTTTGGCGCTGCTGCTGGTCTTGCTGGCGCTGTCCAACAGTCTAGCCCGGAGCCTGAGGCGATGAACGGCGCCGGTCCTGTCCTTTCGAGCCTTGCCGCGCTCGTCTACGCGCTGATCCTGGCGCCGATCATCGTCGTCTTCGCGCTCGCCTTCTCGGCCGATAGTTTCATCGTGTTCCCACCCTCCGCTTATTCGCTCCGCTGGTTCGAGGCGCTCGCCCATCATGGGCCGCTGCTTGCGTCTCTCTGGCTCAGCGTGCAGGTCGCCTGCGTGGTGACGCTGGGCTCGTTGCTGGTCGGCGTGCCTGCGGCGCTGGCTCTGGCCAAGGGCGAATTCCGCGGCAAGGATGCGCTGACCGGTTTTTTCCTGGCTCCGCTCCTCTTGCCGACGCTGATCACCGGCCTCGCCTTGTTGCTCTTCTTCACACCGCTCAGGCTCACGGCGACGCTGCCGGGCCTCGTGCTCGGCCATATGACGGTGACGGTGCCTTTCGTCATCCGGATGATGGCGACATCGCTCGCCAACCTGCCCCATGACATCGAGGCGGCCGCCGCGACGCTCGGCGCCACGCCGTTGCGGGTTGTGCGGCGGGTGACGCTGCCGCTGGCCGCGCCGGGGCTGATCGCCTGCGCCTGCCTGTCCTTCCTGCTGTCCTTCGACGAGACGGTGATCTCGCTCTTCATCTCAGGCCCGCGCGCCTCGACGCTGCCGGTCGAAATGGTGCGCTATGTCGAAGGCCGCACCGATCCGCTGATCGCGGCACTCTCCGTCGTTCTCATCATCGTCACGCTGATCATCGTCGTCACGGTCGAGCGCCTTGTCGGCGTCGCCCGCGCCGTCGGAAGATAATTTGCAAGCATCATGTCGTCCGAAAACCGGTTCCCACTTTTCGGCATCATGCCCAGGAGAAACCCATGCCTGATTATCGCATCGCCCCCATGCCAGAATCGCTTCCCACTGCCCTCGTCGAGAAGCTGCAGAAGGTCGAGACCGCGACCGTCGGCCATTCCCAGCACTGGGGCTTCATGGATCGTGGCATCCAGCCGCTGCTGCGCACCAAGCGCATCGCCGGCGTCGCCGTCACGCTTGCGATTCCCGGCCAAGACTCGACCCTGCTGCATCACGCGCTCGGCCTGCTGCGGCCAGGCGACATCCTCGTCGTTGATCGGCTTGGCGACGACAAGCATGCCTGCTGGGGTGGCGGCGTCACCGTCGCGGCCAAGGCTGCGGGCGCGGCCGGCGGCATCGTCGATGGCCCCTGCACCGACCTCACTGAGATTCAGGATTCCGATTTCCCGATGTGGTGCCGCGGCATGTCGCCGATCACCACCCGCCTCTACAATCTCGGCGGCACGCTCAACCACGCCATCTCCTGCGGCAACGTGCCGGTGAAGGCCGGCGACGTCATTCTCGCCGACGAATCTGGCGTGCTGGTGCTGCCCCGCGACGAGGCCGAGGCTATCGCCGACACCGCCATCGCTCGCCAGGCGCGCGGCGAGAAGACCCAGGATCGTGTCAGGGCCGGCGAAAAGCTCGGCGACATCTCCGGCGCCACCAAAATGGTGCTCGACGCGCTGGCTCAGAACGGCTGACCAACCGTCTCCCGCCGACACGAAAACCGACTTGTTTCCACGACCGGAAGATCTCCATGCCTGAGACGATCGTTCTCCTCGATATGACGACCCCCGAGCGCGCCGACCGCCTGCGCGAATTGCTGCCCGAGGGCTTTGTGCTGAACCACGGCACGGCGCGCGGCGACGAGCACATGAAGGAGATCATCGCTGAAGCCGACTACGCCATCGCAGGCCAGGTCGCCGTCTCCGGCGAGGTGCTGCGGGCCGGGCGGAAGCTGAAGCTTCTTCACAAATGGGGCGTCGGCTACGACAATATCGACATCGCCACGGCCAAGGAACTCGGCATCAAGGTCGCGCGCACGACGGGCTCGAACGCCTTGCCCGTCGCCGAATTCGCGCTCGGGCTGATGCTATCCTCGCTGCGCTTCATCGCCTATGGCCATCAGGAACTGAAGAAGGGCCATTGGGCCACAGGCAAGCTGCCGGGCGAGACCTTCATGCTCTCGGGCAAGACGGTCGGCATCGTCGGCTTCGGCGCCATCGGCAAGAACGTCGCCAAGCTTCTCAAAGGCTTTGGCTGTACGATCCTCTATTCGAAGCGCACGCCGCTCAGCGCTGCCGAGGAGGCCGAACTCGGCGTCCGTCATGCCACGCTGGCGGAGATTTTGGCGCAGGCCGACGTCGTCTCTCTGCATTGCCCGCTGACGCCGGAAACGACCAATCTGATCGACGCCGCCGCTCTCAAGGCGATGAAGAAGACGGCCGTTCTCGTCAACGTCGCGCGCGGCGGTGTCGTCAACGAGGCCGAGCTGGCCGCCGGCCTACGCGCCCGCGAGATCGCCGGCGCCGCCATGGACGTCTATTCGATCGAGCCGCTGCCGCCGGAGAGCGAGCTGCTGACCCTCGACAATCTGGTGGTCACGCCCCACCTCGCCGCCATGGCCGCCGACAACTTCGCACCAACGGTGAAGCGGATGTTCGCCAACATCGCGCATGTCTCGCGCGGCGAACCGGTGCCACCGCTCGATCTGGTGGTCTGACCGCTTAGGAGCGTCCGCCATCGACGGAGAGGATCTGGCCGGTCACCCAGCCGGCCTGCTCACCCAGAAAGAACAGCGCCGCCTGCGCGATATCACTGGGCGTGCCGAGGCGGCGGGTATGGATGCTCTCGAGCAGCCGCTTCTGCCCCTCGGCTCCGTAGCTCGCCCATTGTCGTTCGGTCGCGGGGTTTGACCGGACGAAGCCCGGCGCCACCGAATTCACGGTGATGCCGTGCGGGCCGAACTCCCAGGCGAGCTGCTTTGTCAGCCCGACGAGGGCGTGCTTGGCGCTGGCATAGGCCTGGATGCCCGTGAGGCTCGGTCGCAGACCCGCGCCGGATGAGATCGTGACGATCCGGCCATAACCCGCCTTGCGCATGACCGGCACGGCCGCCTGCGCCAGGAAAAATGCCGCATCCACATTGGCTGCGAAGATGACGCGCCAATCCTCTTCCGAAATCTCCTCGATCGGCCGCCCGACCTGCCCGCGCACCCCGCCGGCGGCATGGACGAGCAGATCGAGCCCGTCATCCGTCTGAACGATGTCGCGTATGAGAGCCTGCGCCGCCCCGGCCGAACCGAGATCGGCAGCATGCGCCGTCGCGCCGATTTCGGCAGCGGTCGCGGCGACCCCGGTTTCGTCGATATCGGCCAGGTGGACACGAGCGCCGGCTCCCGCCAGCGCGATCGCAATGGCGCGGCCGATGCCTTGCGCGGCGCCGGTGACGAGGGCTACGCGGCCGTCGAAGCGGTTTTGCATGTTGTGAGCAGAACTTTCAGTGTCTCGAAGGCCATCGGGCGGCGGCCATCCTCGATGTCATGGATCAGCGAGACCAGCATCTCGATGGCTGGCGTCGCGACGCCTGCCTCACGGCCGAGCTTGCCGATGATGCCGATCTGCGGATCGACCTCCGTCTTGCGCTTTCGCACGGCGAGGTCGCGCCAGATGCCGGAATGGGTCTTCGCCGTCTGCGAGGTGTAGTCGGCGAGCCAGCGGATCGTCTCGACCTGCGGCCCTTCCGGCGCGTCCGGCGCGAAGACCATCGGGTCGAACTGCCCGAAGCCGAGCGATGTGACGCCGCGCGCGGCAGCGACCGCTCCAACCTCGCGACCCAGCGCCAGCCAGACCGGCAGCCGCTGCGGATCGGCGAAGTTCGCCGACATCGCATCGTCGGTGAGCGCGGTGCCGAATAGCATCGCGCCGTAGGCGAGCTTGCCCCAGAGAAAACCGAAGATGTTATCGGTCAGGATGGCATCGGCATCGAAAAGCCCGAGCAGTCGGTGCATCTCAGCCGCGCGCTCCGTCTTCATGCCATCGAGTTCACCCACGACGACCGCACCGCGATTGCCATAGAGAATTTCGCCGTCCCTCAGCCAGTCGGCGCCGAAATTGACGAAGCAGCCCATGGTGCGCTCCGCCCCGATCGCCTTGGCGATGGCGAGTTCGTTCAGCCCGTTTTGGGCCGAAAGCACGAAGCCGTCCTCGGCGAGATGCGGCGCGAGCTGTGCCAGCGCGGCCTCCGTCGCTCCGGCCTTCACCGCCAGAACGATCCGCTCGTAGCGCCCGGTCAGCTCCTGCGGCGTCACAGCAGGAACGACCTGCCGGAACGCCTCCACAGGTCCCGTGATGGACAGCCCTACCGTGCGGCAGGCCTCGACATGGCCGGGCACGATATCGACCAACAGCACCGGCACACCGGCACGCGCCCAATAGGCGCCGAGGGTGCCGCCGATTGCGCCTGCGCCCCAGATCAGGATTGGTTCGCTCATCTTACCCTCGACCTGGCCCGGCCTAGACACCGTCTCAATGAAACGGGCGCCGGATCACGGCGCCCGCCTGTATTGGCTGGCGTTCTGTTGGCTCACTTCTTCGCGGGCTTGATGTCCATCGCCAGCGTGTCTTCGTCGACGCGCGGGGTGATCGTCACCTTATCCTTCTGCATCGCCCAGGCCGAACCGACCGAGGTGATGGACAGGCGCGGACGATCCTTCGCGACGATGGCCGCGACATCCGACAGCATCTTGTTGCGCTTGGCCTCGTCCATCTCGACGCCGGCATCCTCGATCAGCTTGTCGACCTCGGCGTTCTTGTAGCCGAGCAGGTTGAAGGCGCCGAGCTTCTTGGCCGGATCGTTGGAATGCACCAGCGAGGACAGCGTATAGTTGGCCTCGCCCGTCAGCGTGCCCCAGCCCGACATCGCCATCGAATATTCCGAGCGGGCGCGGGCCGGGAAGAACACCGCGCCGGGCTGCGCATTCGCGACAACCTCGATGCCGATGCGCGCCAGCATCTGCGCGATCGAGGTGCCGACCTGACGGTCGCCCGGCAGGCGGTCGTTGGTGAACGAGAAGGTCACCTTGAAGCCGCTGGCATAACCCGCCTCCTCCATCAGCTTCTTCGCCTTGGCGAGGTCGGGCTTCAGCGCGGGCAGCTCCTTGTTGAACCCCGCGATGGTGGCCGTCACCAGCTGGTTGGCCGTCGCGCCGAGGCCCTCCATGGCGATGTCGGCGAGCACCGGGCGGTCGATGGCGAGGTCGATCGCTTCGCGCACCTTCGCGTCCTGCAGCGGGTTTTTCGGCAAGGCGGAGCCGTCCTTGGCGGTGACCTGCGGGGCCTTGTCGCGCAGGTCGAGCTCCATGTTGAACAGGTACACGCTGTCGACCGTCGCGACCGCGAGCTTGGCATCGCGCTTCAGCGTCGGCACGTCGGAGGCCGGCGCGCGCACAATGATATCAACCTGACCGGCCTTGAGCTGCGCGACGCGGGCGGCGTCGTTCGGCAGTTCCTTGCGCACGACTTTCGCCCACGGCTCCTTGTCGCCCCAATAGCCATCGAACCGGTCGAGCACGAGCTGGTCCTTCGGCGTCCAGGAGACGAACTTGTAGGGGCCGGTGCCGATCGCCGCCTTGCCCGTGTTGAACGCCTCGTTGGCGCTGTCCTTGGTCAACCCGGCGGCGGCCGTATGCGAGACGATGAAGAGGCGGATGAAGTCGTTCGGCAGGTTCGGCGCCGGCCCGTCGGTAACGACCTGTACGGTCAGCGGGTCGACGATCTTCACCTCCTTGACGCGGCGAACATAGATCGTCGTTGGATTGGGCCCGGCCACGACAGGAATGCGCTCGATCGAGAACTTGACGTCCTCGGCGGTGAAATCGGAGCCGTCGTGGAATTTGACGCCGGAGCGCAGCTTGAACTCCCAGACATTCGGCTCGATCGCCTTCCAGCTCGTCGCCAGCCGCGGCTCGAGCTGCAGCTTGTCGCCGGACCAGACCAGCGTGTCGAAGACATGCTTCAGCGCCTCGGCATGGGTGCCGGTCGCGGTGTAGTGCGGATCGATCGATTCAGGGCCGGCCCGGACGCCGATGGTCAGCGTCTGCGCGAGCGCCCCGGTCGAGACGGCGGCGCCGAGAACGGCGGCAAAAGCCGCAAGGCGAAAGCTGCGGGCGAGTGTGCTGCGGGCAAGTGTGCTGCGGGCAAGTGTGCTGCGGGCAAGTGTGCTGCGGGCAAGTGTCATGGGGTCGTTCCTTCGTGTTCGAGTTCATGGGGCCAGGCCGGAGATGCGATGACGAGCTTGTCCAGCAGCATGCAAAGCTGGCGCTGCTCGTCCTCGCTGAGGCAGGCGAGCATCGCCTTCTGCTGCTGCAGCATCAGCGGCATCGTTTCGTCGAAAATCTTGCGGCCGGCGGCGGTGAGATGAAGCACGTAACTGCGCAGATCGCCGGGGTCGGCCTCGCGCTTCAGCAGCCGCCGTTGCAGCAGCTTCTGGATCGCGCGGGAGAGCGTGTTCTTGGGCAGGCCGGCCGAGGCGACGATATTCTTCGCCGCGACGCCCTCGCGCAAGCCAACAGCATAAAGCGCGACGAAATCGGGGCGGACCATGCCGTAGCGCGTCTCGATCCAGCGATAGACCGGGTCGTTGAAGCGGAACGCAACGAAATTGAGCCGGAACGAGAGCCAGCAGGGATTGTCCCACAGCTTCGTCACCACCAGCGGATCGAGCACCGACAGCGCCGCGATACGCTCCGGATCGACCTGCGACACTGACGTCGGCGAACGCCGCATGCGACCCCCATCCATTTGGTTCCAAATGGAACTTGACGCTCCGTGATGCGGGAGTCAAGGATGCGGTGGCGTGAGACGCAAAGCTTGGTCTTTCGCCATTGTTCACAGCAAACACGCCTGAAGCAAGGATCGCGCCGTGCTGGTCGCCGAGATGAACTGGATGCAGATCGAGCAGCAGGCGAAGCGGGACGATCGCTGCGTCCTGCCGCTCGGCAGCGTCGAGCAGCACGCCTATCTGAGCCTGGCGACCGACGTGATCCTCTCCGAGCGCGTCGCACGCGATGCGGCCGAGCCGCTCGGCATCCCGGTCTTCCCGGTTCTGGCCTATGGGCTGACACCAGGCTTCCTGAATTTTCCCGGCAGCATCTCGCTGCGCCTCTCGACCTATGCGGCGCTGCTGCAAGACCTCCTCGACGGATTCTACCGCTCCGGCTTCCGCCGCATCGTGCTGGTCAATGGTCATGGCGGCAATTCGCCGGCCCAGAATTTCGCCACCGAATGGCTTGCTGATCATCAGGACGCGGCGGTGCGTCTGCACAACTGGTGGGCGGCTCCGCAATTCCACGCGGCCGTGAAGGCAATCGATCCGGCCGCCTCGCATGCGTCCTGGATGGAGAACTTCCCCTGGACCCGGCTGGCTGATGTCGCCATGCCGGATACACCGAAACCACCCTTCATTCCCGCGCAATACCAGGCGGCGAGCCCGGCCAAGCGCCGTGAAATCCTCGGTGACGGCAATTTCCACGGCCTCTATCAGCGGCCGGACGAGGAGATGTTGCATCTCTGGCAAGTCGGGGTGGAGGAGACGCGCGCCGCGATGATGGAGAACTGGCCGTGAACGCGCGCCGGAGGCCCGCTCGATGCTAGGGCACATCACCGGCCGCCTCGCCCAGGCGCTCGTCGTCATGCTGGTCATGTCGGCGCTGGTCTTCGTCGGCGTCTATGCCATCGGCAATCCCATCGACGTGCTGATCGGCCCTGATGTCAGCCAGGAACTGCGGCTTCAGACGATCGCTCGCTACGGCCTCGACCTGCCGCTCTGGCAGCAATATTTCACCTTCCTCGGCCGTGTGCTGCACGGCGATTTCGGCCGCTCCTTCGTCTTTGGCATGCCGGTGATGGAGCTGATCCTGTCGCGTCTTCCAGCGACGCTGGAACTGACTTTGGCCGCGGTCTTCGGCGCGGCATTGATCGGTATCCCTGCCGGAATCTATGCCGGCTACCGGCCCGACAGCCTGCTGGCGCGCGCCATCATGACCGTCTCGATCCTCGGCTTTTCGGTCCCGACCTTCTGGATCGGCCTCGTCCTGATCATGACCTTCGCGGTGCAGTTGCAATGGCTGCCGGCCGGCGGGCGCGGCGACACCGTCAGCATCCTTGGCGTGCCATGGAGTTTTCTGACGCTGAACGGCCTCAGCCATCTGCTGCTGCCAGCGCTCAACCTTGCTTTGTTCAAGCTCGCGCTGATGGCGCGCCTGGCACGCGCCGGCACCCGTGAAGCGATGCTTTCCGACACCGTGAAATTCGCCCGCGCCGCCGGCCTCTCGGAATGGACCGTGCTGAGGCGCCATGTCCTGCGCCTGATCGCGATCCCGTTGGTTACGGTGTTCGGCCTCGAATTCGCCTCGACGCTGGCTTTCGCCGTCGTCACCGAGACGATCTTCTCCTGGCCCGGCATCGGCAAGCTGATCATCGACTCCATCCAGTCGCTCGACCGTCCCGTGATGGTCGCCTATCTGATGCTGGTCGCCTTCGTCTTCATCACCATCAACTTCCTCGTCGACCTCGCCTATGTCGGGCTCGATCCTCGGCTCAGAAAGGGAGGCGCACGATGAAGGACGCTTCACCCGCCGCACGCTTCTGGGCCGAATTCCGCGAGAGCAAGACCGCCGTCTTGGCGCTGGCCGTGGTGGTGCTGATGATCGGCATCGCCATCTGCGCGCCGCTCGTCGCGCCGCAGGACCCCTACGACCTCGCCAATCTCTCGCTCTCCGATGCTCGCCGTCCGCCCGGCTTCGTCGGCGAAGGCGGCTACACCCATTGGCTCGGCACCGACGCACAAGGGCGCGACCTGCTTTCAGCCATCCTCTACGGCTTGCGCATCTCGCTGGAGATGGGCTTGGTCGCGGGCGCCGTCGCCTTTTCCCTTGGCGTCACGCTCGGCATCGGCGCGGCCTATATCGGCGGGCGCTGGGAAGCCTTCATCATGCGCATCGTGGATCTGCAACTGGCCTTTCCCGCGATCCTGCTGGCGCTGGTGCTCTCGGCGCTGCTGGGGCAGGGCAAGCTCCAGCTCATCGCCGCGCTCGCCGCCGCGCAATACGCTTACTTCGCGCGAGCCGCCCATGGCGCGGCCTCCGCCGAGCGCGGCAAGGATTATGTCGAGGCCGTGCTGTCGACCCCCCTGCCCGGCTGGCGCGTGGTCTGGCGCCATATCTTCCCGAACTGCCTGCCGCCGCTGATCGTGGTCGCAACAGTGCAGGTCGCCAACGCGATCGCGCTGGAGGCGACACTCTCCTTCCTCGGCGTCGGCCTGCCCGTGACGGAACCTTCTCTCGGGATGCTCATCGCCAACGGCTTTCAATACATGCTCTCGGGCCGTTACTGGATCTCGATCTACCCCGGCATCGCGCTGATCATCCTGATCGTCGCGATCAACCTCGTCGGCGACCGCGTTCGCGATCAGGTCAATCCGAGGCTGAAGCGATGAGCCGGTTCGGACACATCAGCCCTCATCCTGAGGAGCCGCGCAGCGGCGTCTCGAAGGATGCTTCAGGGGGTGCTGCCACCACACACTGGACCATCCTTCGAGACGCGCCTGCGGCGCTCCTCAGGATGAGGGCTGAGACAAATCTGTGGTTGAAGCAGCGATGAGCGACGCGCCTCTTCTGGAGGTCTCGAACCTCGTCACCCATTTCCACACGCGTGCAGGCATCGTGAAAGCCGTCGATGGAGTCTCGTTCGCGCTGAAGCGCGGCGAGGTGATGGGCCTCGTCGGCGAATCCGGTTCAGGAAAAAGCATCACCGGCTTTTCCATCATCGGCCTGATCGACCAGCCCGGCCGCATCGAGCAAGGCTCGTCGGTGACGCTCGAAGGTCGTGAACTGGTCGGCCTTTCCGGTTCGGAGCTGCGCAAGATTCGCGGCAAGCAGATCGCGATGGTCTTCCAGGACCCGATGATGACGCTAAACCCGATGCTCACCATCGGGACCCAGATCCGGCTGGCCCTGGAAGCCCATGAGAGCGTGTCGTCGGCTGAAGCGCGCAGGCGGGCCATCGCCGCGCTGGCGCAGGTCCGTATTCCCGACCCCGAGGGCAAGGTCAATTTCTACCCGCATCAATTCTCCGGCGGCATGCGCCAGCGCGTCGCCATCGCGATTGCCCTGCTGCACCAACCCCGGCTGATCATCTGCGACGAGCCGACCACGGCGCTCGACGTCTCCGTGCAGGCGGAGATCCTCGGCGAGATGAAAGAGCTGGTCGCCGAGCTCGGCACCGCGCTGATCTGGATCAGCCACGACCTTGCCGTCGTGGCCTCGCTCGCCGACCATGTCTGCGTGATGCGTCACGGCAAGATCGTCGAGACCGGGCCGACGCTGGCCGTGCTGACCCGCCCGCAGCATGCCTACACGCAGGCCTTGCTGGCCGCTTTGCCATCCCGGTCGGCACCCGGCACGTTGCTGGCCGGCGGCATCGGCGCGGATGTCGCGCCACCGCCGCGCATCGCACGAGACGCCGCCGCGAATACTGCGAATGCGACGCATTACGTCACGATCGATCATGTCGCCAAGCGGTTCACTCAGACACCCGGCCTGTTTCGCAAGCTCGCGCAGAGGGCCGGCCTCTCGAAGCCGCCAGCCGCCGTGCAGGCAGTCGATGGCGTGACGCTCGAACTCCGGCGTGGCGAGGCGTTGGGCCTCGTCGGCGAGTCCGGCTCGGGCAAATCCACGCTCGGGCGCATCGCCGCCGGCATCTATGCGCCCGACAGTGGCAGCGTCCGCATCGCCGGTGCGCCGATCATGAGTTCAGGTCAAAGCCCGCACAAGATCACGACGCAGGTGCAGACGATCTTTCAGGATCCCTTCGCCTCGCTGAACCCGCGGATGACGGTGGGTGACAGTATCGCCGAAGGTCCGATCGCTCATGGCCTGATCGGCCGCGCGGAATCTCGGACCT
Organism: Allobosea sp. P5_A5; assembly: GCF_056400625.1. Lineage (NCBI taxonomy): Bacteria > Pseudomonadati > Pseudomonadota > Alphaproteobacteria > Hyphomicrobiales > Alloboseaceae > Allobosea > Allobosea sp. P5_A5. The sequence goes on from NZ_JBFUKY010000009.1 coordinate 185,878, forward strand.
ACGTCTCGCAATGGCTTTCCGCCGTCGGACTCGACCCGGCCTTCGCCGCCCGTTATCCGCACCAGTTCTCCGGCGGTCAGCGCCAGCGCGTCGCCATCGCGCGCGCGCTGGCGATGCAGCCCGATGTCGTCGTCTGTGACGAGCCGGTTGCCTCGCTCGATGTCTCGATCCAGGCGCAGATCATCAACCTTCTGATCCGCCTGCGCCAGGAACTCGACCTGACGCTGATCTTCATTTCGCATGACCTTTCGGTGGTGCGCCACCTCTGCGACCGCGTCGCAATCATGTATCGCGGCCAGATCGTCGAGACCGGCCTGGCCGGGGAGATCTACGACCATCCGCAGCACGATTACACCAGGCGGCTGCTCGCCGCCGTGCCGGTCCTGCCGGTCGCTTCCGCATAAGAGTATGCCGCACAACGAGGAAAACCCGATGTCCCAGCCCGAGCAACTCCCCTGGCAATGGCCGGAAGAAGTCTGGCGCGGAAAGGTCGAGCGCGTTCGCGCCGGACGTAATCTCAAGCCGGCAAAATGGCCGGATGGTGCCCGTTGCGCCGTCGCGCTCTCCTTCGACGTCGATCACGAGACCAACGAGCTCCGCGACGGTGGCAACTCGGTCGGCCGCCTCTCCTGGGGCCAATACGGCAACCGCGTCGGCATTCCCCGCATCCTGAGCCTGCTCCAACGTGAAGGTGTCCGGGCAAGCTTCTTCGTTCCCGCTGTCACCGCCCTGCTCTATCCTGATGAGCAACGGCGGATCGTCGGCGAAGGTCACGAAATCGGTCTTCACGGCTGGATCCACGAGGTCAACACCGCGGTCCCTGCTGCCGACGAACGCGAGCTTCATCTTCGTTCGGCCGACACCCTCGAAAAGGTCACGGGCGTGGGCCCGGTCGGCATGCGCACTCCGTCCTGGGACTTTTCCGAAGTCACGCTCGCCATCGAGCGCGAACTCGGCCTGCTCTACGATTCGTCGCTCTTTGCCGACGACGACCCCTATGAACTCATCGAGAAGGGCGAACCGACCGGCATGGTCGAACTGCCGGTCGAATGGATCCGCGACGACGCGGTCTATTTCAACATGAACCGGTTCCAGGCCCTGCGGCCCTACACTTCGCCTGAAGCGGTCTTCGATATCTTTCGCCGCGAATTCGAAGGCGCTTATGCCGATGGCGGACTTTTCCTGCTGACGATGCATCCTCACGTCATCACCTATCGCTCGCGCATCTGGATCCTCGAGGAACTGATCAGGCTCGCCAAGAGCAAAGGCGATTGCTGGTTTGCGACCCATGCCGAGATCGCTGCCTATGTGAAGGACCATGCGGGGCTTTGAGTGACGGTCAAAAGCGCGCGACGATGAGATGGCTCGCATGCGGCTCAATGTGAAAAGCCGCACGGTCTGAAGTCGTCAAAGTGCCGAGGTCGCCAAAGTGCCAATCGCAAAGGCTCGGCGGTCGAGCTTATCGGCCCGGAACCTCGGCGTCGCCAAAGCATTGACCGTCCATGGAGCGCTATTTCATCGATACCCACGACGGAACTCACGCTCACGTCGATCATGAGGGTCTGGATTTTTCGGACGCCGAAGCGGCACGGGTCGCCGCGCTCTCCGCGCTCCCGGACATGGTGAAGGATCATACATCGAATGGCGACGACCGGCGTTTTCTGGTGCGCGTCAGGAACGACCGTGGCACCGCGATCTATCATGCGACGCTGACGCTTTCGGGCGGATGGAACGAAGGACAGACCGATCCGCTCGCAGATGACTTCGACTGACTATGTGTGCGGGAATTGCGGCAAGTGAGACGGCTCTCGTCCGTCGACCCGAGCTGGTCGCTCTGGGCCAAAATTGTCTTCGCCCGCAAACTGGAACACTGCGATGATGGAACCCTTCACGAGCGGTACAAGCGTACTGGATGCGCTGATCCGGAAGCTATCGACGATAGCCTTGCTTTCGGCCGAGGAGAAATCCGCCGTTCGTGATCTGCCGGTCATTGTGAATAGGATCGGAGCGCAAGACACGATCGCACGCGAAGGCGACAGGCCGGTTCATTGCGTGCTGGTCGGAAGCGGCTGGCTTTGCCGGCACAAAATGACGCCGGGCGGCAAACGCCAGATCGTCTCGCTGCACCTGCCCGGCGACATGCCCGATCTGCAAAGCCTTCTGCTGAAGGAGATGGATCATTCTCTGTCGGCCATAACACCGGCCACTCTTGGACTGATCCGCCACGACCACATCAACGATCTTCACCTCAGATATCCGAACCTCGCCAAAGCGATGTGGCGGGATACGCTGGTGGACGCCGCGACGTATCGCGACTGGCTGCTTGGCGTCGGCCGCCGAACAGCCGAAGAAAGAATGGCCCACCTTTTCTGCGAAATGTACGTCCGCTCGCGCGCGGTCGGTCTGGTTGCTGATGAGGCGACGTGCGACTGGCCGCTTTCGCAAGCCGAGATGGCCGATGCGCTCGGCCTGTCGCTGGTGCACGTCAACAGGACCTTGCAGACGCTGAGGAGCCAAAGCCTCGTCACGCTGTCCAAGGGGCGGCTTGAGATCAAAGACTGGGACGGGCTGTGCGAGCTCTCGGGCTTTGACCCAAGCTATCTGCATCTCATCAAGCCGCCGGCTTGATCGGAGCGCCTCGTCGGATTCGTGGGATCGATTGGCTACGGCAATCCCAAGGAGCGAGATCAAGTACTGAATGCTGTCTCGCCTTATATCAGAAATTGCATTCCGAGCGTATATGCCACACACAATTGTGCTGTAAGCCAGCAACTCGAATCTGGGTTACTTTCAACCGCAGATTGAATTAAAAATCTGGCGAAGATTTGGCTGGTGGAATAGCGTTGTTCTTTTAGCGCCATTTGCCTCGTGGTCGAAGAATGCCGGAAAGCTGCGATGTCCGATAAGATGAAATCGATCAATCGCCATATCGGCGGCCGATTGAAGATGTTGAGAGCGAAGCTCGGCCTTACGCAAACCGATGTCGGCAATATCCTCGGTGTCACCTACCAGCAGGAACAGAAGTACGAAAACGGCTCCGGCCGGCTGACAGCGGAATCTCTATGCCTGCTCGCAAAAGGGTTGCGGGTCGACATCGGCTACTTCTTCGAGGGTCTCTCTCTATCCGAACATCGCCCAGGCTTCTCCGACGAGCGCACGGAGTATGTGGCGGAGCCCGGAGCCTTGAGCGATGCGGAACGTCTGGACAAGGCGTTTTCGCGCCTAAGGTCGCGAGCTTCGCGCCTGCAGGCTATCGCCCTGGTGGAACTGGTCGCAGACAATTACGGGATCGGCACCTCGGACTAGTGTTTATCCTGACGGTGCGGATTGCGCCCTCGCCTGGCGACGTCCCGGGCGTTACGCTTGCTCCCAACCTCGCTCGGCTGCACGCAGCGTGTTCCGCGAGCAAAAAACCCCGCCGCTGGAGCGACGGGGTTTTGTATTTTGGTTGCGGGGGCCAGATTTGAACTGACGACCTTCAGGTTATGAGCCTGACGAGCTACCGGGCTGCTCCACCCCGCGTCAACGGTATTGGCCTTTGGTATCCTGGGAGCGTTTGTGCTTTTCCGGAACCTTGGCTTTAAACGATCACGCGGCGGCGACGAGAAGTCGGCCGCCGCGTGATTGCGTGTATTTTGAGATTGTGATGAGG
>NZ_JBFUKY010000010.1:0-188727 GCF_056400625.1 Allobosea sp. P5_A5
GATCAGGCAGAGGTCGATTGCTGATCGCGGGACCAGCTGAGGCCACACATTAGGAAGCTGACTTTGGATCTGTTCGGCGAAGCCACAGCTGCCTCGCCGGAAGCGCCGAGACTCGCGGACGCTTTCAGCCTCTCGTCTTACGCCACGAAAAAACCCGCTGGCCGAAGACAGCGGGTAAACACGAAAGTGACCGGCCAGCTCGAGCCGGCGTGATCCTAAAAAATATCTCGCGGCGCATCAGCGCTACCGCGAGGTGGCGATACTCACGATTGTTTTGTTTTCTTTCCGCCTAGCGAAAAAGCGAGGGCCAAGAAAAAAAACTCCGTATGAGAATGGACCCGGTGCAGGGGTGCGGAAGCCCCATCACTTTTGACCGCCCCCCCCTCGATACATCTTGGCTCGGGCGACCCGCAAGATGCCGATAACCTCTGATATCCTCGTGGTTTCGATACAATTGCGACAGGCGACAACGGCGCACTGCTTAGATATCAAAGCGCGATTCCCGCCGATGACTGGATGGCGCCAAACTCCAGGCATAGCTTCGCACAAGGCCGCTGTTTCAGCGACACGGGCTTGCGAGATTCAATTCCGCTACCGCGGCGATCACACTGACCAAGCTCATCCGTGAAAATAACATTTCGCGTTGCAATGCTGCCGTCAACTATTTTCGCTGAGGAACACGGGCTTTCTGCCGAAAAGAAATGAGTCGCTGGAAAGCGAGCATAGCTTCGCACAGGGCCGCTGTTCCAGCGACACGGGCTTGCGAGATTCAAGCCGCCGAGGCGACGATCACACTGACCAAGCTAATCCGTGTTTCCACAATCCACTGTTTGGATCATTGGTCCACTGCCATTTCCGGATTGTATCCCTCGCCCGCCAGTTGCTAACAAGTATTTAGCTTCTGCGACGCGCCAAGTGCGGACGCTACGCCCGTAGCGATTAGCTGACATTCCCATTTCGGCTCAAAGCCAATCCTATCCTCGGTGGCTACCCACGCACGCGCCGTTTCAGAAAATCGAGGAAAATTCGCACCTTGGGTGGAACTAGGGCCCCGGTTCGATAGGCCGCAAAGATCGGCATCGCATCCTCCGGCTCATAGGCTTCCAGTAGGGGACGCAAGCGTCCGGCGCGGATATCATCGGCGACGCGCAGATCAGTAACTCGGCCAATGCCCAGCCCGGAGATCACCGCCTCGTAATTGCCGTGACCGCCATTGACCACGTAGTTGCCTTGGACCTTCAGCTTGAGCGGGCGACCATCGACGACGAAGGTCCACTCGTTGCTCGACAGCCCGAGGCGGCTCATCAGCAAGCAGTTGTGACGCAGAAGATCTTGCGGCGTCTCCGGCGTGCCATGCCGCTCGAGATAGATCGGCGCCGCACAGACGATCTGCCGGCTTGCCGCCACCTTCGTGATGATCGCGGCGGAATCCTTTGGAGCGCCCCAGCGCAGACCGACATCATGGTCCGCCAGGGCAGGATCGACGACATCGTCTGACAGGTCGAGATGGACCTTGATATTGGGGTGAAGCCCAAGGAACTCGGGCAGGATCGGGATCAGCCGATGCAGCCCAATCATGATCGGGCTTGTGATCCGCAAGGTGCCGCGCGGCTCGCCGCCGTACTCACCGACGACAAGCTCGGCTTCGGCGATCTGGGCAAGGATGGTCTGCGCGCGGTGATACAAAGTCTCACCGGCTTCGGTGAGCGAAAGGCGACGAGTCGTCCTGTCCAGAAGCCGGACACCGAGCCTCCTTTCCAAACCGTCGACCCGACGGCAAACCGCCGATCGGGTCACGTTCAGCATTTTTGCTGCGCCTGCGAAGCTGCCGCTATCGATGACATGGACGAAGACCTGGAGCTCGCTGCCGCTATTCATATGGCGCTCATTGTTGCGTTTCACTCAACAGTATGTGTCCACCAACGGTGGTTCCAGGCCAACCCCCTCTGCGCATAGCCTGACCGGACTCGACAAGCCCGCGACTTTTATCAAGACGGCCGTTATCGGAGGGACCAGGGATGACGCAGCACTGCGCGAGACATGTCGCGGACTCCGCGCGCCGCCAATGATCAAGCTTGTGACTTTCCAGAAGCGCGTCGCGCAATTGACGCGGCCGGGCTTCGAGCACCGCTGGGAAACGATCCATGGGCCGATCGCGGCAGCCTTCCCCGGCTTGCGCGGCTACATGCTCGGGTTTTCGCTAGAGGAGGGCGAGCCACCGGCCGATGGCGTCGCGCAGCTCTGGTTTGAGACGCGCGAGGCTTGTCAGGCGTCCTATGCCTCCCAGGTGGGTCGCAATGGCTCGAAGGATGCTTCCGCTTGGCTGGCGCGCCGCGAGCACCTGCTCGCCAGCGAACGCTGGTTGAAGCGTAGCGGCGCTCTGTCGTTGACCCCGTTCAAGCTTTTGCTGTGCCTGAAGCGGCAGGCCGACCAATCCCGAGCAGCCTTCCTCGACAGGCTCGGCAAACTAGCCACGCCCGCCATCTGCTCCGTCACGGGTGCAACCCAGGCGCGGCTGAGCCTGGACGAAGCCGGGCAGCTATTGAATTCCAAAGTTGCGGGCGACCTCACGCTGGTGACAGGCGAAGCGCCCTATGACGCGCTCGTGGAGCTCTGGTTCACTGAACAGGGTGTGGCCAACCGCGGTCGCGAGCGGCTTCGCAATTGGAAAGACCAGGTTTTTAGACCTGACGAAATCGCCCGGTGGGAGGACGCGCTGCTGCGCGAACATGTGGTGGTGATGCCGCCTCCGCCCGCCTTCGGAGTTGAAGAAGGACAGATTTGATGCAGAAGAAGACCGCCCTTGTGATCGGCGCGACCGGCGTTTCCGGGCGCGCGCTGATCGAGCATCTCGACCAGCAGCCGGACTGGGACGTGATCGGCGTCTCGCGCAAGCCGCCCTATTTCCAGTCGAAGGCGCGCTTCGTCCATGCCGACCTGATGGACCCGCAGAGCTGCAGGGACAATCTCGGTGGCCTAAGCGAAGTCACGCATGTCTTCTACTGCGCCTATCTCGACAACCGAGTCATAGCAGAGACACGCGCGCCGAATGCGAAGATGTTCGCCAATGTCCTGCCGGTGATCGAGGCGGCCGCGCCAAACCTGCAGCATGTCTGCCTGCTCCAAGGCACCAAATACTACGGACAGTATCTCGGCCCCTTTAAGACCCCGGCGAAGGAAACCGATCCGCGCATCGACGTTCCGCATTTTTACTATGACCAGCAAGATCTGGCCGAGACCGCCAGCGCCGGCAAGGGCTGGTCCTGGTCGGCGGCGCGGCCGCATGTGATCTGCGGTTTTGCGCTTGGCAATCCGCTCAACATCATCACGACGATTGCGACCTATGCGACGCTGCTGAAGGAGATGGGCCAGCCCTTCACCTTCCCGGGCAAGCCGGGCGCCTTCACCTCCATCTACCAGGCGACCGATGCGGGGCTGTTGGCACGGGCCATGGTCTGGATGTCGACCAATCCAGCATGCGCCGATCAGGCCTTCAACGTCACTAACGGCGACTTCTTCCGCTACCAAAACCTGTGGCCCGTCTTCGCGGGCTTCTTCGGCCTGGAGGCCGGTGGTGTCGAAACCGTCGACATGCCAACCCGCATGGCCGGCGCTGACGCGCTCTGGGACAAGATCGTAGCGCGCGAGGGACTGCAAAAGCATCCGCTGTCGCAGCTCGTGAACTGGAATTTCGCAAACTACGCCTTCTCCAACGATTGGGACGTGATGTCCGATACGACGAAGTGCCGGCGCTTCGGTTTTCTCGAGTTTCTCGACAGCGAGGAGATGTTCCTCGACCTGTTCCGCGACTTGAAGAGCAACAAGATCGTTCCCTGAGCCAGGAGCCAGCGATGACCTGCTTGTCAGCAAGGATGGCGCGATGAGCGATCGGCCGTCCCATCTAGACCCGGAACTTCAAGCCGGGTTCGCGCGCAACGCTTTCAACCCTTGCGTCGGTCAGATCCTGCTCTCGGAAAGCACGCGTGCCCGCGTTTGGTACATGCGGCTGGAGCCGGGCGAGCGCATCGGCTTCCATCGCCATGTGCTCGACTATTTCTGGACCGCACTCAGCGCCGGCCGGGCCATATCGCATGTCGACGGCGGCGCAGCGAAGACATCGTCCTATTTCGCCGGCCAGACTAGCCATATGCGCTTCGGCGCCGGCGAGTTCATGGTCCACGACCTTCACAATGTCGGCGACACCCCGCTCGTCTTCGTTACCGTTGAGCATCTCGAAAGCGCCAACCCGCCTTTGCCATTGCCAGCAGGCGTCACGCCGCGGGGCATCGCGGACGCACAGGATCAGCCATGAACCAGATTTTGCCAGTGGTCGCGCGCGAAGCTTTCGCGCCCGACATCTTCGCCGGCCGGGTCTTCCTGGTGACCGGCGCCGGACGCGGGATTGGCAAGCTCCTGGCTGAGCGGCTGGCCGGGTTGAGAGCCCGCGTCGCCATCTGCGATCTCGTTGAGGAGCGCGCCCTGGAAACGGTCCGCATCATCGAAAGCGCCGAGGGTGAGGCCCTGCCGCTGGTAGCCGACGTCTCGAAAGAGGCAGAGGTCCGGACCGCGGTGGACACCGTCCTGGCCCGTTGGGGCAGGATCGATGTCCTCGTCAACATGGCCGGCAGCTACGGCGCGGCTTACCGCGTCACGCACGAGACGCCTGTCGATGAATGGGACGCGGTCTTCGCCTCGAATGTGCGCGGCAGCTTCCTATGCGCCAAGGCGGTGCTCCCGCACATGATCGAGGCCGGCGGCGGCCGCATCATCAATTTCGCGTCGAATGCCGGTCGGTCGGTCAGTCCCCTGCTGGGCTGCTCCTATACCGCTGCCAAGACCGCCGTAATTGGCATGACCCGCCATCTCTCGCGGGAATATGCCCGACACGGTATTCTCGTGAACACGATCGCGCCCGGGCCGGTCGTCGGCGAGCGCGTCAGCGGTCTGCTTCGCAATGACGACGAGGGGCAGGCGCTTAATGGTCAGATCCCAATCGGGCGCCTGGCCGAGCCGGCTGACATCGTAGACGTCGTCCTGTTCATGAGCTCCGACGCATCCCGCTACATGACGGGCGCGATCCTCGACGTTTCTGGAGGCCTGATCCTCGCCTGAGAACCCGGATAGCCGGTACGACCAACCATAAAAAACAAATTGGAGGGAAACATGAAGCTTACACGCAGATCTTTCGTGGCGTCTGGCACTGCCGCAGCGACTACCTTCGCGATCATTCGCCCGGCACAGGCTGCAACCCTCAAGCTGGCTACGAATATGCCGGCCGGGCATCCGATGATCACCCGGATCGAGGAAGCCGCCAGGAACATAAAGGCCGACACCAACGGCGAGATCGACATCCGCACTTTCCCGAACAGCCAGCTGGGCGGCGATCTCGAGGTGCTGTCCCAGCTGCGGCAGGGAGCGATCCAGTTCTACCCGTTGGCCGGCGCGCAGCTGTCGAACCTCGCCCCCGCCTCCTCGCTCAATGGCGTTGGCTTCGCCTTCAACAGTCTCGACGACGTCTGGAAGGCTATGGACGGCGATGTCGGCGGCCTGGTGCGCCAGGGGCTCGAGAAGACCGGCTTGCACGCCTTCGACAAGATGTTCGATAACGGCTTCCGCCAGATCACCAGCGGAACAAAGCCGATCGAGAAGCCGTCAGACCTCGCCGGCGTCCATATCCGCGTCCCGCCTAGCCCGTTGTCGACATCGCTATTCAAGGCCTTTGGGGCCGCACCGCAATCAATCAGCTTCGGCGAGGTCTATACTGCGCTGCAAACCAAACTGGTGGACGCCCAAGAAAACCCGCTGCCGCTCGTCGACAGCGGCAAATTCTACGAGGTTCAGAAATATGTGAGCCTGACTAATCACATGTGGGACGGGCTCTGGATGCTGGCGAATGGCCCGTTCTGGAATCGCCAGTCGCAGCCGATCAAGGATGTGGTCACCAAGCACTTCACCGCTGCCGCCATCGCGGAGCGCGCCGACCTGATTAAGCTCGACGAAAGCCTCCGCGCGAAGCTCGCCGGCGCCGGGATGCAGATCATCGAGCCCAATCGCCAGGCGTTCCGCGAGGTACTGGCCGCGTCGACCTTCTACAAGGACTGGAAGGAGAAGTTCGGCGCCGAGGCTTGGAGCGCGCTCGAGCGCTACACCGGCAAACTGGGTTGAGACGATGGCTGCGACAGATCTGAAAGGGACAGGCGAAGCCGGTCCCGTTACCGTACACGCCAGCTCCAGCCTGCTCGACAACCTCGAATCGGGCCTCGGCCGGCTTGTCGATATCGTCGCAGCCGCTCTCCTTCTCGTCGATATTGCCTTGCTCGGCTGGGCGGTCACGGCACGCTATCTCCTCAACGTTCCCGTCATCTGGATTGAGGAGGTGGCCATGCTCGTCTTCCTCTGGTTCGGCATGCTCGGCGTCGCTAGTGCGCTCCGGCGTAAGATCCACCTGCGCCTCACCTTCGTGTTGTCAAAGCTCCAGCCCGAGCGACGGGCCGGCGTGGAGCGCATTGCGCATGTTGTGCTCCTGGTCTTCCTCCTCAAGCTCGTCGTCCCGACGATCCAACTCGTCGAGTTGAACCACATTGTCACGACCCCGAACCTCTCGATTCCCGGCTCGATCCCGGTCCTGGCGAGCCTCACCGCCATCATCCTGATGTCTGTGTTTCTGCTGATCCAGATGTGGCGTGCTTCGTCGGCCCGCGTCGTGCTCGCACAGGTCGTGATCGCAGCCGTAATCGCAATCGGACTTGAGCTGACCCCGCCCTTGCTGGCCGATCTCGGCAACCTTAACTTGCTGCTTTTCTTCGGCGTCGGGGTGATGGCCCTGATCATCATCGGCGTGCCGATCGCCTTTGCGTTCGGCGCGGCAACCGTAGGCTATTTTACCCTGACCAGCGATCTACCGCTGACCGTGATCGTCGGCCGCATCAACGAAGGAATGTCGCATTTCATCCTGCTGACGATCCCGCTCTTCATTTTCCTTGGCATCCAGATCCAGTACACCGGCATGGCGCGCGCCATGATCAATTTTGTGGTGGCGCTGATCGGCCCGGCCCGCGGAGGTCTCAGCTACGTCATGCTATGCGCGATGTATCTCGTGTCTGGCATCTCTGGCGCGAAGGCAGCCGACATGGCGGCGATCGGTCCGATTATTGCGCCCGCCATGAAGGATCGCGGCGTCAAGGAGGGCGACATCGCCGCGCTTCTCGCGGTTTCCGCCGCCGCGGCGGAAACCATCCCGCCCAGCCTCGTGCTCATCATCATGGGCTCAGTCACTGGCATATCGATCGCCGCCCTCTTTATCGGCGGCCTCGTCCCCGCCGTGGTCTGCATGTTGACCTTGTCCGTCGCGGTCTGGCTGCGCTCGCGCAATGAGCGCCGCGGCACCGAGAAGCGCGACCTAAAACGGATCGCGAAGACCTTCGTCGTCGCCATCCCGGCGCTGGCCTTGCCCCTGATCATTCGAGCGGCGGTCCTCGAAGGCGTTGCAACTGCCACCGAGGTTGCGGTCATTGGCATCGCCTATTGTGCGATCGTCGGCAGCATCATGATGCGAGGCTTCTCGCTGGTGCGAATGGGCGAAATCCTCGTGGAAACCGTCGCGCTGACCGGCACCATTATGATCATCATCGCCCTCGCTGGGGCGATGTCCTGGGCGCTGACGCAATCCGGCTTCGCCGACACGCTGGTTTCCTTGATGTCAGGCCTGCCCGGCGGCAAATTCACCTTCCTGGCGGTTTCGATCATCGCCTTCATCATCTTCGGCAGCATTCTCGAAGGTATCCCCGCGATTGTCTTGTTCGGGCCACTCCTGGTCCCGGTGGCGCAATCGCTTGGCGTGCATCCGGTCCAGTATGCGATGCTAGTCCTGCTCTCGATGGGGCTGGGACTGTTCTCGCCACCCTTCGGCTACGGCTATTATACTGCCTGCGCGGTTGCCAAAGTATCACCCGATGATGCGATGTGGAACATGGTGCCGTATCTGGCAGCTTTGTTCGCCGCGATTGTGCTCATCGCGGCGTTTCCCTGGTTGAGCATAGGGTTTCTCTGAGCCGTCTCCAACGAGCCGTCGGGCCGCCACTAGGACATGCCTTGTCAGCAGCCTTTCGGCGATGTGCGCCTCATCATCGAGGACAAGGCAGAGCAAGCCAACGTCTGATCTGCAAATAGCTGTCAGTAGGCGCCTTTCCACGACCGGCCTCCTGCGCCGCCTTGGACTGCCGAACGCAAACAGTTGCAGCGTCAGCAGCGCTCCAAACTTAGTGGTACGCCTACGGAGATCATCGCCCCCCTAAAAGCGGACCTTCTGAGCTTCACCATAGGGCCGGAACCGCCCTTCCCGCTCCCGTTCGGAGTGCGCCATGAGCCGACATTCATTGACTGCCTGAAAGCAGACGCTGACTCGTCAGGCATCCCCCCAAGATTTCAGATACTGAGCGCCGAACGTCGACCATCTCAAGCGTGAGAAAACATCGGCTTTCCCGCCATCGGCAGCTTGGCTCGCAGAATGGTCCCTGAAGCAGATTCGGTGATGAAAAGGTCCCGGTTCTCGGCGCCTCCGAAGGCGATGTTGGTGGTGTGCCAGCCCTTGCAGGACTGCACGCGGTAGAGCGGCCGTCCGACCGCGTCGAAAACCCAGATCGCGCCGAGCCCGATATGCCCGACGACGAGACCGCCGTCGGCGGTCAGGGCGATGCCGTCGGGGCCACCTCCGCCCGAAAGCTGAATGAAGATGCCGACCTTCGCCGTCGAGCCGTCGCGCTGGATCGGCAGGCGCCAGATTGCGTTGCCGCGCGTGGCGGCGACGTAGAGCGCGCTTTCGTCGAGGTTCATCACCAGGCCGTTGGGGCTCGGCACATTGTCGACCAGGCAGGTCACCGTGCCGTCCGGCTTGAGGCGGAACACACGGCCCGTCGGATCATGCAGGCCGGTCAGGCCCTGATCAGTGAAATACAAGTCGCCATTGGCCGCGAAGAACAGGTCATTGACCGCTTTGAAGCGCTCCATATTGGCGCGCACGAGATAGGGCTCCACGCGGCCGTTGACCGGGTCGAGTAGCATGATGCCGTGCTTGTAGTCCGCGATGAAGATGCGGCCGTCGCGGTGGATCTTTAGCCCGTTCGGCCAGCCGTCATACTCGCAGACGAGGTGAAACTGCCTATTCTTGTCCAGCTTCAGCACGCGTCCATTGGGAATGTCGACGCACCAGAGATTGCCCTCCTTGTCGAAGGACGGCCCCTCCAGGACCGAGGTCATCGCGCTGCCGGGAGGCTGGCCTTCGGCAAAGCCGCTTGCGATCCTGGAGGGGATGCGAAGCTCGTCGGGAAGCGAGGCGTAGACCTCGGTCTCCAAGAGGGCGGGCGGTGCGAACAGCGAAACGGACATCGTGTTTCCTTTCAAACCTAGCAAGCGGCGAGGCTCAGCGGGCGGAGGGGACGATCGGCGTACGGGTCAATGTGAGCGCGATCGTCGCGCCCGACACCAACAGCAACCCGGCAATCCCGAAGGCCCAGTTGAAGCTGCCCGTTCCGGCGACGACGAAGCCGGTGATGATCGGAGCCAGCACGCCGAAGCTGTTCCCGCCAACGATCACGATGCTCATCGATTTGCCGATATGGGCCGGCTCGGCGAGGAGATCGTTCAGCAGCGCGAAGTTCATCGCCCCGGCCGTCGACAGCCCGGTCAGCGTCACGGTGATCAGCCCCAGGATGATCCAGATGTTGTCGACGAAAGGCGCCAGCAGGATCACCGAGGAGACCAGCAGGGAGCAGACGATCATCGTGCGCCGCCCGCCCTGCTGCAACTGGCCGCCCGACAGCATCCGGTCGCTGACATAGCCGAGCGCGATGCTCAGCAGGACGGCGAAACCATAGGGAACGGCTGTATACAGCCCGGCGCTCATCACCGTGAGCCCCTTGGTCTGCTGGAGATAGCCGGGCAGCCAGGTCAGGAAGAGGTACTGCGTGTAGACGATGCAGCTCTGGGTCAGTGTCACGCCCCATTGCGAGCGGCATCCCAGCAGATCGAGGAACCCGGCAGGCTGCGCGACCGAGGGCGCCTTCAGCCCGCCGTCACGCTCGTCAAGGATGGTGCGGCGCTCATCCTCGCTCAGCCATGTCGCTTTTTCCGGGATGTTGTACCAGATCATCCAGGCGACCAGCCAGACGAAGCCGATCGCGCCGACGATGACAAACGAGCTGCGCCAGCCGAACTGCGTCACCAGCCAGGCGACGAAGATCGCGCCGAAGGCCGGGCCGGCGAAGGCGCCATTGTTGAAGATCGCATTGGTGATGCCGCGCTCGCTTGCCGGGATCCATTGCCGGATCACCCGCGCGCCCGCAGGAAAGGTCGTCGCTTCGCCGGCCCCCATCGCCAGCCGTGTCCCAACGAGCGAGGCATAGCTCCATGACAGGCCGGTCGCGACGGTCGCGAGCGACCAAAGCCCGATGCCGACCGCATTGACGGTCTTGGGTCCGACCTTGTCGACCAGCGCGCCGATCGGCAGCAGGCAGAGCAGATAGGTCCACAGGAAGGCGGAGAACAGAAAGCCCAGATCGACAGGGCTCAGGCCGAATTCCTTGGCGATCGGCTGCGATGCGACCGAAAGCGCGACACGGTCCATGTAGTTGATCACCGCCAGGGTGAACAGGAACACGACAATCCAGGCCCGTTTCATGATGGTTTCCTCTGCCGCAGGCGGCGCCGTTGCGCCTTGTTATTTTTCGGTTTCGAACAGGCCCTTGACGAACTGTTTTTGCATCGCCGCGACCACGATGACCGGCGGCAGCAGCGCCAGGATCACGGTCGCCATCACGAGATGCCATTGCGGCTGGAAATCGGAGGCGCGGGCCATGCGCTGAATGCCCATGATGACGGTGTAGTAGGACACGTCCTTGGTCATCAGCAGCGGCCAGAGATACTGGTTCCAGCCATAGATGAAGGTGATCACGAAGAGCGCCGCGATGTTGGTGCGCGACATCGGGATCAGGATCCACCACAGGAAGCGCCACGGGCCGGCGCCATCGATGCGCGCCGCTTCCGTCAGTTCGTCGGGCACGGTCATGAAGACCTGGCGGAAGAGGAAGGTCGCGGTCGCGCTCGCGATCAGGGGCAGCGAGAGTCCGGTATAGCTGTCGAGCAGACCAAACCCCGCGACGACCTCGTAGGTCGGCAGGATGCGGACCTCGACCGGCAACATCAATGTCGCGAAGATGACCCAGAACGCCAGCGCCCGGAACGGAAATTGGAAATAGGTGATTGCGAAGCCCGACAGGAGCGAGACTGCGATCTTACCGAAGGTGATGGCCAGCGCCACGATGAAGCTGTTCAGCAACATCGGGCCGATCGGTGGCAGTCCGTAGGAACGCATGCCTTCGCCGAGCACTTGGCTGTAGTTCTCGACGAGGTTCGGGCCGGGCCAGAGCGGCAGACCCGTCAGGCTGCGCGACAGGTCATGCGTCGAGGCGACGAAGGCCATATAGACCGGCAGGATCATCAGCACGGAGCCGAAGATCAGCACGGCGTGGCTGCCGATGACACGGAAGCGGGTTGTGCTCATCGTCGCCGGCTCAATAGTGGATGTTCCGCTCGATATAGCGGAACTGGATGATGGTCAGAGTGCCGACCAGGAGCATGAGAATGACCGATTGCGCGGCCGAGCCGCCGAGATCGAGCGCCTCGAAGCCGTCGCGATAGATCTTGAAGATCAGCGTGGTCGTGGCAGTGCCGGGCCCGCCGCCGCTGGTGGCGTGGATCACCGCGAAGGTGTCGCAGAAGGCGTAGACAAGGTTGGTCACGATCAGGAAGAAGGTGGTCGGCATCAGCAACGGCAGCACAATCCTGCGGAAGCGGACGAAGCCGTCGGCACCGTCGAGCGCGGCTGCTTCCAAAAGTGATTTCGGGATCGTCTGCAGCCCGGCCAGGAAGAACAGGAAGTTGTAGCTGAGCTGCTTCCAGGCCGAGGCGATGATGACCAGCGTCAGAGCCTGGCCGGAATTAAGGTAATGGTTCCAGTCGATGCCGATGGCGGCGAGCGCACGCGAAAACAGGCCGATCGTCGGGTTGAACAGGAACCACCAGAGCACGCCCGCAATGGCTGGGGCTACCGCATAGGGCCAGGTCAGCAATGACTTGTAGATGGCCGCGCCCTTAACCACGCCATCGGCCAGCACGGCAAAAAGCAGCGCGAACCCCATTGAGAGCACGGTCGTTGCGGCCGCAAAGAACAGGGTCAGCCCGAAGGCATATCCGTAATCGGGCTCGGCGAAGAGCTTGATGAAGTTGTCGAGCCCGACGAAATCCTCCGACAGCCCGAACGCATCCTGCCGAAACAGCGCGCTGCGCACCGACTGGATCGCCGGCCAGACGAAGAAGACGAACGTGATCGCCAGCTGTGGCGCGAGCAGGATGGCCGGCACCGCTAGGCCCGGAAATGTAACGCGCTTGCCGCGCATGAGCTTTTAAACCTCGGTGAGACGGGCGGCCGCTCAGGCCGCCGCCCAGTCTTCGATCAGGGGTTGGACTTTTGGAACTGACGCAGGAGGTCGTTGCCGCGCGAAACGGCGGTGTCGAGCGCCTGCTGCGGCGTCTTCTTGCCCTGGAGCGCGTTCTCGATTTCTTCCTCGATTACGGCTCGGATCTGCACGAAATTACCGAGGCGCAGACCCTTGGAGTTCTCGGTCGGCGGGTTGAGATTAATCTCCTTCACCGCAACGTCGGTGCCGGGGTTCTTCTCGTAGAAGCCCTGCTTGCGCGAGAGTTCGTAGGCGGCCGTCGTGATCGGCAGATAACCCGTCTCCTGATGCCACCAGGCCTGGATCTCGGGCTTGGAGAGATAGGCGAAGAACTGCGCGACGCCTTTGTAGTCGGCGGGCTTCTGTCCGCGCAGTACCCAGAGGCTGGCGCCGCCGATGATCGAGTTTTGCGGCGCCCCCTTGGCATCGCCGTAATAGGGCAGAAGGGCCATGCCGACCTCGGCCTTCATGTTCGAGACGATGCCGAGCCGCGCCGAGGCCGACGACACCGTCATCGCGCATTCGCCGGAGAAGAATTTCGGCTTGGAGCTGTCACCACGGCCGCCATAGTCGAACACCTTGGTCTTCTGCCAGGCGACCAGATTCTGCAGATGCTTGACCTGCAGCGGGCCGTTCAGCTTCAGCTCCGCGTCGACGCCACCGAGACCGTTCTCCTTCGTCGCGATCGGCTGGTTATGATAGGCCGAGAAATTCTCGAACTGCATGTAGGACGGCCACTCGGTGGTGAAGCCACAGGGCACGCCGGCCGCCTGGAGCTTCTTGGCGAAGCTCTCCATCTCGGCAAAGGTCTTGGGCGGCGTCTGGGGATCGAGCCCGGCCTTCTTGAACAGGTCCTTGTTGTAATACAGGATCGGCGTCGAGGAGTTGAACGGGAAGGACAACATGTTGCCCTTCGTGTCGGAGTAGTAGCCCGAGATCGCCGGCAGATAGGCGCGGGGCTCGAAGGGCACGCCCTGCTCCTTCATCATCTCATAGACCGGATAGATCGCTCCCTTCGCCGACATCATCGTCGCGGTGCCAACCTCGAAGACCTGCACGATATGGGGCGGCTGCTTGGCGCGGAACGCCGCGATCGCGCCGGTCATCACCTCGGGATAGGTGCCCTTGTAGACGGCGACGACCTTGAAATCCTTCTGGGTGGCGTTGAAGTCGTTGGCGAGCTTCTCGACGCGCTGGCCCATTTCGCCGGCCATCGCGTGCCAGAACTGGACCTCGGTCTGGGCCATCGCGGGCGTCATGGCCAGCAATCCGGCAGCCAGCGCGCTGTGCCTCAAGAGGTTCTTCATCTGCGTTCTCCCTGTTTTCGATTATTTTGTTGGTTTTAGGCGGTCCGACGCAGTTCCTGTTTGGCAGTGAGGAACGATGCGAGTTGAGGCTCTTCGATCTCGATACCGAGACCGGGGCCGCTGGGCACAGTGACGAGACCGTCACGATCGAGCGGGCAATCGGCAAAGGCGCTGCGCAGCGGGTTGAACGAAGCGTCGTACTCGAAGAACGGAAAGCGGCTGCCAGGCCGGCTGCGGTGCGGCAGCGTCGCGGCGAAGTGCAGCGAGGCGTTGAAGTTGATCGCCCCGCCCCAGACATGCGGCGCAATCGGCACGTTGAACGCTTCGGCCAGCGTTGCGATGCGCAGGCCTTCCGTCAGCCCGCCGCAAAGCGCCAGGTCAGGCTGCGCGACCGAGAACAGGCCGGCACGGAGAAAATCGCGAAATCCGGGCAGCCCGTAGAGCGACTCGCCTCCCGCCAGAGCCATGCCGGTACCGGCCGCGATGCGCATCCAGCCCGGCATGTCGTCATGCAGAATGGGCTCTTCCAGCCAGATCAGGTCGGACTCCGCGGCACGCCGCGAAAAATCCAGCGCCTGCGCGACGTCGCCGGCCTCGTTGAGATCGACCATCAGCCCAATATCGTCGCCGATCTGGCGGCGGATGTCGGCGACCAGTGCGGCGTCTCGCCCGGCACCGATTCCAGCTCGGATCTTGATGTTCCGAAACCCCTGGATGAGGTAGCCATCGACGCCGTCGCGATAATGGGCGTAGGGGTCAAGGCCGGGTTTCAGGAACGGACCGCTAACATAGCAGGACAGCGTGTCGCGAAGGGCGCCGCCGAGCCTTTCCGACAAGGCGACTTGCTCGGCCCGCGCACTGACATCCCATACGGCCATGTCGAGCGCGCTGATCGCCATATGGGTCAGGCCGCGACGATCGTTGACGATGTAGCGCGCCAGTTTCCGCCAGAGCTTCTGCGGATAACGGACATCCTCGCCCAGCAGCGCCGGGCCGAGCACGGTCTGTATCAGCGCCGCTGCCGGCGCCGCCATGGCCCAGGTCTCGCCCCAGCCGACAGCCCCGCCCTTGGTGGTGACGCGCACGAACAGCGTCTCGCGCTTGTCGAAGAACCGGGCCGCATTGCCGATCGTCTCCGGCAAAGTGCATGCAAGGGTAAAGAGCTCGATGCGATCGACCGCGGTATCCAAGGCGTTTCCCGGAGGTTTTTTAAAATGTTGGCCGGACGCTAGGGTCTTTTGCAATCCAAATCTAATTTGAATATTTGAGCCTTACAGATTTGGAAAGCTGATTTATGCGCTTCACCATCGCCCAGCTCGAAGCATTTTTTTGGACCGCACAGCTCGGTTCTCTGAACAAAGCCGCAGCCCATCTCCATATGGCGCAGCCGACGATCTCGCTGCGCTTGCGCGATCTCGAAAAGGCCCTGGACGTCACGTTGTTCCAGAAGAATGGGCGCAGCCTCGCCTTGACGGCCGAGGGCTTCGCTTTGGTGCCGCGCGCCTCGGCGCTATTGGAGGAGGCGGACCGCATCAGGCTCCAGACCGACCGGGCGGAGGTCAGCGGCGGCGTTCGCGTCGGCTTCGCGGAAGGCTTTGCGATGACCTGCCTGCCAGCGCTGCTCGAGATCGTCCGCCACGACTATCCGCTGCTGAAACCGGATTATGTCGTGTCGATCAGTTACGAACTCGAACGCGAACTCAACGACCGGCATCTTGACCTCGCCGTTCTGGTCAACCCGACCGGTCGCCATGGCATGAGGCTGTTCCCGCTCGGCGTGCAGAACACCGCCTGGGTCGCCTCGAAGAAATGGGGCTTGGGGTCTATCGTCACGCCGACCGATCTGTATCGCCTGCCGATCGTCAGCAATCAGCCACGCTCGGCGATGTTTCGCCAGATCAAGGATTGGTTCGCCACCGCCGGACTTGAACCGACGCGCCTCGACCTCTGCAGCAGCGTCGGAGTCATCGGCCATCTCGTCTCTTCCGGCGCAGCTCTCGGCGTGCTGCCGGCCAAGATGATGGAGGACGAGGCCCGCGCCGGCCGGGTCCAGGTGCTGAAGCCCGTACCTGACCTCAATCACGGCAGGGTCTATGCCAGCTATCCCGATGGCGGCCTGACCGCCCCCGTGAGCGCGATGCTGAAATCGATCCAGAAGGCGCTGGCCTCGATGGACTATCTGTGCATCGACAAGCCTGCCTAAGCCGTCACGGCGGCTTACAGCTCCGAAAAATAGTCCATGTCTTGCATCAGGCCCTCAAGGCTGCGGATGAGCGCGGCGGTCCTGGCTCGGTCGGAATCGGCGCGATCGGCAATATAGACCCGGCTCGGCGGCAGTGGCGGATTCGACTGGAACATTGCGATGGCCTCGCGCGACGGAAAAGCTTCGACCATCCTGCGTGGAAAGGCGCCGATTCCGATCCCCGCCGAAACGAGCTGAAGCGAGGCGTTCAGGCTGGAGCAGATGCACAGCGAGTTCGGCTGACGCTGCGCATCGGCGAACCAGCTCGTGCTGAGGCGGTACATCGGCGTGGGCGCCGGTGTCGTAATGATGGTGTGACGGCCGAGCTCACGGGGACTTTCGCCGTCCTTCACCCCGCAGCCCGCGGTCGCGGCCCAGACATTGGCCTGGACGCCGAGCGAAAACAGCCGGATGTCCCGATGGCCGGCTGGCTCGACCAGCACGGCGATGTCGAGCCGCCCGTCGATGAGGGACTGCTCCAGTCCCGAACTGGTCGCGATAATCCATTCAGGTCGCAGCAGCGGGAACTGCTCGCGCAGCACCGGAATGATCCGTGGCAGGCACGCTACCGCGAACCCCTCGGCGAGGCCAAAACGCAGCGCGCCGCTGACCTCCGCAACCAGCAAGGAAGCCTGGAGCTCGCGGTGAGCAGCGAGGACCAATTGCGTGTGCCTGAGGAAGGTGTGGCCTTCGCGAGTCAGCCGGATCCCGCGCCCCGCCCGTTCCAACACGGGCGCCGTCAGATCGGCATCGAGCTGGCGCAGCCGCAGCGAGAGCGTCGGCTGGGCAATGTTCAGCTTTTCAGCTGCCTTCTGCACGGAGCCGAGCTCCGCCGTCCAATAGAATGCTTCGAGTTGGGCGATGGAAAAGCGACTCATCAGGAAAGCCTATGAGAACCGGCTGATAAATCCAATTGGACCCGTTCTATTGATGAATGTAGCGCTGAATCCTGGCGGGCTTGAAGACCCGCGCTGAGATTGCCGCATCGGTCGGCTATCAATGGGGGAGACATCTCATGACCCATCGCCGCGCCTGGATCGCCTTGCTGATCTTCACGGCCGTGATCATCAATTACATCGACCGCATCGCCCTTTCGGTAGCCTCGAAGCCGATTGCCGCCGAGTTCGGGCTGACGCCGATTCAGATGGGATATCTCTTCTCGGGTTTCCTCTGGACCTATGTGGTCTGCCTGATCCCGCTCGGCCTGCTGGTCGAGCGGGTCGGCGCCAAGCGCATGGTCGGCGGGGGGATCGCGATCTGGTCGGCGGCGACGGCGCTCACCGCGGCAACGACCGGCCTTGTTTCGATCTTCGCGGCCCGCCTCGTCATGGGCGCGAGCGAGGCGACGACCTTTCCGGCTTGCGGACGCGTCATCCGCGACTGGTTCCCCGAGCGCGAGCGCGGCCTAGTCACGACGCTATTCAATGGCGGCTCCTCCGCCGGACCGGCGCTCGGCGCGATCATCGTCGCGGCGCTGGTCAGCAGCTTTGACTGGCGAACAGCGTTCGTCGTCCTCGGCCTAATCGGCTTCGTCTGGCTAGCCTTCTGGCTGAAATGGTACGGCGCGCCCGATCAGGTGTCTTGGCTTCCGGAAGCAGAGCGACGGAAGATCCTCAGCGAACGCGACGGCGAGCGCATGACGTATGCGGCAACAGATCTTGCGCCGTCGTCGCTCGGCTATCTTCTGTGCCAGGGCAGTGTCTGGGGCTTGGTGATTACCCAAGCCTGTCTGGTCTATACGGCCTATCTCTTCCTGACCTGGCTGCCGACCTATCTTCAATCAACCCGCGAACTGTCGACGATGAGTACGGGGTATCTGACGGCAATCCCGTATCTCGTCACGATGGTTCTTGGGCTGATCATCGCCCGGATCAGCGACCGAAGCCTGTCCTCGGAAGCGATCCGCGCTGGCCGTCGCCGTTACTTCATCGCCGCGATGGCTCTTTTGTCGACCACGATCCTGCTCGCCCCCAGCGTCGATGGCCTCATACCGTTGCTCGTCGTCCTGACAATCGTCCTAACCGGCAGCAACACAGGCGCAGGCTTGAACTTTACGCTGGCCAGCGATCTCCTGCGCAATCCGCGCGACGTCTCGCGCGTCATCGCCATCACCGCTTTCGGGGGCAACTCCTTCGGGCTGATCGCGCCGATCATCACGGGATATGTCGTCTCGGGAACCGGCGGCTACACCTGGGCCTTCCGCATCGCGGCGGCGCTGCTGGTCTGCGGGGCGATCGCGACACTAACCCTCGCGCGCAAGCCGATCCAGCCACAATACGCGCCGTCTGTGTCTTAAGGCCGGTCTTATTCTGCAAGCGAGCCAGATCATGATCCAGCACTATTCGCGGCCTCGCCGTCCGGCGACCGACCTGATGCGCCAGCACATCATGGAGGACTTCCCGGAAATCGCGGAAATCCCCGACGAGGCGTTGCGCGCAAAGGTCGTCGAGGCATGGGCCTATGCCCTGTGCTGCTCGGACTTCACCCGCATCAGTGAGATCCCGCCCGATGGCAATCCCGGAACGCCAGTTCTCAGGGAGGGCACGCAGGCCGATCACCTGCGCGGGGTCTTCCGCTATGCCAAGGCGATTGCGACGGAATTCGAGCAGGCTTATCAGCAGACCCGGATCGATTGGAATATCCTGCTCGCCGGTGCCGCCTGTCACGATGTCGGCAAGCCCTATGAGTTTGACCCGAGCAATCGCCAGCGCTGGCAGGCTGCGCCCGCCGACAGTGGGTATCCGACCTTCCGTCATTCGGTGTTCGGCATGCATGTCTGCCTGACTGTGGGACTGCCCGACGAGGTCGCTCATATCGCGGTCGGCCACTCCTTCGAAGGCCAGCATATGGGCGTCAGTGCCGAGTGCACCATCGTGCGCCAGGCCGACCATGGCTGGTGGCACGTCGCCGGGGCTCTCGGTCTCGTGAAGCCAGAGACAATGACGGGCTTGGCGAGCAATTTGACGTCGAGAGCGGTCGGCGACAACGACCGCGTCTGACAAAGTCGTCTCGGGGCGTTTCCTAGGCCAAGCGTGGTTCACCCGCACCTGATACGCCATAGGAAACTGACTACCGCCGACAAGCGAACGTTATCGCTTCGATTGGCCGCGCGCATTCGCACTGAACTTCCGGGATCCAAAGCGTCCTTTGGGCCCTCGCCTATGTGATTGCCGGGCTTCACAGCGAGTGTGATGGCCGCCCGGGGGAGCATCCCGAGCCGGCGCGCTTGTAAAGTAGCTGTACGCGATTTCGAGCGTATCGCCCCTGCCCGGCGCCGGCGGCTGGATACCGACGCCTCAAAGAGATGCAGCTTTCTGTAATATGATCGCGTGCCGTACGTTACGGCGGTAACGACGGCTAATGATGCAATATCTTCGAGAGGAACCGGACTGCGCGCTCGTTTGCTGGTCTCTCGAAAAAGGCCGCAGTTAGTGCCTCCTCGACGATGGCACCCTCGTCCATGAACAGGATCCGGTCGGCCACGCGTCGCGCAAAACCCATCTCGTGGGTGACCACGATCATCGTCATCCCCTCCTTCGCCAATTCGCTCATCACGTCGAGCACCTCGTTGACCATCTCCGGATCCAGAGCGGAGGTCGGCTCGTCGAAAAGCATCGCGATCGGATCAAGGGCCAAGGCGCGAGCGATCGCTACCCGCTGCTGCTGCCCGCCGGACAGGGTGGCGGGGAAGCGGTCGGCGTGGGAGCGCAGGTCCACCCGGTCTAGCAACTTGAGAGCGCGTGCCCTGCTGGCATCCTCGCTGCGCTTCAGCACATGCCGCTGAGCCAGGCAGATATTCTCGACCACATTCATGTGCGGATAAAGTTCGAAGGACTGGAAGACCATGCCGATCCGGGCACGCAATTTTGGCAAAACCGTCGAGGGATCGCCGACCGAAGTATCCTCGACCGTGATTCTGCCTTTCTGAAAAGGCTCAAGGCCATTGATGCACTTGATCAGGGTGCTCTTTCCCGAACCTGACGGACCGCACACGACGACGACTTCGCCCTTTTCGATGCGGGTCGTGCAATCATTCAGCACCTGGGTTGCTCCGTACCATTTGCTGACCTGTTCAAGCTCAATCACGGCGTGATCCTTCGCTGCAGCAGGACAACTGCTTGCGAAGCAGTCCAGCAAATGATGAAAAACACGATGGCAACGAAGACGTACATTTCGGTCAGCCGGTTATCGCGGCCGCCGATCAGGTCCGCCGCGGTGAGGAAATCACGCAGGCCGATGACGTAGACCAGCGACGTGCTCTTGAAGACATTGATCGATTGCATCAGCAACACGGGAAGCATGGCCCGGAAAGCCTGCGGCAGAACGATGAAGCGCATGCACTGAGCCTGGGTGAACCCGCTGGCCAGACCTGCCATGACTTGGCCGCGACGGACTCCCTCGATGCCCGAGCGAATGATTTCGCAAAAATAGGCCCCTTCGAACAAGATGAAGCCGATCACCGCCGAGGAAAAACCCCCGACCGGGTGCCCCACGGCGAGTGGAATCAGGAAATAAAACCAGAAGATCAGCAGGACGAGAGGCAGGGAACGCAGGAGATCGACATAGAATGCGGCGAACCAGCGCAGGGGCAAGACGGCCGATCCTCGCATCAGCGCGAGCAGCACGCCGAGCGCGATGCCACCGACGATGCCGAGCGCAGTCAGAAGCAGGGTGATCTGCATGCCCTCCCAGAGCAACGGCAAGGCTCGCCCGATGACACCGAAATCGAAAGCATTCATGTCAGAGTGTTCCAGCAGCAAGCGTGCCGGGCAGGCGGGACCGCCTCTCGACCATGCGCATCAATCCGCTGATCGAGAAGCTGATTGTCGCATAGATCAGACTTGCAGCCGTAAAGGCTTCAATCGATTGCGATGTATAATCCGCGACCGCGCGCGTTCGCGCCGTGAGCTCGAGAACGCCGATTGTAAGAGCCAGGGACGAGTTTTTGAAAACATTCAGGAACTCGTTGGTTAGTGCGGGAATGGTCAGCCGATACGCAAGCGGCAGCAGGATCAGTCGATAGACCTGCATAGTCGTCAGTCCGGTCGCGAGACCTGCGCTCGCCTGCCCCTTCCCGGCCGTCACGATACCGGAGCGTACCTGCTCGGCGACGCGGCAGGCCGTATAAAGACCCAGGCTGATCACGGCCATGGTGAGCTCGGGATGAGGGAGATCCCGCTTGAGCCAACGGCCGATGTCGCGGGGCAGGACCTCCGGCAAGACAAAATAGAATAGAAATATCTGCACCAGCAGCGGCACGTTTCGAAAGATCTCGACATAAACCGCCCCGACAGTCCGCGCTGCCCGAGAAGGCAAGGTGCGCATCGCCCCGATCACCGAGCCCAGGGCAAGGCCGATGATCCAGGAGGCAATCGAGACGAGGAATGTCCAGCCTAGTCCGGACAGGATCCAGCCCAAATAAGGGTCGGCGAGCAGCACCGACCAGTTCCAATTATAACGCATGCATCAAGTGTCCAGCCACGGCTTCACCAGCAGCAAAGGGGCAAGCGGCAGCATTGCCGCCGGTCAGGATCCCGCCGCGGCGGGATCAGTCTGGATAGTTCTGCATTAACATCAGTAGCTTCAGATCAGCGTCCAGCGGCTGCCCGATCGTGGACATCCATTTGGTATAGATCTTCTCCCACTCGCCGCTTCTGTAGAGATCCGCCAGAACCTTGTTGCCGAGCGAACGAAAGCCGGAATCGTCGCGGCGGATCACGATGGCGTAGGGGTCGAACGAGAGTAACCGGCCTGTCACCGTGTAGAGGCTCGGGTTCTTTGCCTTGGCGATGAGGCCGTACTCCACCACCGCGTCCGTCATATGCGCGTCGGTGCGATCGCTTTCGAGCGCGGCCCAGGCCTGTGGCTGATCCTTGGTCGAGAGCACCTTGATGCCGAGATTGAGTTTCTGGTTTAGCTCGTTCAGCACCTTCTCGTTGGTCGTGCCCTGATTAGCGGACACGACCTTGCCCTTCAGATCCTCGATTTCCTTGATACCGCTGTCCTTTTTCACCAACAGGCGGTTGCCGGTAACGAACATCGTATTGAGAAAATCGACCTGCTTTTGCCGGGAAAACGTGTTTGTCGTGGTAGCGCAGACGAGATCAACGGTACCATTGATCAGAAGGGGGGTCCGTGTCTGGCCGTTCACTGCCTGGTACTTGACCGTCAGGTTGTCCATCTTGAGCTCAGCCTTCACGGCCTCTGCGATCTTGTTGCAGATATCGATCGAATAGCCCTGCGGCTTACCGGCGGCGTCGAAGGAGGCGAAGGGCGGCGAGTCTTCGTTATGGCCGATAATGATCGTGCCGCTGTCTTTGATTTTCTTTAGCGTTCCATACGAATCCTGCGCATCCGCGCCGGTCCCCGCAAGGACCAACGCCAGGCCCAGAAGCGCCCCGCAGGCGCTGATTTTTTTGTTCATTTCACTCCCCATTTCCCATGATCAGATCGTTCGGACCAGCTTGCGGACATGCCCCGCGAGCCGGGCGTAGTCATCAATCTCATTGTAGGCATGGGCCGAAACGCGTAGCCAAATCCCGCTGGGATGAGCATGTAACGGGGCATCGGTCCTGAATTCGCCGAGCAGCCGGCCGCGCAATAGCGTCGCGTAGTCCTTGGTCAGGGGCACGTTCTCTAGCGGCAGCCTGACCATGGCCATCGCGACCTCATGCCGGGCATTGCCATGGGTCGTCCCGAGTTCCGCGGCGAGGAGAGCACCGGCTTCACCCGCGAGGCTGATGTTGCGCCGCCGCAGACCCGCACCGCCTAGCCGCTCATGAAATGTCAAAGCGCTTTCGATCGCCAACTGCGCGGTGGCATCGCGCGTGCCGGTCCAATCGAATTCGAGCAGATAGCCGCCGCCAAAGCCATGGGAGATCGTGGTCGGATGCAGCTCGACCTGCCTATCGCCGCGCGTCCAGAGAAAAGCGCAGCCCTTCGGCGCAGCCAGCCATTTGTGGCAGTTGCCGACGTAGTAATCGGCTCCCAGTGATTGCAGCTCGAGCTCGATCTGGCCGGGACCGTGGGCCCCGTCCACCAGCAAGGGGACGCCAGCCTGGCGGCAGGCAGAAGCGATTTCCGCGACCGGCAGCAGCAGCGCACTGGGGGAGGTGATGTGATCGATGATCGCAATCCGCGTCCTGGGGCCGATACAGGCGGCAAATCGCTTGGCGAATCCGGCGAAGTCATCGTCTGGAAAGTGGAGCGGAGCGATGATGATACGCGCTCCCGCCCGCTCGGCGACATAGCGTGCAGTGTTGGCTACGGCACCGTACGCTTGGCCGTGGAGTAAAATCTCGTCGTCGGCCTTCAGCGAAAGCGAGCGCAGGACTGCGTTGCATCCCGTCGTCGCGTTGTCGACGAAGACAAGGTCACCACCCTCGGCACCGAGAAATGCAGCAAGGGCCTCGGCGCTGGCCCGCAGCGCCTTCGGCAGAATGCTGCGCATGAAAACGCTCGGTTGCGCTTCCATCTGGTCGCGCCATGCCGTCTGCGCGACCAGAACAGCTTTCGGCGTCGCGCCGAACGCACCGTGATTGACGGTGAGGTAATCGTCATCCAGGGCCCACTCGGTTCGAACAGCCTTTCCGAGTGATGGGAACGGGGCGTTGCTCACGGCATGTCCTCTGGCTTCAAGATCGACCTGCAAGCGACTGCTCGACGGCAGCTCGGGCATGCAGCGCCGTTGTGTCGAAGACCGGCAGCTCGGTGTCCGATTGCGACAGCAGAAGATCCAGTTCGGTGCAGCCAAGAATGACTCCGTCCGCGCCACGCATTCGCGCCGCCTCAATCACCTCGCGACAGCGTGCTTTCGAAGCCGGCCGCACGATGCCTTGGCAAAGTTCGTCATAGATGATGCGATGCACCATCATCTCTTCATCGAAGCTGGGCCGCATCAGTTCCAGGCCATGGCGGTCCCGCATCCGATCCCGATAAAACGGCTCCTCCATCGTAAAGCGCGTGGCAAGCAGCAGCGGCCGGGTGCTTTTTGCGGCCTTGATGGCGACGGCAGCGATGTCAGCAATATGGATCACAGGGATGGTGATCGCACCTGTGACCTGATCGGCGAGCTTGTGCATCGTATTGGTGCAGATCAGCAGCATCTCGGCGCCGGCGCGCTCCAGGGCGCGGGCGCCGTCGATCATCGTGTCTGAAAGGCCCTGCCAATCACCCGCCGCCTGACGTTCAGCGATTTCCTGAAATTCGACGGACCAGAGCACGATCCGAGCCGAGTGCAGGCCGCCGAGCCGCGCTCGGACGCCTTCATTGATCAGCTTGTAATACACTGCGGAGCTTTCCCAGCTCATCCCTCCGAGAAGCCCGATCGTCTGCATCGCCCTACCTTTTGCTAGCGAATGATGCGTCTCCATGGATAGCGGCGCAACGGCATTGCATGCCATACAATCAGGAGGAGGCGATCATGTGGATGCCTAAGCTCGCCCCCGGCCGACCGGTTTATCGGGGAATTGCCGAAGCGCTCGCACAGGATATTGCCAATGGGCGGCTCTCGGCGGGCGACAGACTGCCACCCCAGCGGGATCTTGCCCGTGCTCTCGGGCTCAATCTTTCGAGTGTCACCAAGGCTTATCGCCTGGCGTTCGAACTCGGAATCGTCAACGGTGAAACCGGACGTGGCACCTTTGTGCGCGATGGGGAGCCGTCACGCATTCCGTGGCCATCGGGAGAGAGCCGTTCGAGCATCGACTTTGCCTCCAATTTCCCCATGCCAGTCGATCCTTCCGACGAGGTCGTACAGCTCTGCCAGGACATGGCGCGCTACGATGTCGGGCGGCGATTATTTGAATATGCGCCTCGGGGCGCTGTCAGCGATGACATCGCTCCAGCAATGCAATGGTTAGAGGGCCTGGGCGTTCCAGCAAAGCCGGATGGAATCCTGCTCACTTCCGGCGCAATCAACGGGGTTTTCGCCTGCCTGCTGGCACTAGCAAAGGCTGGCGAGACGGTTTTGTGCGAGGAGCTGACGTCTCCGGGACTCGTAAGTTGCGCTCGTATGATGGGGCTCAGGCTCGTTGGCGTTCCGATGGATGGACGTGGAATGAAAATCGATGCCTTCGAGCGGATCGCGGCCGAAACGGGCGCGCGTATCGCCGTGCTCAACCCCACGCTTCACAACCCCACGCTGACCGACCTCTCCCACGATAGACGCGAGAGGTTGGCCGCCTTCGCCTCCCGATCCGGCGTGATGATCGTTGAGGACGAGGTCTATGCACCGCTGCTGCAAACGACCCCGACCCCACTGGTCGCATTAGCTCCGTCGGCGGTTTGCTATGTGTCGAGTTTCTCCAAGGCAGTTTTGCCAGGCCTACGCATCGGCTACATCGCTGCTCCTCCGCAGATTGCAGAACGGCTTCGAAACGCCATTCGCGTGAGCACGTGGATGCCCTCGCCAATGCTTGCGCGCCTTGCATCGCGCTGGATCAAGGATGGCACGGCCTCGCGGCTGATCGAACGTCGACGCATAGCTGGAGGAGAACGGATAAAGCTGGCGCAAAAAATTCTCATCGGGCAGAAATTTGCCGCCCGCCCCGAAGGGCTGCATGTTTGGCTCACATTGCCTGCGCCTTGGCGCGCCGATGAATTCGCCAGCTACGCCCAGGCCAAGAACCTATCTGTCATGCCCGCTCAGGATTTAGCGGCCGGTTCAGCTGTGCCCAGCCAAGCTGTCCGGATCAGCCTCGGGGCGGAGCCTGACCAAAAGCGCCTCGAGCACGGTTTGGTACAACTCACGCGAATTCTGCAAGGGCGTGATTGAGGCGTCCGGATCGCGCCACTAACAGACATCGGCAGAGCGCCGGGAAGCGGACGTTCATGAACCGTGGCTTCTTCGCCCGTCCTCGCGGACTGGGATTGCCCACTGGGCCAACCAGCGGGGCAAAGTACTTCAATCCAAGGTTCGACGTCGGCGTAGCAAACTTCCGCCACGCCGCTTAGCGTCGTTGTTACGGGACTGCGAAAATTACGAACTCTTTCACTCGTCCTCCGCCTGCCTCAGAAAGCGGCCGGCCCTGCGAGTGGTGGCGCAGACGTTCGGAAAAGACATCCACTTTCGAGTATCGAGCCTCCACCATTTCGAGCAGGGCTTCGATCGAAACAAATCCACGCTCGCCATAACTGATCATCAATCTCAACCCGCGGTCTGCGCATCGGCCGATGACGTCCTCGAACTCGCGTCTGGCCACGGAGGGCTGATACTCGAACCGGGAGCTGAACCTATCCGCGCGCGGAGGGTAGCGGCCGACGCCCGATATCAGAGGATAGTCGTTCGCGATCAGCACGTTCAGGACATGATAGTAGCGCGAATACTGCAGCTTCGAATAAGGCGGATCAAGGTAGACGGTTCGTACGCCAAACGCACCTGTGGCCCGATCGAAAGCGTCGAGCGCTTCCCGCCAATCCGTGCTGGTGACCGAGCCTAGTGGCTGCGACAGCGGCTCCCGAGAGGCCAGACGCCGCAGCGCCACCTCGAATTCCCATGCAACGCTGCGAGCCCGGCGCTCGACCACGTTGCGAAATGTGGCTTGCGAGTTCACCTTGCGCGGCTGGGCAAAATGTGGACCGGGATTGCAGGTGCAGGCGGCCAAAACAAGCGCTGCGAGACAGACATCACGAAGCCGGGGATCGTCCTGGGGGAGACTTTCGATCGCGACGCGGATCGCGTCGATCTCGATCGCCTGGCCGATGCCGAAGTAGACGTTCGCGTATCGGGCGGTGACAAGGTCACCTGAAATCGCGCTCCCTGCATGCTGCAGCGGCGGCACGGCGTTGCGGGTGAAGGCCAGATAGCGCTCGAGGCTCTCTTCGGTCAGTTCGCCATGAAGAAATTGCTCCTCCGCCTCGAGCGCGACCCGGTGACGCGCGCGCAACAGTCCCGCATGCGCCGACCAGGGCTCTGCCAAATTGCCGAGCAACCGCGAGGCCGCCGCTTCTCCATCGCCGGCGAAGGCCACAGCCTGCGCCCGGGTCAACAAGGCTGCGTACGGATTCCCGTCGTTGGCCGTCACCGGGTGGCGCCGAGCCAGCAGCCGGGTCACCACGCCCGTACCCGACATGATGTCTAGAACCGGCGAGCCTGGTGGTAGCTTCGCGGTTACGATCGCCGACAATGTTCGGGCCATCCGAAGCTTGTTGCCATAGACGCTCGGCGTTGTGAGACCGTCAAGCGGATCCGGCCGACCGCCGAAGCTAATCTCCTTCCAGAGCCGCGCAGCGGTGTCGGCAAAACCCGCGGCGCGAGGTGTCCAGATCGTAAGCTCGATTTCCGGATCGATCACAATGGGCTCGAGAGGAGCGTGTTCCGCGCCCGAGGCCGCCCATCGGTCGAACAACCCAGCAACAAAGCTCTGCATTAGCCCTGGCCGCGCAAGGCCCAGTCGATGAGTAACAACGAGGTCGTCCGCCACTGCGATCGCTGCGACTTCGCCGTTGCCGACCGCGCCGGCCAACTCCGGCGCCGAGAGCACCTCGTAGGCTGTTGGCGCGAGCCGCGCCACGTTCACGAATAGGTCAGCCGACGGCAGCGCGCGCGTCAGCAACGTTCGGGCCACGCCACCGCGCCGGAGGTCGGGCACCATCGCCTCAAGCCTCGGATCACCGCCCTGCGATTGCCACCTCACGACGATTCGCCTCGTTTGGCAAAAACCAGATGCCTATTTGAGCTGTCGGTTGAGACGTCCAGATGTTCATTCGAGATCAAATCGAGACCCGCCGCGCCCAGGACAGCTGTAATTTGTGTCACTCTGGCCTCGTTCCCCTTGAAAAAATTGGCACTGAACACCCCGCCGGGCTTCAGCTGTCGCGCTATTAGGACAAGATCCTGCTCCAGAACACCGTAGTGCAGAACGAAGCACGAAATTGCCGCGTCGAAACTCGCCGACGGCTCAGCCCTCCACTCGGCGAGGGTCAACACGCGCTGACCGCGGCCGCGCGCGATCGAAAGCATCGCGTCGGAAATGTCCGTTCCGACAAGATCGACGATCCATTCATCGCTCTCGATGCGCTTGCAAGCATCGAGAGCGAACCCGGTCCCGCATCCGAAGTCGAGCACTCTTTGAGTGCGGTTCTTTGGCGACCTGCGCAGCGCCGATCTAAGCAGTATCTCGGCCGCGCTGCGATTGACGTCTCGCCCGGTCAGTTCCTCGTAACGGTCAGCGATCAGATCAAAAAGCAGCGCCGAGACGCCAGGATCGCCCGCCGCTGGAACGAAAAAACGATCTAGAAGTCTAATAATCCTGGCTTTCTCCTGCCTCTCGCCGATCTTCGCCGGCCGCGGCGCATTGGTCGTGAGAACCGAGCCCGGGCGAAGGAGGGCGACGTGGATGGGCGCGCCACCGATCGGGCTTGTCGCGCCGACGCTCGCGACGACATCGTAACCCAGTGCGCGCGCCTGCTTGGTAAAGTCTTGGCGGCGATCGAACAATATGGCCGCGTCGTCGTCGCGCAACATCCGGGCGATCAAGTCAACGGGTTGCATCCTGCACAATCGCTCTGGCTATCTCTCTATCCCCAACGTCAAGGAACATGTGGAAGCTGAGAGCAACATAAGTCAGCTGGCCGCGCTCTAAACGATCGACCTCGCCTACGGCTTGAAGTCGCTCCTGAACGCTCGTGAAAAATTCGTCCGACCACCGGATGGAGCCAATGGCGCTGAACGGAAAGCCGACGAGGACCTCGACGGTTCGCCAAATCCATTGGAAATCCAAGTGCCACTTGCCGTCGCGTTCGCGTGGCAGAATCTGGATCATGCTGAGGCCGAGGGGGCCGTCGAGTTCGTCGCTTGTCGCGACTGGCAGCATGATTCGGCGGGTCGGCCGCCTTTCCCGGATCGCCGCTGCCGCCGACTCTACGCTATGATCACGCACGGTTTGCTCTCGGTTTCCGCACGACACCAACCGCTTCCCGAACAACCCATCCGGCGAGCTGAAATTCCTCTCAATGTAGTCGTCGATCRACGCCTTCTCCCTGAGCCAGTAGTCGGGCACTTCGTCCTGAAACGGCTGCGTCAGCACCAGCTTGAAACAGGGAAATTCGCGAAACGTCCTACGGGTCGTTTCGGTCTGCGGCGCTTCGTTGCTGCCGCGGAGCAGCTGGATCGCCTGCGGGTAGGCGTCGGCAAGCGTGCGGCATCGAAGACCGTCGTTTATTGAAAGCTGGTTCGCGGCGGAGGGCGACGGCACCGCAAGCCTGCGACGCGCCATTTCGCGATCGAGATTGACGGCGGGCGCGCCTCGGGGGTCAGGCAGATCGTTCGATCCTGTGCACGCCACAACGGCGTCAATTAACCGCGAACCCCCGCTCGCTACGAGCTGAAAATGGATACCGCGGCTTCTAAAAGCCCCCAAATGATCCGCGCCGATGCTCAGCCGCCTTTGGAGATCAGGTAGCTTGCCGTTCCAATCATCTCTGCTGAGCTTGAGCATCGCGATCGTCTGGGCTGCCCCATCCTCGTCCCCGACCGCGATGATGTGGCTTATGTTCGGATTGCGCAGACAGGTGCGGACAATCCGGCCGAGGTTGCTCTGCCAAAAGTCAGGGAGGCCACCGCCCTTCACAGGACGGTCGTCAATCTCTTCGACGCCTGCGACGAGGGCGCTGATCGCCTTCGCTTCCTGGATTGCCGTGTCGCCGATTGGCATCAGTAGGCAAGGCGAAAACGCTTCATTTTCAAGCACGTGATCGTCTACGCCGGCGATCAAAACGCGGCGCAGGCCCTCGGATCCCTCGGCATTCGCCGGGAACCACGGCCGACCGATATGAACCGGCTGGAGCCCATTCGCCTCCAATGCGATCGGCCCGAGCCGAAGTGCCGCCTCAGTCGACCCCGAACGACTAATTTCGAAGAAGAGCTCTGACGACGTCGCGCACTTCGCCGGATCGGCTGACGCCACACGAAACGACAGCTCATCGATTGCGCTAAGCGGAGCGCCACGCTGGTACGTCGCGCTCAACAGTGCCCTCGCCACGATCGCGGCCCACACGACCGTGGGCATTGAGGGCGCTTCCGCCTGGGGCCAGCCGTCTTGCCCCGGCGTAGAGGGCCGGCCGAACCCCTCCCACGGTGCGGCTTCCGCGATAACGTCAAGCCGCGAGACAAAATCCTCAATAACATCAACGAGTGACGTCGGCGTAACATCCGGAGCGCTCAGCCGTTCAGTGAGCAGACGCGCGACGGCGCTTGCGAAGATCGTACGGAAGATGCCCGTTCCGTCTCCATCGAGCGCGACCCGACAGGCCAACGCTGACAGCATTATGTCGTCGAGCGAATTAGTCTCCATGGCCGCTTCGACGTCTTCGCCTGCTGCGACCGGCTTGGGCAGCCGGATCCGGTTGCGGCCTTCGTCCTTCGCGCGCCGTTCCGCCAGCCGGGCGTCGTGCAAAATGCGATCGGTAGACTCGAGATTGGCGGGCAAATCGGCGATCGGATAGACAGCGAGACCGATGCTGCATGTATTGGGTCGGTTGATGACCGGCAGAGGATCGGTCTGCATCCTCGTCCGGAATTCCTCAGCCCGAACAAAAAACAATAACGGATCATCGCTGACCAGAAATGCTGAGAATTCCTCGCCGCCAGTCCTGACTACGAGGCCGAGATCGGCGAATGACTCTCGCAGCCGGTCTGCGAATGCACGTATGATAACGTCGCCGGCAGTTTCACCAAAATTGTCGTTTATGGCCTTGAACTTGTCCATGTCGGCGTGGACGACGGCGAGAAAGCCGCCTTGGATCACCATGTCCTGAACGGATTGGAGCACGCCTTCAGGCATGCCGGCATCCTTCAGTCGAGGAAGCAGCGTGCCCTGATCGCGGACTCCCCAGTGTTCCAGCACGAGTTCGCCCAGCTTGCGAACGACTTCGTCGACGGACCCGGCTTCTAACCCGCATGACGACGTTCGCCATTGCTGTAGAAGCAGTTTCGCCGCACCCTTGTTCAGATTCCTGCTATCGAGAAGACAGTCTCCCACTGGCGGGCCGATTGTGTATTTGGCTACAGGGACAGCCGAAAGATCACTTACGGTCGCTTCGACCCCAATGCCCAACGCGAATGCATCCGTCAGCAAAGATCCGAAACACTCTGAAAACGCGAGATCCGATATAGGTCCTCGTTGAAGTCTCTTGCTGAAATTCGTAATATTCTCGATTATTTCCATCATTCTAATGTGTCTTATCCAGCCCGTGCCAAAGCGCCGGCCAACGCCTTTTCGGTCCTTATCACGCGCGTTAGTAAACGCAGAGCCTCAACCACACCAGCGGCGCCGTTTTGGGTGCAAACTAGCGCGGCCGCAGCCTTCACGGCGGGGGGCGCGTTCGCTACGGCGACGCCGACGCCGGCCCCCTCGATCATTTCGAGGTCGTTGAAGTTGTCTCCTACCGCCATGACATCGGTTGTTCCAATACCCAGCAGGGTCGCGAGTTCTTTCATCGCATTCCGCTTGGTCCCAAGGGGGTGACAGATTTCAATATAGGGCCCCCCCGAAGTGGTGACCCTAAGTACGCCGGCGAAGCGAAGCGCGAACTCCGCTAGTAAAGCCTCACCAACCGGTCCATCTGGTTTTTTGATCAGGACAGCTACGATGTCGTCCTCAATTCTCAATAGATCGGGGACTTGACAGATGACAGAGCCGTTGAATTCCGTAGCGGGCTGCTTCGCGCTCTCGGAATAGGTTATCTCTTGCACCAGGCCGAAGGGCGTCGCGGTGCAGGCGTATGCGAGCGGCTCTACGCCGGCCTTCCGACATCCCCTAACGAGATCAGCGAAGAGGGCTCGCTCGATCGTCCGGACCTTGAGAACCAGCGGCTGCTCGCCGAAGGCTACGACCGCGCCGTTGTAGGTGATCATCGGGGGCAGCTTGGCGCCGACCTCCAGCATCTGCCGAACGATAGGCGCTACCCCATGCAGCGTTCGACCGGTCGCGACGGAAAAGTTAACACCGATACCCCTTAGCCGCCGCAACTGTTCGACCACCCGCGAGAAGTTTTGTGCGTCGCTCGTCACCAACGTGCCGTCGACGTCCATAAGGACGAGCTTGATCCGCTCTAACCGCGCGGCCAATTCAGTGTCGGCCCGCAATGTTGTCACAGTCTCTCCCCTAGTTTGGACGGCACCAATATAACCGATGATGGGCCATGGCATCCTTCTGCTCGATCTTGGAACGGTACGATCGAACTTTCAAATCCTCGAAATCGGTCCTTCCCCGGCATTCTAACATTTCGACGATCTCGTCGTGGCGGATCAGACCGTCGGATGCATAATGCACTACGATAAGGCGGGCGCTGGACCGCGAGAGAAGATAATCGAGCGCTGCGGCGGCACGGGCACGGACGCAGAAATCGGAGATCGGATGCCGGCGGTTGGCCGGGACGCCGCTTTTGCCAGTCGGCGCCGCTCCATCCCAAAGCGCGAGACTTTCCGGCAGGTGATAATAGAACGAATAGTCCCGCGTGTTGTACGGCGGATCTAGATAAAGCACATCAACCTCGGTGGCCGCCGTTTCCCAGGCTTGAGCGCGGCGGCAGCTGTTTCGAGCACCGTTGTCCACGACGGGGACGCCCCGCATCTCTAGGGGGCGCAATGACTTGCGCCCCCACTGCTTCAGATGAGCCATGTATGTGCCTGCGGTGTTCGCAACCCGATCCGAGGCGTCGATTAGACAAGCCAGGAGGTAGATTTCCTCGCACTCGTCGATAAGGCCGTCGGCGCTCCACCCTGCGATCTGGCCGCGGATCGTGTCGATTCGCCCCGCGTTCTCGGCCGTGAAAAAACGCCGACCGGCCTTGCCGGCATCGGAGAAGCTTTCCGTAATAAAACCCCTTCGGCCGGTCATCTGATCCAGCTGGCGAAGAATTTGCGTTGCCCCGTCCACAGGGCGATCGGCATTGTCGAGATCAAGTGCTGAAACCAGCTTCGCAAAGGCCGGTGCCCGGTTTAGAGCGATCATTGCGCGCTGGAATATGTAGCTGCCCCACAACAGATCGCCGGTCTCGACCCTCAGACCAAGCGACTTGAAATGGCGCGAGACTGTACAAGTCCCGGCGAAGGGATCGCAGAGAGAGCGCGCACTCGGCGCAAACCTTTCAACGATCGATTGGATCGCGGGAAGCGTTGCCGCCTTGGAGCCAATGTATCGCATCGCAGCAAACCAATATGAGATGCCGCGAGCCCGCGGCGACGACCGTGATCGCCTCAGACCTTTACGGGAATCACCGCTGAGGTTCAAACCTCCACGGGTCCTGCTGGTCCGCCTTCGCTAGGAAATCGGGTTCATAACCATCAGACCGACCGGATAACGCCGGGCCCAGAGACGTGGGCAGCCCCAACGAACTTATAATTGAGCCCTCGCCCGAAGCAGCCGTTCCAGAAGTCCGATTCGGGTCAGAACCGCCGCAGGGCGCTGGAAACCGTCTCACCCGAGAGCGGACGTTCCGAGTGTCGACTAAGGGCCATAAACGCCTATCGCTCGTCCGGACGGGCTGCGCCAGATAGCTGCCGTTCGAGGAAAGGTATTAAGCGGACATAAAAAGGTGTGAGGGCCTCGGATGACACGCGACTGGGCACCCACAAATTCAAACGCCGATCGTCAATGCACCGTCATCTTTCATTCATTCGCATGAGCAGATCGTCGCGAGCGTCGCAGCAATGCCTCATTGCGATCTCGACGGCGTTGGTCGCTTCGCCTGCAGAGATCGCGGCCACGAGCGCCCTATGCTGCTCGATGATGGTCGCCACGCGCGACGGACCGAAGCCGTAGCGACGCCGGATGCTGACCACCAGTTCCCAGCCCTGCTCCATGATATCGGCCGCGACAAGGTTATCGGCCAGCATGGCGATCGCACGATGCAATGCGATGTTGCCCATTACCATGGCCGCAGGGTCTTTGCGCATCGCGGCGGCCTCATAGGCCAAAGCAAGTTCGTTCAGCCGCGCTGCGGCCGTCTCGGTGACGTTCTCGGTCGCCTGTCGGACCAGCAGCAGTTCCAGGGCAGCACGTGTGTCGTGCATATCGCGCACGAATTTCGGCGTAACTTCGCGCAGCACGGCACCCCGGTGCGGGTCGATCACAACGAGACGATCGCCTTCGAGCTGGCGCAACGCCTCGCGCACCGGGATATGGCTGACGCCGTAGCGGGTGCTCAATTCCGCAACGCGCAGCCTGTCGCCGGGAAAGAGCAGGCCGTCGAGAATCTCGCGCTTGATGGCCCGTTCAACGCGGGTAGCCATCGTCTCATGCTGGCTTAGTTCCGCCAATCGCGCCTCCCGCTTGCCGATAACGAGATGCCATAACACAGACTAACACGCTTTCGATATTATATATAATCCTTGCAGTTAGAAATTATATATAATATCGATTGAGTTGGGCGGGCGCAGATCCGTGCAAAATGGGAATGAGGAAATGCCAGTTCTGACACGCCGGCACGCACTTGCCGGCATAGGCGGCGCCGCGATCTGGGGCTTCCCCCGCCTCGGACCAGTTGGTGAGGTCCGCGCTCAAACACCGGCCAACGGGGGCGTGCTGCGCGTCGCCGCGCCTTTCAACCCATCGACCCTCGACCCTATCACGGGCGGGCTCGGCTCCGACCATATGCTACTCTATCCGCTCTTCGACACGCTGGTCGATTTCGAGCCGCAGTCTCTATCGCCGAAGCCAGGCCTGGCGACCTCCTGGGAGTTTCCAGACCCGAAGACGCTGACCTTCACCCTGCGTGAGGGCGTGCGTTTCCACGACGGGGAGCTGATGGATGCGCAGGCGGTCAAGGCCCATATTGACCGTGCCCGCACAGATCCGCGCTCGGCGGTGCGCGGCGAATTGCAGTCGATCGAGGCGGTGGAGGTACTCGCACCGAACAAGGTCGCGCTGAAGCTCAGTCGCCCCGACACGGCGCTGCCGCTGATCATGGCCGATCGCGCCGGCATGATCACATCGCCCAAGGCGGTAGCTGAGCGCGGCCGCCAGTTCGATCGGGAATCGGTCGGCACCGGCCCGTTCAAGCTGGAGCGCTGGAACGACAACGACGTCGTCGTCATGGTCCGGAATCCCGACTACTGGAACAAAGGCCTGCCGCATCTCGATGGGCTGACCTTCCGCATCATCACCGACGTCAATACGGCCCTGCGCTCGGTGATCGCTGGCGAGAACCACTTCGTCTTTCGTCTCAATCCGCAGCAGAAGCTCGTTGCCGACCGTATGACCGGCAAGGTCGTCGTCAGCTCGACACCGACGATTGCGGACTATCACCTGCTCTTCAACTACAAGCGCACGCCTCTAAGCGACGTCAAAGTACGCCAGGCGGTGAACTGGGCACTCGACCGTGAAGGGTTCAACCGCGCTGCCCTGATGGGCCTCGGCGTGCCCGCCCAGACGATGCTGCCGCCAAGCTACTGGGCCCATGATCCGTCCGTCGACGGCTTCTACAAGCATGATCCCGACAAGGCCCGTGCGCTGCTCAAGGAGGCCGGCTTTGCCAATGGCGTCGATCTGCGCTTCTACGGTTATTCCGATCAGGCCTCGCAGCAGCGCCACGAGATCATCATTGAGCAACTCCGTCAGGCCGGCATCCGCTGCACCATGACGGTCGGCTCGAGTGCCGACATGTATCAGCGGTTTACGGTGCAGGGCGAAGGCGACATGCTTCTCGCGCTGTGGTCCGGCCGTCCGGATCCGAGCCAGCCCTTCGCGCTGGTCTACGGCGAGAACGGCTTCAACAATGTCGGCAAGGTGCCGCCGCCGCCTGAGATGGCGCAGGCGCAGATCGACGCGCAATCTGCCGTTGATGCCGAGACGCGCAAGAAGGCTTTCGCCAAGCTGGAACGGGCGTCGCTCGAACACGCGCTGTCGGGCGAACTCGCCTTCGTCCCAGGCATCGAAGCCTATTCGCCGAACGTGGTCGGCTATGTCCCGAACCTGCTCGGCAAGCCGAAGCTCAACGCATTGTCCCTGAAGGCCTGAGACCGAGCATCACGATGAAGATCACCGGCCTGGAAAGTCTGCACGCCGCCGCCGGCTGGCGCACGACGTCCTTCCTGAAGATCATGACCGACGAGGGCCTCATCGGCTGGTCGGAGTATAGCGAGGATGTCGGCACACGGGGCCTCTCTGCAACGATCGCCGCCCTTGGCGAGCGGATCGTGGGCCTCGATCCACGGCGGCCCGAATGGATCATGTCGGTGCTCTATACGCAGACGGTGCCTGCCTGGTCTGGCATCAACCAGCATGCCATGGCCGCGATCTGCAACGCGTTGCTGGATATCGCCGGAAAGGCGCTCGGCGTGCCTGTCCATGCCTTGTTCGGTGGGGCCGTGCGGGACCGACTGCCGGTCTACTGGTCGCACTTTGGCAGCTACCGAGTCCGGTTCGGCGGACAATACGATCTGCCGCCCCTGCGTAATTTCGACGACGTGATGAAGCTTGGCGAGGAGGCGCGGCGGCGCGGCTTCCGCGCGATGAAGACCAACATCATGTTCATAGAGGACGGCAAACTGGCGAATTTTCGGCCCGGCTTCGGCTCTATGCCCGGCTTCCCGGCGCTCAACCCGCAGCCGACGGTCCTCAAGGACCTCGGCCGCCAGATGGAGGCGCTTCGGGCTGGCGCCGGCGAAGACGCCGAGATCATGCTTGACGCCAACTTCCATTTCCGCACCGAGGGCTATCTGCAATTGGTGCGGGCGCTGCAGCCTTTCCACCCGGCCTGGCTGGAGCTCGACATATACGATGCGCAGAGCCTTGCGCTGCTGCGGCGCGAAGCCTCCTTCCCAATCGCCAGCGGCGAATCCCTCTACACCCGTCGCAGCTACCGGCCGTTTCTCGAAGGTTACGCGATGGATGTCGCGATCGTCGACGTGCTTTGGAACGGCTTCCTAGAGGCGGTGAAAATCGCGGCGATGGCCGATGCCTATGAGGTCAACGTCGCACCCCATAATTTCTACGGGCATCTCGCCGATCATATCAGCGCCCATTTCGCGGCTCTCGTGCCCAACCTGCGGATCATGGAGATCGACATCGACGACGTGCCTTGGAAGGGCGAGTTCGTCACGCATCAGCCCGTGATCGAGAACGGCGAAATGCTCGTACCCACGCGCCCCGGCTGGGGCACTGATGTCGACGAGGCCGCCGTGCGCCGCCACCCGCCACGCTGAGACATCGATGGCCGCTGCTGAGCCCCTTCTCGATGTCCGCGACCTCGGCATCGCTTTCCGCACCGGCAGTGGCATGGTGCAGGTCACGCGCGACGTTTCCTTCTCGATCGCAGCCGGCGAGGCCGTCGGACTCGTTGGGGAAAGCGGTTGCGGCAAGACCGTCACGGGGCTTGCTCTGATGGGTCTACTTCCGCACGCCACCAGCTCGGTTTCGGGACAAGTGATGCTGGAGGGCGAAAACCTCGTTGATATGGCGCCGCGCGAGTTTAGGCGCCGCCGCGGCTCGAAGATCAGCATGATCTTCCAGGAGCCGATGAGCGCGCTCGATCCGGTCTTCACCATCGGCGAGCAGATCAGCGAGACGTTGCGCACGCACCATCCGGTCAGCCGAAGAGAGGCCCGCGAACGCGGCATCGAGGCCTTGGCCACGGTCGGGATTCCCGAGCCGGGACTGCGCTACGATTCTTATCCCCATCAACTGTCTGGCGGCATGCGCCAGCGCGCGATGATTGCCATCGCCATCGTCTGCGAACCTCGATTGTTGATCGCCGACGAGCCGACGACCGCGCTTGACGTGACCGTACAGGCGCAGATCGTAGACGTGCTGCGTGACCTTTGCTCGCGGCTGGGCATGGCGATGCTGTTCATCACCCATGATCTCGGCCTCGTCGCCGAGACCTGCTCGCGTCTCGTGACCATGTATGCCGGAGAGGTCATCGAGCAGGGCGAGATCGACGAGGTGCTGCGCCGGCCGCGGCATCCCTATACTTCCGGCTTGCTGCGCTCCCTGCCGGCCTTGGCGGAGCGGAAGTCGCGTCTGCCCGCGATCGCGGGACGTGTGCCCGCACGCGGCGAGATTCCGCCCGGCTGCCGCTTCCGGCCGCGCTGCGGTTTTTCCAAGCCGCCCTGCGAAGCCGAGCAGCCTCTGCAGACCATCCCACCGAGCGGCAAGGTCCGCTGCTGCCGGCATGGCGAGCTTGAGCTCCCGGGAGTCCTTTCATGAAGGGCGCCGAACCGCAGCCGATGATCGCGGCCGAGCAGGTCGGCATCCACTTTCCAGTAGGAGGCGCTCTGACGTTGAAGGCGGTCGATGGCGTCTCACTTGCCGTGATGAAAGGCGAGACCTTCGGCGTGATCGGTGAATCCGGGTCAGGCAAGACGACACTGGGCCGGGCAATCGTGTGTCTGGAGAAGCCGTCGGCTGGGCGCATCCGCCATGCCGGTATCGATCCCTACGCCCTGTCGTCGCGCGATCTTAGACGGCACCGTCGCCAGTATCAGATCATCTTTCAGGATCCCAATGCCGCACTTAACCCGCGCATGTCGATCCTCGATTCCATTCGCGAGCCGATGGACGTCGCCGCCGATCTGCCGCGTGCCCAACGCGAGGAGCGCGCGCGCGCACTGATGGAGCGCGTCGGGCTCAGCCCGGACTTTGCCCGGCGCTATCCGCACGAACTCTCCGGCGGGCAAAAGCAGCGCGTCTGCATCGCGCGCGTGCTGACGCTCCGCCCCTCCGTCATCGTCTGCGACGAGGCAGTTTCGGCGCTCGACGTCTCGATACAGGCCGACATCCTCAACCTGCTCGCCGAGTTGCAGCAGGAATTCGGCCTGACCTATCTGTTCATCACCCACAACCTGGGTGTCGTCGCCCATATCAGCGATCGGGTCGCGGTGATGTATCTCGGCCGCATCGTCGAACTTGGCCGTACCGAGGACGTGATCGAGCGGCCTCTCCATCCCTATACTGAAGCCTTGCTTTCGGCCGAGCCGGTAGCTCTGCCGGCTGACCTGCGACCGAACAATCGCATCGTCCTCGAGGGCGAGTTGCCGAGTCCGGTTTCGCCACCTTCGGGCTGCCGCTTCCGGACCCGCTGCCGCTTCGTCCAACCGCTGTGCGCGCAACAGGAGCCGCCGTGGCGTGAAAGCGGTTCTGGCCATTGGAGCGCGTGCCATTTCGCAGGCGAGCTGCCATTGATGTCGAACGACGAGCTTCATCCACACCACGGCGCCGCGGGCCGGCAGCCATGAGCATGAGGACGGTTCGCCTGGTAGGCTCCCGGCTGCTGCAGGTCGTGCCCGTGCTGGTGCTGGCGACGCTTGCGATCTTCGGACTGCTGCAGCTCGTACCGGGCGACCCGGCGGCGGTCATCGCCGGCGAGACCGCGACGGCGGAACGCATTGCCCAGATCCGGCAAATGCTCGGTCTCGACCTGCCGTTGTGGCAGCAATATCTTCACTGGCTCTCGCAGGCGGTGCGCGGTGACCTTTCCACCTCGCTGATCACCGGGGTGCCGGTACTCGAGGAGGTGCTGAGGCGCCTGCCTAACACGTTGCTGATCGTGTTCATCGCGCTGGCGCTCTCGGTGGCGATCGGCGTGCCGCTCGGTATCCTGG
This sequence comes from Allobosea sp. P5_A5, assembly GCF_056400625.1. Taxonomy (NCBI): domain Bacteria; kingdom Pseudomonadati; phylum Pseudomonadota; class Alphaproteobacteria; order Hyphomicrobiales; family Alloboseaceae; genus Allobosea; species Allobosea sp. P5_A5. The sequence continues at coordinate 39,607 of NZ_JBFUKY010000010.1, forward strand.
CTGCAACCAATGTCGATGGCCGGATCGACCGGCTGGTCACAAGCACCGCCTCCCTCGGGGTTGCCGTCCCGAATTTCTGGATGGGCATGATCCTCGTCGGGCTGTTCGCACTTGGCCTTGGCTGGTTCCCGACCACCGGCGCGGTGTCTCTGACACAGGATCCGCTTGGAGCGCTTCACCACGCCACGCTTCCGGCCTGCGCCCTGGCGCTGAGCGGCATCGCCGAAATCACGCGACAATTGCGCAGCGCGCTGATTGACGTGCTTTCTTCGCAATATGTCCGCACTTTGCATGCGAAGGGGCTGCCGCAGTCGAAGATACTTTGGCGGCACGGGCTTAAGAATGTCTCGCTGACGCTGCTCACCGTGGTCGGCCTCGTCTTCAACCGTACACTTGGCGCAACCGTGGCAATCGAGGCCGTCTTTGCCATTCCCGGCACCGGCTCGCTCATCGTCGCCTCTGCCACCAACAAGGATTTTCCGGTCGTACAGGGCGTCGTCTTCGTGCTCGTGCTAATTGTGATCGCCTGCAACTTGTTGATCGACATGCTCTATGCAGCGCTCGACCCCCGGATGAGCCGCCGATGAGCCGCCGATGAGCCACGCCATCCAGCCAGCCCCCGCCAGAAAGCGCCGCCCGCGCCTTCGCGCCTGGCTTGTGAGCGACAAGCGCGCCGCGGTCAGTCTCATCTTCTTGCTGCTACTCGGCTCGCTTTCACTTCTAGCCGGCGTGATCGCTCCTTATTCCCCGATCGCGCAGAGTATGGACATCCTGGCTCCGCCAAGCGCCGCGCATTGGCTCGGCACCGACGATCTTGGTCGCGATGTGTTCAGCCGCCTGCTCCATGGCGGACCCATGACGCTCTACGCCAGCTTCCTCGGGGTTTCGATCGGCCTCGCTATCGGGCTGCCGATCGGCGTTCTTGCTGGCTATCTTGGCGGCTGGGTCGACACCGGCATTGGGCGCATCATCGACACGATGCTTTCGTTTCCCAGCATCGTCCTTGCCATTGCGGTCACCGGCGCACTGGGAATCGGCCTTACCAACAGCATGATTGCGGTTGGCATCGTGTTCTCGCCGGGCATCGCGCGGTTGATCAGGGTGCAGACCATGATCGTGAAAGGCGATCTTTTCGTCGATGCAGCCCGCACCTTCGGTTCGAGCACCTGGCGCGTTATCTTCAGGCACATCCTGCCGAACGCGATCCAGCCGGTGATCGTGCAGGTGACGCTGCTGCTCGCCACGGCGCTGCTGGCGGAAGCGAGCCTCAGTTTCCTCGGGCTTGGCGTCCAGCCGCCACAGCCCAGCTGGGGCCAGATGCTGGCTCGAGGCTACACCTACATGGAGATTGCGCCCGAACAGATGTACGCGCCCGGTCTCGCCATCCTGTTAACGGCTCTGGCATTCAACGCGCTCGGAGAATCGCTCAGGGCTTTGCTGGACCCAACGCGCAGCCGTAACGACTGATCGAGATTGGCGATGGTATCCTGTACTGGTTTCAGGGTCCGCCACTTCGCATTTGCATGCGACAGCCAGACTTTCCCGCGGGAATGATGCGCCCTTCGCGTTTCGCCTAATTATTCCGCATACACTGCGGCGAACCGCCCGAAACCAGACTCCAAACGTCCACAAAGGGCCAACTCCAGCCCTGCTTCGAAGCCGACAACTAGAATGCCAATAGGAGGAATGTGCACGTGCCAGCTAAGGGCCTGATCCCGTAGCCTCGGGTCTATGACCATTTTCTCAGCGACCTTACTACCCAGCTACTTTATTGAAGTGTCTTAGGCGATAAAAAAGGTCTGATTGGCCTACTCAATCGGGCAACATTTTGTGCAACACTTCAGCGCACCTGATCTGCACAAACAATTGATTTTGCTTGTTATTTAGCATTTTTTAAATCTCTCCCTGTCCGCCATGTTACCGCACTGTCGATAAGCCAGCGACCTTTGCCGTTGAGCGCCTTAGCGCTCGCTCTGACCCGCCGCCGCGGCGCACCACCCCGCCGCCGCGAGGCGCCCGGTTTCGGTGAGGGCATAGACGCCCCGTTCGGCGCGTTCGAACCAGCCATAGACATTCCGGTGCAGGATTTTCTGCGCGTCAGGCCATTGGGGCTTGAGGTCGCGGGGCCGCTGCGGCGCCGAAATCATCGCGGCCGCACAGGCAAGCGCCTGCTGGCGATAGGCGGTCATGACGGGAGTGCGCGTCGCGCCGCCGACGGACGGATCGCCCCGCCGACGCCTGTGCTCCTCCACCAGCCGCGAGCGCCTTCGCGGGTCCTTGCGTGGGATCGGCGCCGCCGGCGAGACGAGGACATGGACGGCACCCGACAGGTCGACGCCGAGCAGGCCGATGCCGAGGCGCCGGCAGAGGTTGCGGTATCGCGGATCGCTTTCCCGGCCCTTGCCGCGCGCGGAGAGCTTGGCCGCCAGCCAGACCTCGTCGCCGACACTCATCCGGTCCACGCCTTGCAGGATAAGCTCGAGATTGAAGGTCAGCTTCAACTCGCCGATGACGACCACGGTCGGATCATCGTCCTTGAGTCCGACGAGGTCGCAATGCCCGACCTCGCCCTTGACGCGATAGCCCAGGCCTTCGAGGAAATTCTTGACGGGCAGGTAGAGCGACGTTTCCACACGGACCTCCGAATCACCGTCCGTCAAATAGCAGACAGTGGTTTCGCAGAGCGAAATGCGCGCGCCGACATGCAGGGCTGCGAGCGCCCGCTGAACCCGCACTAAACGCTTTAGCCTTTCCGATCCGCAGCATCGGCTCCGCGCATCCCGATCGGCATCGCCGGGCCTTTCGTCGTATCCTGATCCGTCTGTCGCTCGGTTTCGGAATTCAGTTCGGCGCCGATCAGGACGATCGTCGCCGACAGCCACATCCAGGTCAGCAGCCCGATGACGGCGCCGACCGTGCCGTAGGTCTTGTTGTAGTCCTCGAAATTGGCGACGTACCAGGAGAACAGCAGCGACCCCGCAAGCCAGGCAACGGCAGCAAAGACGGCACCGGGGCTGACCCAGGACCATTGCGCCTCGTCGCGGCTCGGACCGTAGCGATAGAGCGCCGACAGTCCGAGCATCAGAACGACGAGCAGCACCGGCCATCTCGCGATCGAGATCAGCCACTCTGCCGAACTGCCAAGATAAAGAAAGTCGAGCATCACCGGAATGACGGCGATGCCGCCGATGGCGGCGAGCACGAAAATCAGGATGCCGCTGGTGAACGCAAGCGAGACCAGGTTGAGCTTGATGAACCCGCGCTTCTCGTCCTCGCCATAAGCTACGTTCAACGCGTCGAAAATCGCCTTGACCCCGGCATTCGCGCTCCAGATCGCCAACCCGATGCTGACGACGAAGGCAAGGCCCAGCTTGGCATCGCCACCGCTGGTGATGCGGGTGATCTGGTCGCGCAGGAAGTCCGAGGTCCCGCCCGGGAGAAAGCCGTCCACCAATGTCATCTGATTGGCGATCGTGGCGGGCTCAGCCACGAGCCCATAGAGCGAGACGAACGCCGTCAGGGCCGGGAAGAGCGCGAGCAGCCCGTAAAACGTCACGCCTGCTGCCACGGCACGAACCCGGTCCCGGTCGACTTCGTGATAGGTCCGCCGGAGGATGTCGAGCCACCCGCGCGTCGGGATCTCGTGCGGCGCGGCGGCGGATGCGCCCTTTTGAGTACGATGCGCCGTCTTGGATTCGTATTCGGCGTCGCGCGCGCTGCGATCCAACGGCAGGAAATGCGACGCCAGCCACGCGGAACCTGCCCCGACGAGCACGGACAGGGCAAGATCGGTCATGAGGCGCCGGCGTAGGAAAGGCATCGCTGTCTCGGGCTCGCTTTTCGGTTGCAAGGCGAACCGCGTCGAGCCGGACAGGTTCCACATGCCCGGTCCCCCCGTCACGACATCGCCGCCACGGCGGGGCCCAACGCTTTGGAACCCGCAAAATTCCGTGACGTTGATGGACAAAGAAGGGGCAGGACCGTGCCGGGCAAACTCGAGAATTATCGTGCCAAGCGCGATTTCGAGAAGACGAAGGAGCCGAGCGACGAGGTCGCGGTCGCATCGTCCGACCGGCTGCGCTTCGTCATTCAAAAGCACGACGCGACGCGGCTGCACTACGACCTCCGGCTGGAACTCGACGGCGTCTTCAAATCCTGGGCCGTCACGAAAGGCCCCTCGCTCGATCCGCAGGACAAGCGTCTTGCGGTCGAGGTGGAAGACCATCCGCTTGCCTATGGGGACTTCGAGGGCACGATTCCCAAGGGCGAATATGGCGGCGGAACGGTTCAGCTCTGGGATCGCGGTTACTGGGAGCCCGAGGGCAAGCTGAGCCCCGAGCGGCAGCTCGAAAAGGGCGATCTCAAGTTCACGTTGCACGGCGAGCGACTTCACGGAAGCTTCGTGCTCGTCCGGATGCGCCGCGACCGCGATGGCGGCAAGCGGACCAATTGGCTGCTGATCAAACATCGCGACGAGCACGCCACGGATGGGCATGGCGAGGCCGTTCTGGAGACGGACACCTCCGTGGCTTCGGGCCGAAAGATGGCGGCCATCGCCGCCGGCAAGGGAAAGTCGCCGAAGCCCTTCCTGTTGGCCAAGAGCGTCCTGGCGCCCGATGCCGAGTGGGACAGCCGCAGCGGATTGGCCGCTCGCCAGCGCGGCGCCAAGGCGAAAACCCGCTCAGTCCGAAGTGCAGCCCCCACGGCAATGCCGCCATTCGTCGAACCGCAATTGTGCCGGAACGTCGAGCGGCCCGCCAACGGCTCGGACTGGGTCCACGAGATCAAGTTCGACGGCTACCGCGTCCAGATGCGGATCGAGGCTGGAAAGGTCACGCTGAAGACCCGCAAAGGCCTGGACTGGACCGCCAAGTTCCGGACGATCGCGAAAGCCGCTGCCGCTCTGCCGGACGCGATCGTCGACGGAGAGATCGTCGCGCTGGACGAACATGGATCGCCCGATTTCGCGGCGCTTCAGGCAGCAATATCCGAGGAGAAAACCGAAAATCTCGTCTTCTTCGCCTTCGACATGATGTTCGAAGCCAATCAGGATTGGCGCGAGCAGCCTCTCCTGGCGCGCAAGGAGCGGCTGAAGACCCTGTTGGAAGGTGACATCGACGGCGATGTGATCCGCTACGTCGAACATTTCGAGACTGGCGGCGATGCAGTGCTCAAATCGGCCTGCAGGCTCTCTCTCGAAGGGATCGTCTCGAAAGCCGTTGACGCGCCCTATGTCTCCGGCCGAAGCGACAGCTGGACGAAGGCGAAATGCCGCGCCGGCCATGAAGTCGTCATCGGCGGCTGGTCGACCACCGAGGGCAAGTTCCGCTCGCTGCTTGTCGGGGTCCATCGCGGGCCGAACTTCGTCTATATCGGCCGGGTCGGAACAGGCTACAGCACGTCCAAGGTTGCCTCCTTGTTGCCGAAACTCCAGGCGGCCTCCGCCGAGACATCACCCTTCACAGGCGTCGGGGCCCCCAAGCGCGCCCCTGGCGTGACCTGGCTGAGGCCGGAACTGGTGGCCGAGATCGAATTCGCCGGGTGGACCGGCGAAGGCATGGTGCGGCAGGGGGCTTTCAAGGGGCTGCGCGAGGACAAGCCGGCAGACGAGGTCGAGACCGAGCTTCCGGCCGACCCGCAGGAGACCCAGACGCCCGAGCCGAAACCAGTTCGCCCGCGTGGCCGGGGCGGCCGCGCCGATGTGATGGGCGTCGGCATCAGCCACCCCGACAAAGCGCTTTGGCCGGATGCCGGGGATGGTCGCCCGGTGACCAAGCAGGAGCTGGCGGAATATTTCGCAGCCATCGGCGAATGGATGCTGCCGCATATCAAGGGGCGGCCATGCTCGCTGGTGCGCGCGCCCGACGGGGTCGGCGGCGAGATGTTCTTTCAGCGCCATGCCGGAATGGGGACATCGAACCTGTTCGAGCTCGTACGCGTCTTCGGCGACAAGAAGGATTATCTCCAGATCGATCGCATCGAAGCCCTGGCGGCTGCGGCCCAGATCGGCGGCATCGAGCTCCATCCCTGGAACTGCGCGCCGGGTGATCCTGAAGTTCCGGGCCGCCTCGTTTTCGACCTCGATCCGGGTCCGGACGTCACCTTCGCAGACGTCATCCAGACCGCCAACGAGATGCGCACGCGCTTGGAAACGCTTGGCCTGACGAGCTTCTGCAAGACCACGGGCGGCAAGGGGCTACATGTGGTCGCGCCGCTCGCTTCGGGAAAAAAGGCGACGGTAGACTGGCCGGCGGCCAAGGAATTCGCCCGTGCCGTCTGCGCCGAACTCGCGGCAGAGCAGCCGGAGCGCTATCTCGTCAACATGGCGAAACGGTTGCGCAACGGCCGGATTTTCCTCGATTATTTGAGGAACGACCGCATGGCCACGGCGGTCGCCCCGCTGTCGCCCCGCGCCCGGCCCGGTGCCCACGCCTCGATGCCGCTGACCTGGGATCAGGTCAAAACCGGGCTGGATCCCGCCCGTTACACGATCCGAACCATACCGGCCCTGCTGAAGAAGACGAAGGCGTGGGAGGGCTACAACGATGCGGCAGGCTCCATCGCTGATGCGATCAAGGCCTTGAAGAAGCGAACCAAAGCGGCCTGACGAGGCGTTGCGCTGCTAAGAGGGGAACGATCGTCCGCGCCGGAACGTTCAACGGCAGATTCGGGAGACAGGTGATATGGCGCCGCGAACGTTCTGGAAGGGCTATCTGAAGCTTTCGCTGGTGACTTGCCCCGTGGCGATGATGCCCGCCCATTCCGACAGCGAGAAGGTTCGCTTCCATACGCTCAATCGCAAGACCGGCCACCGGATCATGAGCCGCTTCGTCGATGCCGTGACGGGCAAGCCCGTCGCCGACGAGGACGAGGTCAAGGGGTATCCGCGGGGCGACGACGACTATGTCATGCTCGAGGATGACGAACTCGATGCCGTCGCGCTCGATAGCACGCGAACCATCGACATCGAGACCTTCGCACCGAGGTCCTCCGTCGGCTGGATCTGGTACGACACGCCGCATTATCTCGTACCGGACGGCAAGGTCGGCGAGGAGGCGTTCGCCGTGATCCGCGAAGCGATGAAACGCACCAAGACGGTCGGCATTTCCCGCGTAGTTCTCTATCGCCGCGAACGCGCGGTGCTGCTGGATGCCCGCGACAACGGCATCGTGCTCTGGACCCTCCGCTACGGCGACGAGGTTCGGCCCGAGAAGGATTATTTCGGCGGTATCAAGAAAGCCGAGCCCGAGGCCGATTTGCGTCCGCTGATGGACAAGCTGATCACCAGCCGCACCAAGGACTGGTCTCCCGACCTTGCCAAGGACCCGGTGCAGGACGAGCTGCTCTCGATCATCAAGGCTAAGCAGAAGGGCCGCAAACCCGCCAAGGCGGCCAAGCCTCAGGCGAGCGAAGGCAATGTCATCAGCATCATGGATGCTCTGAAGAAGAGCCTTGAGCCTCGCAGGAAGTGATCAGCTCGCCTTTTTGCGAGGAGCTGGCGTTTTCGAGGATGCCACTGGCTTGGCGGCCTTCTTCTTGGACGCATTGGATTGCGCGCTCTCGCGCAGCGCATCCAGCAGGCTGACGACCTTGGTGGGTTCCGGCCGCTTCTGCGGCTTGATCTTGCGGCCTTCGATCTTCGCCTGAACCACCTCCGCAAGGGCGTTTTCATAGCGGTCATCGAAGCTTTTGGGGTCGAAAGTCCCGGCTTTGGTCTTGATGATGTGCTCCGCGAGTTCGAGCATCTCGTCCTCGATCTTCATCCGGGGCACATCGCTGAACGCCTGCTCGACTGATCGGACCTCGTAGTCGAAGTTCAGGGTCGTCGCGATCAGGCCCTCGCCATGCGGTCTGATCAGGATCGACCGCATGCGACGGAAGATGACCGTGCGCGCAAGAGCGGCCGAATGCTGGCCCTTCATCCCCTCGCGGATCAGCGCGAAAGCCTCGGCGGCGATGGGGGTGCTCGGCGCGACGTAATAGGGCTTGTCGAAGAAGATATCGTCGATTTCGTCGCAGGGCAGAAAGGTCTCGACCGTCAGCGTCTTGTCGCTTTCGGGGATAGCGGCGGCGATCTCCTCGGGTTCGAGGATCACATAGTCCCCGTCGCCCTTGTCGTATCCCTTGACCTGATCTTCGCTCTCGACGGGCTTGCCGGAGACCTCGTCGACGAACTCGCGGTGAACGCGATTGCCGGTCTTGCGGTTGAGCGTGTGGAACGAAATCCGCTCTGCCGTGGAAGCAGCAGTGTAGAGCGAGACGGGACAGGTCACTTCGGCGATCTTCAGAACGCCCTTCCAGACAGCGCGAGGGGCCATGGCCGTTTTCCCGAACTCATAGTGATGTCGACGCGCGCGAGGAACGAGCGGGCTCGACCCGTTGTTCCGGATGGTCGTTTGGCAGCAGCGAGGATTCAATCAGCGCGCCCGCATGCATGACCGGATGGATCGGCATTTTCCCTTCGCCGAAAGCTGCCTGGTTGCGCTTGCAACCTCCTCCTGCTAGACCTTGTATACAAGAATACAAGAATGATCGCAGGGTAGGAAATCGAGATCGATCAGCAGGGCAGAACCCTGTGCTCGACGATGCAAGGAGCGCCGAGGCCTGGCAGGACATCGCCGCTTCGACCGCGTCCGACCTCCTTTCCGGATCACATTCGAAAAACCGTCGGACTGCCGCAAGGCGCCCGGCGAATAAGCCGATTGCAGCCCTTCAGGGAAGGAAACAAAATGTTGTCCAAGCGCGGAATGATGAAGTCGCTGTGCGGTTTTGCGGCAGTGGGCCTGTTTGGAGCCGCCATGCTCGGCTCGGCCCAGGCGCAGACCGCGCCCGGCATCCTGCAAAGCGTGATCCAGCGCGGCACGATCCGCATCGCGGTGCTCGGCAGCCTGCCGCCCTATAGCCGCGTCCTGCCGAACGGCGAGGCCGAAGGCTACGACATCGACATTGCCAAGCGGCTCGCCGAAGCCCTGAAGGTCAAGCCGGAATTCATCATCTCCGACATCCCGGCCCGCGTCACCGCTTTGCAGACCCGCAAGGCCGACGTCACGATCGCGGACTTCACCCGCAACGTCGAGCGCTCGACCTCGATCGCCTTCACCAACCCCTATCTCGTCACGACGATGCGCCTGCTGCTGCCGACCAGCAGCCCGCACAAGACCATCGCCGAGGCCAACGAGGCCGGCATCCGCGTCGCGATCTCGCGTGGCGGCACCGCCGAGCGGGCCGTGCCGCTGAACATGCCGAAGGCGCAGATCATCCGCTTCAACACCCAGGCCGACGAACTCAACGCCGTGCTGAGCGGCCAGGCCGACGCCATGGCCGAGGATAATTTCTACAACGGTAACGCGATCAAGGAGAACCCCGGCAAGCTGCGCGAGGCCGAGGGCGATCTGGCCCGCGCCGAGATCGCGATCGGCGCGCCGGCCGGCGATGCCGAGTGGCTGCGGGTGCTCAACCTCTTCGTCGACCAGTTCAACGCATCGGGCGACAACAAGAAGCTGTTCCAGAAGTGGTTCGGCTTCGAGCAGCCGCCGATCCAGGCCAAATACTGAGGCCGCAAGGCCGCCGCCCGGCTCTCAGGTCGGGCGGCAGCTCTCTCGTCGCGAAATCGGCGGCGCCGCGCGCGCAACACTCGGACAGGAAGCCTGATCGTTGCCCTATTATTTCTCGTTTCGCAGCATCGAGCCCTATTTCGGGGACCTCGCGGCCGCCGCACAGGCCACGCTTTTGCTGTCCGTGCTGGCGATCGTGATGAGCGTCGCCATCGGCTCCGGCATCGCCCTGATGCGGCGCTCGCATTCGAAGCTGCTGCGCTTCCTCGCCGGCCTTTATGTCGAGGTCATGCGCAACACGCCGCTTCTGGTCATCCTCTACATCGTCTATTTCGCACTGCCGCAGACGGGGCTGCGACTGTCCTCGTTCAACGCCGCCCTGATCGGCCTCACCCTGAACAGCGCCGGCTACATGGCCGAAATCATCCGCGCCGGGCTGGTCGCCGTACCCAATGGCCAGTTCGAGGCCGCGGCCTCGCAAGGCTTCACCCGGATCGCGCTCTATCGCCACATCGTCCTGCCGCAGGTCTTCCGCACGATCTACGCCCCGCTCGGCAACCAGTTCATCGCGGTCATCCTCGCCTCGTCGCTGGCCTCGGCCATTGCGGTGGAGGAGGTCGCGTCCTGGATGCAGACCGTCGGCTCCTCCTCCTTCCGTTTCTTCGAGACCTTCGTGATCGCCGCGATCGTCTATCTCGTCCTCTGCCAGATCGTGAACCTTGGACGCATCGCCATCGGCCGCTGGCTGTTCCGTCAGCCGGAGGCTTTCCGATGAGCGCGCAACTGCTCTCCTACATGCCGCTGCTGCTGAAGGCGGCGTTGGTTACCATCTGGCTGTCCTGGCTCGCGCTTCTGATCGCGGCCGTCGCCGGCACGCTGGTGGCGCTCGCCCGCATCTCGGCCTTCTGGCCGCTGCGGCTGCTGGCCTTGCTGTTCACGGAGTTCTTCCGCTCGATCCCGATCCTGATCGTGCTGTTCTTCGTCTTCTTCGGTATTCCCCTGATCTTCGGGCTCGATTTGTCACCTTTCGCGGCGACGACGATCGCGCTGGCGCTGCACGCGACCTCGACCATGTCGGAGGTCATCCGCGCCGGGCTCGAAAGCGTGGCGAAGGGCCAGTGGGAGGCCGCGCGCGCCGCCGGCATGACCTATTGGCAGATGATGCGCCATGTCATCGTGCCGCAGGCGCTGCGCGTCATCCTGCCGCCCTCGGTCGGCGTCTATATCGCGACACTGAAGGAATCCTCGCTGGCATCGATCATCGGCTATGTCGAGCTGACCAAGACGGGCCTTCTGATCCGCGAGACGATGGGCTCGAGCTTCGTGCCGTTGCTCCTGCTCGCGCTGATGTACTTCCTCATCAACTACTGCATCTCGCTCGGCGGGGCTGCGCTCGAACGGCGCTTCCACGTCAATACCCGCCTGATGACGGCCGGAGCAGGACAATGACCGACACCGTTCTCCACTTCGACAATGTCGTGAAGCGCTTCGGCGACAGGACGATCCTCGACGGCGTCTCGACCGCCATTAAGACCGGCGAAATCGTCTGTTTCATCGGCCCCTCCGGCACCGGCAAATCGACGCTTCTGCGTTGCGTCAACGGGCTGGAGACCATCGAAGGCGGCAATATCCTGTTCGAGGGCAAGGCCGTTCAGGCGAGGCAGCGCAGCATCATCGATGTCCGCCGCCGCATCGGCATGATCTTCCAGCACTTTAACCTCTATCCGCATCTGACGGCCCTGCAGAACGTCATGCTGGCACCGGTCGTCGTCCATGGCGAGAACCGCAAGACGATCGAAGAGCGGGCGCGCGGCCTGTTCGAGAAGGTGCGGCTGTCGCATCGCATCAACGCCTATCCGGCGCAGATGTCGGGCGGCGAGCAGCAGCGCGTTGCGATTGCCCGCGCGCTGGCGACCAATCCCCACATCCTGCTCTTCGACGAGCCGACCTCGGCGCTCGACCCCGAGACGGTCGGCGAGGTGCTGGCGGTCATGCGCGACCTCGCCTTGGAAGGCCGCACCATGCTGGTCGTGACCCACGAGATCCGCTTTGCCGCCGATGTCGGCACCCGCATGATCTTCCTTGATGGCGGCAAGATCGTCGAGGAGGGCAATCCCCGCGAGATGCTGGCCGCCCCTAAAAGTGACCGAGCGAAGCGCTTCCTGAGTTCGATCAGCAGCGCAGCGCATTGACGCAATGGTCGTCGTGCCGAAAACCGCGACCCGCTGGAGCGTCTCGCAGGTTTACGACGACCTGTTCGCGCGTATCCTGATGGGCGAGTTTCGGCCGGGTGAGGCACTGTCCGAGATCAGGATGGCCGCCCATTACGGCCTCAGCCGAACCCCGATCCGGCAGGCCTTCCACCGCCTTTCGGTCGAAGGGCTGCTGTCGATCGTTCCGCAGGTCGGCAGCTTCATCGCGCCGATCCAGCTCTCGGCCGTGCGGGACGCACAGTTCGTGCGCCAGACCCTGGAATGCAACGCGGTTCGCAGCGCTGCGCTCGCCTCGGGAGACGAAAAGCAGCGGGTCCTGACGGATCTGCTGCGCGACCAATCGCGCATCATCGCCCGTCGCGACCATTTCGGCTTCTTCAATTCAGACGAAAACCTGCATCGCACTTTGATGCGGATCGCCGGGCATCCGCATGTCTGGGACGTCATCCTGGCCGGCAAGACCCAGCTCGACCGGCTGCGCTATCTCTCACTCGAAAGCCAGGACTGGCTCGAAATGATCTTCCATCAGCACGAGCAGCTGGTCGAACGCGTGATCGCTGGTGACGCCGATGGCGCCAGCGCCGTCATGAGCACCCATCTGCACAGCGCATCGCTGGCGCTGGAGCGGATCGCGGCGGAGCACGCCGAATTCTTCGAGGACAGGCCCGGCCTGCCTGGCGCCAAGCCGCCGTCCGCCCCGACAGTCACCTGACGATATCCAACGACGCAAGACGAAAGAGCACGACCGATGGAACAGACATGGCGTTGGTGGGGGCCCGATGACATCATCCCGCTCGATCATATCCGGCAGACCGGCGCGACCGGGCTCGTGACCGCGCTGCACGATGTGCCGGCGGGCGAAGTCTGGACGCGCGAGAAGATCGCTGCGCGCATGGACGCCATCGGCGCCGATCCGGCGCTCGGTCTGCGCTGGAGCGTGGTCGAAAGCCTCTGGATCCATGAGCGGATCAAGCTCGCGGAAGGCGATGTCGAGCCGCTCTACGAGAACTTCCGCCAGTCGATGGTGCATCTCGCCGAGGCCGGCGTGCACGTCATCTGCTACAATTTCATGCCGGTGCTGGACTGGGCGCGGACTCAGCTGCGTCACAGGCTTCCGAGCGGCGCGATCGCGCTACGCTTCAACGCGCACGAGTTTGCGGCCTTCGATTGCTTCATGCTGCGCCGGGAGGGGGCGGAGGCCGATGTCTCCGCAGAGGTGCTGGCGCGGGCCAAGGAATGGTACGACGCCTCGTCGCAGGCCGACCGCGACCGCCTGCTATCGACCATCATGGCCGGGCTGCCCGGCGCCTTCGACCGCTACGACATCGAAGGGCTGCGCACCATGCTCGCGCGTTATCGCGGCGTCGGCCGCGAACAGCTGCGCGACAATCTCGTCCGCTTCCTGGAGGCGATCATCCCGACCGCCGAGAAGGTTGGCATCCGCATGGCGATCCACCCCGACGACCCGCCGCGTCCGCTGCTCGGCCTGCCGCGCATCGCCGGCTCGATGGAGGATTTCGAAGCGATCCTGGCCGCCGTCGCCAGCCCGGCCAACGGGCTGACCTTCTGCACCGGCTCGCTCGGGGCGAACCCTGCGAACGATCCGGCCGCCATCGCCGCGCATTTCGCCGACCGCATCCATTTCGCCCATCTGCGCAACGTCGCCAACGATCCCGATGGTTCCTTCATGGAAGCGGACCATCTCGGCGGGGATACAGACATGGTCGCGGTCATTCGCACCCTGATGCAGGAGCAGGCTCGTCGCAAACAGGCCGGCCGGGCGGATTGGCGCATTCCGTTCCGCTCCGACCATGGCCATGAACTGCTTGACGATATCGGCAAGCTGACCTTCCCGGGCTATCCGGCGATCGGCCGGATGCGCGGCCTCGCCGAACTGCGCGGCGTCATCACCGCGCTGGCGCATCAGAACGGCTGGCCGCAATGAACCCGGCGGGACAGCCGCTTGCCGGCAAGATGGCGTGGGTCACCGGCGCCGCCAGCGGCATCGGCGAGGCCACGGCGCTCGCGCTGAGCCGCGCCGGCGCCGTGGTAATGCTGACGGGCCGGCGTCAGGAGCCGCTTGAACAGGTCGCGGCGCGCATTTCAGCGGAGGGTGGCGAGGCCATCGTCGCGCCGGGCGATGTCGCCGAGGTCTCGACGCTCGACCGGGCGCTAGCGCTGCTGGCCGGCCGCCCGCTCGACATCGTCGTCAGCAATGCCGGCACCAATGTTCCCGATCGATCCTGGGCGAAGCTCACCGCAGATTCCGTCGACCTGCTGCTCGATGCCAATCTGCGCGGCGCGCTGCAACTGTCGCGTGCCGTCCTGCCGGTGATGAAGGCGCAAGGCGGCGGCGTGCTGATCCATATCGGGTCGCTGGCGGCGCATGTGCTGAGCGCCGGCCCCGGCCCGGTTTACACGGCGGCTAAAAGCGGCGTCGTCGCGATGAGCCATGCCATCAATATCGAGCACGGCATCGACGGCATCCGCTCCTGCGTCCTGTCGCCGGGCGATACGCTGACGCCTTTGATGGAGAAACGGCCGGTGCGCATGAGCGACGAGGCCCGCGCCCGCATGCTCCGGCCGGAGGACATCGCCGGCCTCGTCCTGCACATCGCGACACTGCCGCCGCATGTCTGCGTCAACGAGATCATCGTCACGCCGACCTCTCTGGCGTGACTGCCCTCGCCTAAGCCGCCGGTAGCGTCTTGCCGGCGTTCCCTCGTTAGGCCACGGCCTCTTCGAGGCGGCCGCGCAAATGCCCGATCTGCCGCATCAACGTGGTGAGATCCGGCTCCGAGAGATCGACGGCCTGCGAGACGCAGCGCATCACCTCCCCGACACGCAGCCGCAATGCACGCCCCTCTTCGGTGAGCGAGACCACGACGCGGCGCTCATCCTGCGCGGAGCGCTGCCGCGACACCACGCCCATGGCCTCCAGCCGCTTGAGCAAAGGCGTCAGCGTGCCACTATCCAGCCGCAAGCGTTCGCCAATCTGTCCGACGGAGAGGCTGTCTTCTCCCCAGAGAACGACCATCGCCAGGTATTGCGGGTAGGTCAGCCCAAGCTGCTCGAGCGGCTTCCGATACACCCGGTTGAAGGCGAACCCGGTCGAATGGATCAGGAAGCACAGCAGATCGTCGAGCTGCGGCGGAGCTGGCGAAACAGGGGGCCCGTTTTTCATGGATCGCAATATGGCAGCACACAATTAAATTGCAAGCAATTGACATTGAGGCGGCCGCACCCTAGATCGTTGACGACCCTATTGCCTCGAACATCACCAATGGAGACAGCCATGTCGGTCGACGCGAAGTACAAGACCACCGCCACAGCCACCGGCGGCGGACGGGACGGCAAGACCAGCCTCAAGGACGGCACGCTGGCGCTGGACCTCGTGGTGCCCAAGGAGCTTGGCGGCCCGGGCGGCGACGGGGCCAATCCCGAGAAGCTCTTTGCACTGGGCTATTCCGCCTGCTTCCTCGGCGCCTTGCGCGTCGGTTCGCAGCAGACCAAGATCAAGGTTCCGGACGGTTCGACCGTGACCGCGACGATCGGCATCGGCCCGCGCTCCGAGGGCGGCTTCGGCATCACGGCCGAGTTGGACGTCTACCTGCCGGGTCTTGCGGAAGACGAGGCAAAGAAGCTCGTCGAAGTCACCCACGGCATCTGCCCGTATTCGAACGCGATCAAGGCCAGCGTCGACGTCAAGACCACGACCCGCGCCTGAGACGATTCTTGCCAAGGGCGGTCATCCGCCCTTGGCCTGCTTTAGAGCTGACTGACGGCACGCCCCTGAGCCTCCGGCTGCGCCAGCGAGCGCCGGGGCCTCCTTGCCAGCCGCACCGTCAGTTGCTGGAAGCCGATGAAGCCGAACAGCAGGATGCCGGTCGCGATCTTGGCCCACCAGCTCGACAGGCTGCCATCGAAGATGATGTAGGTCTGGATCAGGCCTTGGATCATCACGCCCAGGAATGTCCCCACGATAAAGCCGTGCCCGCCCGAGAGTAGCGTGCCGCCGATCACGGCCGCCGCGATGGCGTCAAGCTCGACACCGACCGCCGAAAGCGAATAGCCGCTGGAGGTGTAGAGCGAGAACACGATCCCCGCGAGGCCGGCGAGCAGGCTCGACAGCGCATAGATCGTGACCGTCGTCCGTCCGACCGCGACGCCCATCAGCTCGGCCGAGCGGCGGCTGCCGCCGATCGCGAAGACATCCGCACCGAAGCGGGTGAAATGCAGCAGCAACGCCCCGCAGACGACCACCGCCAGCATGATCATGGCCGGCACGCTCAGGCGCGCGCCGCCAGGCAGGACCAGCGCCAGGTTCGATGCGGCCTCATAGAAGGGCGCCGTGATCGGGATCGACTCCGTCGAGAGCAGGAAGCTCGCCCCTCGCGCCAGGAACATTCCCGCCAGCGTCACGATGAAGGGCGGCAGCTCGAAATACTGGATGACGATCCCCATCAGCGCCCCGAACGCTGCGCAGATGACGAGCACGACGACAAAGGCGACCAGCGGCGGCAGGCCGGCTTGTTCGATGGCGATCGCCAGGAAGACCGTGGTGAAGCCGATGACGGAGCCGACCGAGAGGTCGATCCCGCCGGAAATGATGACGAAGGTCATGCCGACCGCCGTGATGCCCAGGAAGGCATTGTCGGTCAGCAGGTTCATCACGACGCGCGGCGACGCGAAGTTCGGGAACGCCAGCGAGCAGGCCAGAAAACCCAGCAGGAAGACGGCGCCGGTCGCCGCCAGCGGGGCAAGACGGGTCATCGTTTCGTCCTGCGCAGGAAGGAAAAGGCCGCAGCCAAGCGGGGGGACTGTGCAAGCAAGACGGCCAGCACCACCACCGCCTTGACGATGAGATTGGTTTCCGGCCGCCAGCCCGAAAGCAGGATGCCGGTGTTCATCGCCTGGATGATCAGGGCGCCGACCACCGCCAGAATCAGGCTGAAGCGCCCGCCGAGCAGCGACGTGCCCCCGATCACGACAGCAAGGATCGCGTCGAGCTCGAGCCACAGCCCGGCATTGTTGGCATCCGCGCCCCGGATATCGGCCGCGACGATGATGCCGGCCAGCGCGGCGCAAAAGCCGCTCCAGGCATAGGCCGTCATCAGGATCTTGCGGGTGCCGATGCCGGCGAGCTCGCTGGCTTTCGGGTTTCCGCCGGTCGCGCCGATCATCAGACCGAGTGCCGTGCCGCGCACGATCGCCAACGTCAGCAGCAGCATGGCGAGTGTCAGGATGACCGGGACGGGAAGCCCCAGGAACGACCCGCTGCCCAGAGCCGCAAGCCCCGAAGCGTTGAAGGTCACGATGCGGCCCTCTGTGATGAGCTGCGCGATACCCCGCCCCGCGACCATGAGGATCAGCGTCGCCACGATCGGCTGGATGCCGAGAAACGCCACCAGCGCGCCGTTCCACAAGCCGCAGAGCACGCCGACGCCGAGCGCCGCCATCAGCACCACCGGCAGGGAATGGCTGTCGGCGAGGCTCGCCGCGACCGCGCCGGCGATGGCCATGATCGCCCCGACCGAAAGGTCGATGCCGCGCATCGCGATGACGAGCACCATGCCGAGCGACAAAAGCGCGACCGGCGCGCCTCGATTCAGGATGTCGATCAGGCTGCCGTAGAGCCGCCCGTCCTGAACGCGCAGATCGAAGAAATAGGGCGAGAGCAGCCCGTTGATCAGCAGGATCGCGATCAAGGCAACGATTTGCGCCATGCCGGTGCGAGGCAGCCGCGCGGTGAGGAAAGCAGTCGTCATGCTGCGGCGCCTTCCTTTTCGCCGGAGATGGCGGCGAGGATGTCCGAGACCTCAATCTGCTCGCCGGTCAGCCTGGCGATATGTTTGCGGTCCCGCAGCACCACCACCTCGTCGGCATAGCTGACGATCTCGTCGAGTTCCGAGGAGGCGACGAGCAGCGCCATGCCCTCGGCGCAAAGCGAGCGGATTAGGCGAATGATCTCGGCATGGGCGCCGACATCGATGCCACGCGTCGGTTCGTCGAGGATGAGCAGGCGCGGCTCCGTCGCCAACCAGCGCGCCAGCAGCGCCTTCTGCTGGTTGCCGCCCGAAAGCAGCCCGATCGGCCGCTCCGGATCGGGCGGCCGGATATCGAGCAGCTTGATGAAACGTGCCGCGATCTCGTTTTGGGCCGCGCGCGACAGAGGCCGCAGCACGCCACGGCGTGCCTGCAGCGCCAGCACGATATTCTCGCGCACGCTGAGTTCCGCAACGATGCCCTCGGTCTTGCGCTCCTCGGGACAATAGCCGAAGCCGAGCCGAAGCGCGTCATGGGGGGTGGTCAGCCGCTCCTCGCGCCCGGCGACGGTGACCGCGCCGCTATCTGCGCGCTCGGCCCCGAAGACAAGCCTCGCCGTCTCGGTCCGACCCGAGCCGAGCAGACCTGCGAGCCCGACCACGCTGCCCTCGCGCAAAGTCAGGTCGAAGGGCGCGATCGTGCCGGCATGGCCGAAACCGCGAAAGCTCGCCACCGGTACTCCTTCGCCGGACGAGGCGGCAGCCGGCGGCTTGCCGGCGATCTCCCCCAGTTCGCGGCCCAGCATCAGGCGCACCAGATCGGCGCGCGGCAGATCGCCGATCGGCGCCGAACCCGCCAGCTTGCCATTCCGCAGCACGGTGATCCGGTCGCAGATCGCGTAGACCTGGTCGAGGAAATGCGTGACGAAGACGATGCCGATGCCCCGCTGGGCCAGCTTGCGCATCGCGGCAAACAGGATCTCGACCTCGTGGGCGTCGAGGCTCGCGGTCGGCTCGTCGAGAATGAGCACCTGCGCCGAAAGATCGACTGCACGCGCAATGGCGACGATGTGCTGGATCGCGATGGAATAGCTTTCAAGCGGGGCCGCGACATCGATCGCGAGATCGAAGATCGCAAGCATCGCCCGCGCCTGCCGGTGCATCTCGCCGCGTCGCACGAAGCCAAGCCGCGTCGGCTGGCGCCCGAGCAACAGGTTCTCGGCCACCGACAGGTTGGGCGCGAGATTGACCTCCTGATAGACCGTGGCGATGCCCACGGCCGTCGCCTCCCGCGTCGAGCGCGGCGCGATCTCGTTGCCGTCGAGGTGCATCGTGCCGGCATCGCGCGCCACGACGCCGGTCATCGTCTTGATCAGCGTCGATTTGCCGGCGCCGTTCTCGCCCAGCAGAGCGTGGATTTCGCCCGGCCAGAGCGACAGATCGATGCCATCGAGCGCTTTCAGCCCGGCAAAGGACTTGCTGAAGCCGCGTACGGCCAGCAGGGGATGGGTCTTGGTCGCCATGGGGACGCGCCACCTTGCGAAGCGAGCGCCGCTGCCGGCGCCCGTTCCGCTAAGGAGAGCTGGCCTCAGTAACCGAGGTCTTTCTTGCTGTCGTAGATCGCCTGCGGATTGTCGGCGGCAGTGTAGAGCTTCGATTCCGTCTGGATCCACTTCGGCGGGACGGTGCCCTTCGCCTTGAAGGCCGCGACGGCGTCGAAGGCCGGGCCGGCCATGTTCGGGGTCAGTTCGACGGTGGCGTTGGCGTCGCCGGCGGCGATAGCCTTGAAGATGTCCGGCACGGCGTCGATCGACACGGTCAGGATGTCCGAGCCCGGCTTGAGGCCCGCCTCCTTCATCGCCTGGATCGCGCCGACCATCATGTCGTCGTTATGGGCGTAGACGGCGCAGATCGACTTCCCGCCATTCTCGGCGCGGATGAAGCTCTCCATCACTTCCTTGCCCTTTGAGCGGGTGAAGTCGCCGGTCTGGCTGCGGACAAGCTTGATGTTGCTCTTGCCGGCGATGCCCTGCTCGAAGCCCTTCTTCCGGTTGGTCGCGACGCTGGCGCCGACCGTGCCCTGCAGCTCGACGACCGAGCACGGCTTGGAACCGACGGTCTTGGCCAGCCACTCGCCGGCGACCTTGCCCTCATGCACGCTGTCGGAGGTCACCGCGGTGAGATAGAGGTCCTTGCCAGAGGGATCGATGTCGCGGTCGAGCAGCACGACCGGAATCTTGGCGTCCTTGGCTTCCTTCAGGACCTGGTTCCAGCCGGTCGACACCACCGGAGCCAGGAACACCGCATCGACGCCTTGTGCGATGAAGGAGCGGATCGCCTTGATCTGGTTTTCCTGCTTCTGCTGCGCATCGGCGATCTTCAGCGTGACGTTGCGCGTCTGAGCCTCCTTCTTGGAGACCGAGGTTTCGGCGGCGCGCCAGCCCGATTCCGAGCCGATCTGCGAAAAGCCGACCGTCATGTCCTTGGCCATCAGGCCGGAGGCGGCCACCGCCCCACAAAACAGCGCCGCAGCGCCCAAAATCTTCCGAACCATCGACGTCTCCATCCACACAGGTCTTGGGGATCCGGCTCTTGGCGACCGGCTGATGGTGCGAAACATGGCACAAGCTACGAGAGCTGAATAGTCATATTGTTTGACTATTTTGACATCAGCAGGGATGCCGAACAGCCCTTCAGGCGCTGGACATAAAGGTCCCGGCAGCGGTTTTCCTCGGTGTCGCATTCGCAACGGCCGCCGCGCTCAGCTTTCGGTTTCAACCCGGCAAGCGCCCGGCTAGCATTGGAGCTGAACAGCCGGGAGGGCGCCATGACCACGCCATGCATCATCACCGTCGCCATCACCGGCTCTCTGCCGACCAAGAAGGACAATCCCGCCGTCCCGATTTCAATTTCCGAGCAGGTCGAATCGACGCAAGCTGCCTTCGAGGCCGGCGCTACTCTCGTCCACGCCCATGTCCGCAACGAACAGGGCATGCCCACCTCGGAGCCGGAGCGTTTCGGGAGGCTGTTGGAAGGCCTGCGCCGGCACTGCCCCGGCATGATCGTGCAGTTCTCGACCGGCGGACGCTCGGGCGCCGGCCGCGAGCGCGGCGGCATGATCCCGCTGAAGCCTGACATGGCCTCGCTCTCGACCGGTTCCTGCAATTTTCCGACACGAGTCTACGAGAACAGCCCCGAACTGGTCGACTGGCTCGCGGCCGAGATGCTGCGCTATCAGGTCAAGCCCGAGATCGAGGCCTTCGACCTCTCGATGATCTTCAAGGCGGCGGCCATGGCGACATCTGGCGAGATCGCGGGATCCCTGCATGTGCAGTTCGTCATGGGCGTGAAGAACGCGATGCCGGTCGATCGGCAGGCATTCGAGTTCTTCATCGAGACGTTGCGTCGCCTCGCGCCCGACGCCACCTGGACGGGCGCCGGCATCGGTCGCGACCAGATCACCCTGAACCGCTGGTCGCTGGAACTCGGCGGCCACTGCCGCACCGGCCTTGAAGACAATGTCCGGCTCGACCGGGACACGCTCGCTCCGTCGAATGCCGCGCTCGTCAGTCGCATCGTCGAACTCTGCCCGGACTATGGCCGCCATCCGGCATCCGTCACCGAAGCACGCCAGCTTCTGAAGCTGCCCATACCTGCCTGAGCCCCTATCTGCTAAGCCTATGCCCTCCTGAGCCTGCGCCCTCGCCGAGGACGGCATCGAGCCTGCCCGGCGGTCACCAGCGCAGGAAGCGTGGTGCGACGAGCGTCGACAACGCCGTCACGGTCGCGATGCCGATGGGATACCAGGTGGCCAGGAAGGGCGCCGCGTCGTCGGGGCAATGCAGGCTGTAGCCGACGATGGCGAGCCCGGCCGAGGCGATGCCGGCCGCTGCGCCGGTCAAATGTCGGTCGACCGGCGCGCCGCGGCGGGCCACGGCGATCAGGATCAGGAGCGGCACCACCGCATAGAGCGGCACCGCGATCAGGCAGGCTCGCCAGTTGCGCCCGAAGATCAGGCCGCTCCAGCTCTCGGCCGGTGCTTGCGCCAGCGTGACAACAGCAAAGCCGGCGACGAGTAGGATCGGCAGCAGCGCCAGCCAAAGTGTTTTGCCGGGCTTCGCGCCGGGGCGCAGACTCCGCTGGAACACCGAGAGCGCGACCACCGCGAGGCTCGCGCCGAAGGCAGCCTTTGTCAGCACTGGCGTCGTCATCCAGGCGATGGCGAAATCGCGCCGCGAGCCGAGTGTGGCGAGGACGAGCAGCACCGTAAGGAAAAGCGCGCCGAGCCCCGCCAGCCAGGTCGTGCGGCCAAGCCAGGCGCTGTCTACCTGCCGGTGCCCCGCCGCCATCAGCGAGATCAGGTCGTGGGTCTGCATCGGAGGTTTTCGATCCATTTCATGCGGGAATTTCGTCCCGAGCCGGCGAAAGGTTACATCGGCGGATCCGATGCTCATGGCGGCCGCGGCCCGCGGCGTGACAGAAACTTCGCCATGGCCTGGAGGCCGCGATGGATCGCCACCTTGGCCGCCGTCTCCGTCATGCCCGCCGCGCTCGCTGCCTCCGCAACGCTTGAGCCCTGCAGCTTGACCCGATCGATCAAGCCGCGCGTGCGCTCCGGCAGAGCCCCCAGCGCCCGCTCGAGATCCAGCCGCGCTTCGGAGGCGGGGCTCTCGGGCGCGGCGGCGAGTTGATAGGCCTCGTCGTCGAGCGGCAAGGAGCCAGAATGGCGCCCGGAGCGGCGCAGATGATCGACGAGTTTGTAGCGCCCGATCGCATGCGCCCAGGCCGTGACCGGGCTCGACGGATCATAGGTGTGGCGGGAAAGGTGCAGCGCCAGCAGAGTCTCTTGCAGCACATCCTCAGCCTCGGTCGCCTCGGTGCGCCCGGCGCGCACCAGCATGCCGCGCAGATAGGCACGCAGCCGTCCGCTGATCGCTTCCAGGAAGGAGCGATAGGCGGCCGCATCGCCGGCAAGCGCAGCGATAAAGAGCGGGCGGAGCAGCGTTTCGAGTTCGTCGAGCGACAGCGGGAAGGCTTTCGGATTGCGGCGGGCCGGATCCAGTCTGCTCCGT
Source organism: Allobosea sp. P5_A5 (assembly GCF_056400625.1). NCBI lineage: Bacteria > Pseudomonadati > Pseudomonadota > Alphaproteobacteria > Hyphomicrobiales > Alloboseaceae > Allobosea > Allobosea sp. P5_A5. The sequence continues at coordinate 62,211 of NZ_JBFUKY010000010.1, forward strand.
CGCATGGCCTCGCAGCGCTCACAAGCCTGTGAGCGCTGGTGAAGCCGGCGCGGCAACCCGCTACGCTCTCGCCCGTGCGAGGCGGTCTATCCTTGCGGGAGCGTCGAACGATGACAGCCGGTATCCGTCTTCTCCTTCTGCTTCCGATCCTGATCACCTTCAAGGCAGGGCCGGTTCATGCCGGCGCTCCTCCCATCGGCGAGGCCTGCCCGGCCGAAACGGGCTGCGAGGTTGCGAGCGGCCGGTATCGCGTCGTGTTGCCGCCACAGCCGGCACCGGGGCAGCGCTACGGCGCGATCGTCTTCTTTCACGGCTATCAGCAATCGGCGGCGGAAATCGTCTCCGATGCGGAACTTACCGCCGTGGCACGCCGGCTCGGCGTCGCACTGATCGCACCCGACGGCATCGGCATGAGCTGGTCCTTTCCGGGGTCTCCTGCGCATAACCGCGACGAGTTCGTCTTCGTCGGCCAGGTTCTGGACGATGTGACCCATCGGTTCCCGGTCGATCCCGCCCGCATCATGGCGAGCGGCTTTTCGCAGGGCGGCTCGATGGTCTGGTCCCTCGCCTGCCGGATGCCCACCCGTTTCGCGGCCTTCGCTCCCGTGGCGGGCGCATTCTGGGAGCCGCTGCCCGAAAGCTGCGCCGGGCCACGGCCGCCGCTCATCCACGTTCATGGCACCACCGACACCACCGTACCGCTGGCCGGTCGCGCGCTGCGCAACGGCATCAGGCAAGGCGACGTCTTCCGGAGCTTGGCGATCCTGGCGCCAGGCGGTTGCACCGCGTCGTGGGCGCAGGCCGCGCATGGCGAACAGCCCGAAGCGCTGACGTGCCGGATCGCCGAGAACTGCGGCGGACCGGCACGTCTCGAGCTTTGCCTGCACGCGGGCGGACATATGTTCGATCCCGCCTGGGTCGAACGCGCATGGCATCTGGCGATGCCGGCCGATCCCTCCGGTCAGCCTCCGGCAGCCACTCACATCTCCGTGAAGCCGTAACCGAACTCGCTTCGGGAGCGAACTCCCGCGAAACGCCGCTCCTAGGCCCGCCGGACAGACGACATGCTGCAAGACCCGATCCCATCCGCCGGTACTCCGATGACAGGCCGTGCGAGCAAGACCACCGGCGCAGACCTTGTGGCCGAGCGTCTCGCTGCGGCCGGAGCCACGCATGCCTTCGGCATCCCCGGCGGCGAGGTGCTGGCGTTGCTCGATGCACTAGGGCGCGCCGGCATCCGCTTCCAGCTCGCCAAGCACGAGAACGCCGCGGGCTTCATGGCCGAAGGGCTGTGGCACGCCACCGGCGCGCTGCCGGTGCTGGTCGCGACGCTCGGCCCTGGCGTCGCCAATGCGGTCAACGTCGTCGCCAACGCCCAGCAGGATCGTGTTCCGCTGATCTTCATCACCGGCTGTGTCGATGAGGCCGTGGCGGAGAGCTACACCCATCAGGTCTTCGACCATCAGGCCGTGCTGCGACCCCTGGTGAAGGCGAGCTTCCGCGTCGCGCCCGGCACCGAGGCTCTCGTCGTGGAGAAGGCGGTAGCGGTGGCCCTGCAAGGCCGGCCCGGCCCGGTCCATATCGACCTCCCGATCGCCGTCGCCGAGGCGCAGGCCGACCACCGCCCGCTGGCCCCACAGCCCGTCGTGCAACCGGCTATGCCGGCCGATCTCTCGCAGGCGGCCGGGATGATCGCGGCGGCGCGCCGGCCGCTGGTCATCGCAGGCCTCGACCTCGTCAACCAGCATGGCGATGCGGCCCTCGCGCGTTTCCTGGCCCGGACCGGGGCGCCCCTGCTCACCACCTACAAGGCCAAGGGACTGGTACCGGAGAACGACCCTCGCGTGATCGGCGCCATCGGCCTGTCTCCCAAGGCCGACGCGATCGTCCGGTCGCTCATCGACGAGGCCGACCTGATCGTGCTCGCCGGGTACGATCCCATCGAAATGCGCCAGGGCTGGCGCCAACCCTGGCCGGCGGACAAGCCCGTCATCGACATCGTCGCCGACCCCGTCCGGCATGGCATGCACAGCGCGACGCTGCTGCTCGCGGGCGATGTCGGCGCGATCCTGACGCGCCTTTCGGATGCCCCGACGCCGACCCAGACAGGGTCCGGTGAAATCTGGCCCGATGGGCAGACCGCCGCCATCCGTGCCCGCTTCCAGGCGGCCTTTGCGGCGCCGGCCGAATGGGGGCCGCACGCCGTCTTCGCGGTTTTGCGCGAGGCCGCGCCCGCCGGCACGGTCGCGACGGCCGATTCCGGCGCGCATCGCATCCTGCTCAGCCAGATGTGGACCTGCGACGGCCCGCGCGGCCTGCTGCAATCAACGGGGCTGTGCACCATGGGCTGTGCCCTGCCGCTCGCCACCGGCGCGGCACTGGGTTCGGGAAAGCCGACTTTGTGCTTCGTCGGCGATGCCGGGCTTGAGATGGTGCTGGGCGAACTCGCGACGCTGCGCGATCTCGCTTTGCCCGTCGTGATCGTTACCCTCGTCGATGAAAGCCTCGGGCTGATCGCCTTGAAGCAGAAGCAGATGGCGCTGGCACGTGCCGGCGTCGATTTCGGCGCGACCGATTTTACCGCCGTGGCGCAGGCGATGGGCGGCCATGGCGTTGCGATCGAGGACCGCGCCGCATTGCGGCGCGAGGCCGAAGCCGCCTTTCGCAGGCAGGGCTTCAGCCTGCTCGCCTGCCGCATCGACGCGGCAAGCTATGAGGGGGCCTTCTGATGGCGGAGCCTTTCCCAGGCAAACCGGCGAAGCGGGCTCGCGACGAGAGGCTCGATCTCTTTCGCGGCCTGACCATGTTGATCATTTTCATCGCGCACGTGCCGTCCAACAGCTGGAACGCGTGGATTCCAGCGCGCTTCGGCTTTTCGTCCGGGGCGGAACTCTTCGTCTTCTGCTCGGGTGTCGCGAGCGCGCTCGCCTTTGGCTCCGTCTTCGTCCGGCGTGGCTTCCGGCTCGGCACCGCGCGCATCGCCTACCGGATCTGGCAGGTGTACTGGGCGCAGATCGGCCTCGTACTGGCGCTGATCGCGCTCGCGGCCCTGCTGGATCGCACATTCGGCCTTTCGGTCCTGACGGCCCAGTTCCCGGCCTTGCTCGCCGAGCCCGAACGCGCTCTGCTCGGCCTCGCCACCCTGACATGGCAGCCGGACTATCTCGACATCCTGCCGATGTATCTCGTCATCCTGGCGCTGGTGCCCGTCATGATGGCGTTACGGCGGCTCCATCCGGCTCTGCCGTTCCTTCTCGCCGGGCTGCTCTACACACTGGTCTGGAGCGAAGGTCTGAACCTGCCCGGCAATCCATGGAGCGGCGCCGGCTGGTTCCTCAATCCGTTCGCCTGGCAACTGATCTTCTTCACCGGCTTCTTCATCGCGATGAAATGGTTGCCTGTCCCGGCCTTCGGGGACCGACGGCTCATGCTGCTGGCCGGCGGCTTCGTCCTCGTCTCCGTGCCGCTGTCCTTCTGGGGCATCCTGGACCACTGGCCGGCCGCCCAGACGCTTCACGACCTGCTCCTTGCCGAACACGAGAAGAACGATCTGCACATCCTGCGCGTGCTGCACTTCCTGGCGCTCGCTTATCTCGTGCTCGGCCTGATCGAGCCCTGGCGGCAGCGGCTCGACCGCGGCGCCGGGCATTGCCTCATCCTGATCGGCCGCCAATCGCTCGCGACCTTCCTCGCCAGCGTCGTCCTGTCCCGTCTGGCGGGCGTCGTCGCCGAAGCGGCCGGGCATGACACGCGGGTCGTCGCGCTGCTGAACCTCACCGGTTTCGCGCTGATCCTGGCGACCGCGATCATTGTCGGCTGGTTCAAGAGCGCGCCATGGAGCGGCCCGGCGCCGCAGGCCTCGCCCCGGCCGCAGGAGGCGGAAAACGGTATTGCCACTGCCCTTCCCACACGGGTCCGTGAAGCGAGTTGATCGGCGCTTGATCGGCCTGTTTGCGAACTCTCCGATGAGCGCCCGTCACGGACGCCGCAATGGAGCAGCAGCCCATGTATCACGATCTCTCCGGCGACCGGATCAGCGTCGCGAACGACACCGCGAGATTAGCCTGGAACGACACGCTGGAGGCCGTGCTGGCCCATGCAACGACGACGCCGGTGCACCTTGCCCGTACGCTCGAGGCCGATCCCGACTTCGCACTGGCCCACGCGGCACAGGGACTGATGCTGCTCTCGCTGGCCCGCCGCGAACTGGTCGCTTCCGCTCGCGGCTGTCTGGCCAAGGCCCAGATCGCCGGCTTGCTGCGCCCCATCACCCGGCGCGAGCGCATGGTGATGGAAGCGCTGGCGCTCTGGCTCGATGACGCCCCGCGTCAGGCCGCCGAGCGGCTGGAGGCGATCCTGCTGGACCATCCCCTCGATGTCCTGGCCCTGAAACTGTCTCACGGCATTCGCTTCGTGCTGGGCGATCAGGTCCAGATGCTGGCGAGCCTGCGCCTGGCCGCTCCAGCCTTCGGAGAAACCCACCCGCTCGCCGGCTATGTGCAGGGCTGCTACGCTTTCGCGCTCGAGGAGCGTGGCTTCTACGCGGAGGCCGAACGCGCAGGACGCCGCGCGGTGGCGCTCAGCCCACGCGACGCCTGGGGGCGCCACGCGGTCGCCCATGTGCTGGAGATGACCGGCCGGGCGGACGAAGGCGTCGCCTGGCTCGGCGATGGCCGCAGCTTCGCCCATGCCAATAATCTGCGCTTCCACATCGTCTGGCACCTCGCTTTGTTCCGGATGGAGCGCGGCGAGAATGCGGAGGTGCTACGGCTCTATGACGAGGAGATCCGTGCCGAGCCGACCGACGACTATCGCGATATCGCCAACGGCGCGGCGCTGCTGGCGCGGCTCGACTATGCCGGCATCGATGTCGGAAGCCGCTGGGAGGCGCTGGCGGAAAAGGCGGAGGGGCGCGTCCACGATGGGCGCCTCGTCTTCGCCGATCTGCATTATGCGCTGTCTCTGCTCGGAGCCGGCCGTCAGGATGCGGCTGAAACCATCGCCCGCCAACTCGTCGACGACGCGCAATCCCATCGCAGCGGCGAGCGCCGCACCGCCGCGCGCAACGGTTCCTTCGCGGCCTTCGGGCTGATCGCCTTCCACGAGGGCGACTATGCCGAGGCGAGCCGCCTGCTGGGTGCCGCGCGAAACGGACTTGTCGCCATCGGTGGCAGCCATGCCCAGCGCGACCTGTTCGAGCAGGCCTATGTCGAGAGCCTGATCCGCTCCGGCGCGCATGAGCAGGCCGAGCGCATCCTCGCCGAACGCCTCACCTGTCGCGGCGGAACGAACCTCTTCGCCTCGCAGCGGCTGGCTCGCCTGCGTGGCCGCCCGGCCGGGCGGCTCGCGGCGCTGGCCGTCGCATCGACCCCGCTCGCCATCTCTCATTGAGCCAAGGTTAGATTGGAGCCAAGGGTACATTGGAGCCAAAGGTCGATCGACGGCCGCCCTCATCCCTCCATCGAAGAGGTGGCCGGTGCGGTCGCCCAGGCCGGAACGGGAAGGCCAAAACGCCCGGCGATCGCGGCGATCTGCGCCCTCCGCCACCAGATCAGAACGGTGGAGACCATCCAGACCGAGCAGGCTTCTTTGAACAGCACACCGCCATCATGGTAGGGATCGACGCCCAGCGGCGTCACCAGATGGAAAAAGATCGCCCCCGACATCAGCATCAGGGCGCCGATCGCGCCGAGCCCCTGCACGGCTGGCGTCAGGATAAAAAGCGAGGCCGCGATCTCGCAAAGCGCGACGCCGATGCGCATGACGGCCTCGTAGCCGTGGAACCCGAACCAGTCGGTCAGTGTCGTGAACAGGTCGCGGCTGCCCTGGTCGCCCAACAGCTTGTACTGTTCGTACCAGAGGAAGATGAAGGCGACATAGCCCGCGCCGATCCACCTGACGCCGACCTGGAGCGGAAGTGCACGGACACGCGTGAAGACAAGGGCGAGTAGAAGCAGGACAAGAGGCAGGAGGATACCCACCAGCCCCAGTTCTGCGACGGCCGGATTGCCTGTCGCGACGGCGGCGCCGATCATGAAAGCCCCAGGCAAAGCCTGTTCGTGAGAGCGCGTATCCATCGCAAAGATCCTTGCCGAAGCCCGTCGGATTCACAGCCGATGCCCGTGGTCTCGAGACACCAGTCGGAAGAAGCCCGTTTCGCACTAAAGCCTCGCTATCCGCCGCTACTCTCCCTCGATGTTTCCCACCGAAAGAACCGCGACTTCGACTTAAGCGAAAGCGAAGCGTCACCCGATTCCTATTCGCCGGGATGCGAAGAAAAGTTACGCAGGCGGGAAGCGCGTTCGGCCAAAACCTGAGCGGAAGCGCTGAAGACCCGCCGATAGCCGCGTGAGCAACGTCATCGGGCCGCGGGCGGGCGGCGATCTACCGGTAGAAACCCAGTCATCAGTAGCCCGCCGCCTAAATCTTCGCCAGTATTTGGAGAGTTTAAGCCCTTCAAAGACTTAGGTGACGAATGGCGCTCCCTAGGAGTACGCACCCTAATTCCGCTCCGTCCGATGGGGAGTGGTCGGTTGGCGCTGCATTTATAACTAACTGGAATAACCTGCGGTGAATTCTGACTTGGACAACTGACGCTGGCCGCATCCATCGTCCATCCAGCAAGACGATAAGGGAGGCTGCGGTGAAACGTTATGTCCTTGGGCTTCTGGGGGGCGCTATCCTGGCCACCGGCAGCATTTCCGCACCTTTTGCGCAGGAAACGGTACTACGGGTCAGTACGGGCGGCACGAACGTCTCGACGCTGGATGCTCACCGCGCAAGCGCGACCGACGATGTCGCCGTCGTCAGCTGGATCTATAACGCCCTCGTACGCTTCAAGCCGGGCAGCGCCGACCCCAAGGAGATCGAGCCCGATCTCGCGGAGCGCTGGGACGCCTCGCCCGACGGCAAGAGCTGGACGTTTCATCTGCGCAAGGATGTGAAGTTCCAGGGCGACTGGGGCACGCTGAGTGCCGACGACGTCGTTTATTCGCTCCAGCGCGCGGCCGACCCGAAACGCTCCACCTTCTCCTCGGATTTCTCGGCCATCGACAAAATCGAGAAGCTCGACGATCTGACCGTGCGCATCACGCTCAAATATCCGGACGTGAACTTCCTCGGCCGCGTCTCGAACTATCATGGCGGCAACATCGTCAGCCGCAAGGCCGCCGAAGAACTGGGTGATCGCTTTGCCAGTCGTCCGGTCGGGACCGGGCCCTTTGCCTTCGCCGAGCAGGTGACGCAGCAATATGTGAAGCTCACAGCCAACCCGACCTATTTTCGCGGCAAGCCGAAGATCGATACGATCATGGTCCGCGTCATTCCCTCCGACAGCGCACGTGAACTGGCATTCACCTCGGGCGAGCTCGACCTGATGTACGCCAAGCGCGAACAGCGCTGGGTCGATTCCGCGCGGCGCCGTGCCGGCTTCAATATCGACATTTTCAGGCCCGGCGAATACCGCATCCTTCATATCAACCAGAGCATTCCTCCGCTCGACGACATCCGCGTACGTCAGGCGATCGCGGCTGCTATCAATGTCGATGACCTCGTCCGTTACGTCGGCAAAGATGTCGGCCCCAGAGGCTGCTCGGTCGTGCCGCCGGCCTATCTCGGCGAGGATTGCTCGGTCCGCTACAGCTTCGATCTCGTAAAAGCCAAGGCGCTGCTGGCGGAAGCCGGCCACAAGGATGGCATCACCATCAAGGCGATCGTCTCGAACGTCTCGGCCCAGCAGCCGATCATGGAGATCATCCAAGCGCAGCTCGCCAAGGCCGGCATCAAGCTCGACATGCAGGTCGTCGATCATGCGACCTACCAAAGCCAGACGCGCAAGGATCTGAGCGGGCTTGTCTTCTACGGCGCGGCGCGCTTCCCGATCGCCGATACCTATCTTAGCGAGTTCTTCCATTCGCGCTCGATCGTCAATACGCCGACGGCCGCGACAAACTTCTCTCACTGCGCGGTGGCCGACAAGGAAATCGAGCAGGCACGAACCGCGCCCGATGCTGAAGCGCAGAAGGCGCTCTGGAAGGAGGCGCAACGCAAGATCATGGAGGATGTCTGCGCCGTCCCCCTGTTCGAGCTGCGTCAGGTTTGGGCGCATTCCGACCGGCTGAACTACGGCTATGAGCTCACCGGCTCGCTCAATCTGGCTCCGCCGATCACCGAGGCGACCACGTTGAAGGCACGATAGGCACGCCAGAAGACCGTTCCGTCGAAAGCCGGCAGCGTTCGTGCGCTGTCGGCTTTCTCATGGTGACAGGATGGTCCTGGACACCTCAGCCGCCGCCGCCCGCGCACCTTCCAGAAAAGCCTCCACCAGCCGGGCATTGCGGTTGTCGCGGATGTGACAGAGCTGGAAATCGACCTGGACCGCCGGTTCGAACCGCCGGATCACCAGCTTGTCCTGCAGCCCGACGACCGCCGAGGGGTGCACCAGGGAGACCCCGATGCCGGCTGCGACGAACTCGCACAAGGTCGGTGAGATGCTGACGATCATGGCGATGTCCGGCGCTATGCCGTGGGCCTCGAACACTTCACCGATGCGCTTGCTGGTGAAGCTCTCCGGGTCGAACGAGACGAAGGCCTGGCCCTCGAGGTCCTGCGGCGTAACCACGCTCTTGGCAGTTAGCGGGTGGCCGAGCGGCATGATGCAGACCAGCGGGTGGGCCATCAGCGGCTCGGCCACGATATAGGGGTTGTCGATCGGCGTGACGGTGAACCCGACATCGAGCTTGCGCGTCACCAGCCCGTCCGCAATCCATTGAGAGCTGCGCGACTGCAGGGCGCAGAGGACGCCGGGCTGCAGCGACAGGAAGCGCGTGGTCGCCAGCTGAATGAAGGAGCCCGACAGCGCCGGCATGACGCCGATCAGCAGGCGGCTCTGCTCGTCGCGCCTAATGGCCTCGACGGCGTTCTCGACCTGCCTGATGCCAACGAAGATCCGGTCGATCTCCTCGTAGAGGCGCATGCCGCGCCGGGTCAAGACGAGCCGGCCCTTGACCCGGTCGAACAACCTTAAGCCGGTATCCTCTTCGAGATGCGCAATCAGCTTGCTCATGGCCGGCTGCGAGATGTTCACCATCTCGGCGGCGCGACTGACCGTTCCGTACTCGATGACGGCCTTGAAAGCCTCGATCTGACGCAGGTTCAGCCTTCGCAACATCCATAACCCCGGCGAATAATATCGAGAGAAAAACGACTTTGACGAAATACAGCATCGCTCCCTAACGTCGAAGCCGGCAAGGGAATTTTGCATGCGACCGGACATTGTCGTCATCGGGGGAGGAACGGTTGGCGCAGCCGTCGCTTATGGCTTGGCCAGGCGGCATCAGCGGGTCCTGCTGCTCGACGGCGACGATGGCGATTTCCGTGCGGCGCGCGCCAATTTCGGCCTCGTCTGGCTGCAGGGCAAGGGCCTCGGTATGCCGGCCTATCAAGCCCTGACACGTGACAGCATCGGCCGATGGCGCGGCTTTCGCGATGCGCTGGAAGCCGACACGGCGATCACGCTCGGCTACCGTCACGATGGCGGGCTGGCCTTCTGCTTCGGCGAAGACGGGTTCGAGAAGCGTCGCCTCGACCTGATGCGACTGCATAATCAGACCGCCAGCGACGATCCTGACGCCGAGATGCTGGACCGGGGCTCGCTCGAGCGACTGATGCCGAAGGTCGCGTTCGGCCCGACCATCTCGGGCGCGAGCTATGGCCGGCACGATGGGCACTGCAATCCGCTGAAGCTGCTCGCGGCGTTGCATGGCGGAGTTCTGCGCCATGGCGGGGCCATCCGCCACGGCGCAAAGGTCGATCGGATTGAGCCGGTCGGAGGCGATTTTCGCCTTTTGATTGGGGACGAGACGCTGACCGCGCCTCGGATCGTCATCGCCGCGGGGCTGGGCTCACCGGCGCTGGCTCGCGATGTCGGGCTCGAGGTTCCGGTTGTCCCGGAGCGTGGGCAAGTGCTGGTAACCGAGCGCTTCGCGCCCTTCCTGCCACTGCCGGCGAGCGGCCTGCGGCAGACGGAGGAGGGCACTGTGATGATCGGGGCGACGAAGGATCATAGCGGCTACGACGCCTCGACCACGACCGAAGCCGCCGCAGGCCTGAGCCGCAAGACCGTCGACATCGTCCCGGCGCTGGCGGGTGCCCGCTTGGTGCGGCAATGGGCGGGCCTGAGGATCATGACGCCAGACGGTTATCCAATCTACGCGCAGTCGCAGAGCCATCCCGGCGCCTTTGTCGCGCTTTGCCATTCTGGCGTGACGCTGGCCGCCTTCCATGCCGAGGCCTTGGCAGAGGCCGTTGCGGCGGGCGGCCTGCCCGACAGCTTTTCGCCCTTTCACCAGAGACGCTTCGATGTTCCGCAAGCTGCATGACCCCGGCCCGGCTGGGCTCACCATCACGATCGACGGCAAGGCCGTGACCGCCGAGGCCGGCGAGAGTGTCGCCGCCGTGCTGCTGCGCCAACCGAAGTGTTGGAGCCGGACGACGCCGGTCTCGCAAAGCCCGCGCGCGCCCTATTGCATGATGGGCGTCTGCTTCGAATGCCTGATCGAAATCGAGGGGCTGGGTTCCGTCCAGGGCTGCCTGACCCCGGTCGAAGCCGGGATGGTGGTGATGCGCCAGCAAGGGCGTCGCAGCCTTCTCGTCGAGATGGGAGCGGCCGATGAGTGAGGCTCGCACCGATCTGCTGATCGTCGGCGCTGGGCCCGCAGGCATGGCCGCCGCCATCGAGGCGCGAAACCACGGATTGTCGGTGCGTGTCGTCGACGACCAGGCGGCTCCCGGCGGACAGATCTGGCGCGGCATCGAGACCGTCGCCGCCTCGCCGCGCCTCTCTCGGCTCGGCGGAGCCTACAGCGCAGGGGTGGACCGAGCCGCCGCCTTCCGCGCCTGCGGTGCGATCTATGAGCCGCAGGCGCAGCTCTGGCAGATCGAGCCCGGCTTCAAGGCTTTTCTGACTCAGGGCGGCAAGGCGCGCAGCGTGCTCGCCGACGCCGTCATCCTCGCAACCGGTGCGCAGGAGCGGCCGGTGCCGTTCCCCGGCTGGACCCTGCCCGGCGTGCTGACCGTCGGCGCGGCGCAGATCCTGCTCAAGACAGCCGACTCTATTCCGCAAAAGCCGGTCTGGATCGCCGGCTGCGGGCCGCTGCCGCTGCTTTACATGACGCAATTATTGGCGGCGGGCGGGCAGATCGCCGGCGTCCTCGACACGACGCCCAAAGGCCGCGCCATCAAGGCGCTCCGCCATCTGCCGGCCGGATGGAGCCGGTTCGACGATCTGCTGAAAGGGCTCTCCTGGTCGTTCGCCCTCAAACGGGCCAGAGTGCCGATCATCCGCCATGTCGTCGATCTTCGCGCCGACGGGGACAGCACACTCCAGCGGCTGCATTACCGCACGGCCGATGGCGGCAAGGGTGAGGTCGCAGCCGAGGTGCTGCTGGTGCATGAGGGCGTGATCCCCGGCATCCATGCGCCGCTGGCCCTCGGCTGTGCCGTGCGGTGGGACGAGGCACAGCAATGCCAGGTTCCGGTGCTCGACGGCTGGGGCGAGACCTCGCGGCCGGGCGTCTTCGTGGCCGGCGACGGGGCCGGCATCGGAGGCGCCGAGGCGGCCGAGCCGCGCGGGCGCCTCGCGGCCCTGCGCATCGCGTCAATGCTCGGCAAACTGCCCGCAGAGCAGGCGGAGGCCGCAGCTTTGCGCGAGAGGCGCAGCCTCGCCCACGCACTCGCCCTGCGTCCTTTCCTCGATGCCTTGTACGCCCCGCGCCCTCAGCTCTTCGCACCATCAGACGAAACGCTCGTCTGTCGTTGCGAGGAGGTCACGGCCGGCGAATTGCGGGCCCGCGCCGTGCAGGGAAAGCCGGGGCCGAACCAGATCAAGGCTTTCACGCGCGTTGGCATGGGCCCCTGCCAGGGCCGCCAATGCGGCGCCACCATCGCCCATATCCTGGCGACGGCACAAAACCGCCCGGTCGAGGAGGTCGGCTTCTTCCGCATCCGCCCGCCGCTGAAGCCGGTGACGCTGGGCGAACTCGCCAGCCTCGAGGAAGGGAAGCCTGCGGCATGAGGGTCGAAGGCTTCGACGTCGCAATTGTCGGCGGCGGCCTGCACGGCCTGTCGGCGGCCCTGCATCTGGCGCGCCGCGCCCGGCGGGTCGTGGTGATCGAGCGGCGCTGGACAGGCCGGCACGCGTCGGGGGCGACGGCGGCCGGCGTCCGCACGCTTGGCCGCGATGAGGCCGAGATCCCGATTTCGCTCGAGGCAATGGAGATGTGGCACCACATCGACTCCATCGTCGGCGACGGCTGCGGCTTTCATGCCCATGGCCAGATGCGCATCGCCGAACGGGCCGAGCACATGCCCGACCTGTTGCAGCGCGAGGCGCGCATGCGGGCGCTGGGTTATGGGCATGAGGAGATCATCGGCGCCAACGAGCTGCGGCGCCTCGTGCCGGCGCTGAGCCCGCATTGCGTCGGCGCCCTCATCGCCCGCACCGACGGCGCCGCCGACCCGCATCGCACCCTTCTCGCTTTCCGCCGCGCCTGCGAGGCTGCCGGCGTCGTGATCGTGGAAGGATGCGGCGTCGCGGCTGTCGAGCGCAAAGGTGCCGACTGGCTTTTGTCCTGCGGCGAGCGCGCGTTCCTTGCACCCGTGGTCGTGAATGCGGCCGGAGCCTGGGCCGCGAAGCTCGCCGCGCAGTTCGGAGACGAGATCGCGCTCGGCGTGCGCGCCTCGATGATGATCGTGACCGAGCGGCTCGCGCCCCTGCTGGCGCCGGTCGTTAGCGTCGTCGGGCGGGCGCTGTCCTTCAAGCAGTCGGATCAGGGCACGCTCGTGATCGGCGGCGGCCTTCAGGGCGCGGCTGATCTCGAAAGCGAGAGCAGCACGGTGAACTACACCGAACTCGCCAAGGGCGCGCGGGCCGCCAGCGACCTGTTTCCTGCCGTCCAAAGCGCCCGCATCGCCCGCTGCTGGACCGGCATCGAGGCGCAGACGCGCGACCATATCCCGGTGATCGGCGCCTCTCCGAACGCGTCGGGCCTGTTCCACGCCTTCGGCTTTTCCGGCCATGGCTTCCAGCTCGTGCCCGTTGTGGGGGCGATCCTGGCCGATCTGGTAGTCGACGGCACAACCACGCGCGAGATCGCGGCCTTCGCGCCGCAGCGCCTGATGCGAGAGAGGGCAGCGGCATGACGAGCTATGTGCTCAGGCGCATCCTGCTGGCGATCCCGACGCTGCTGGTCATGCTGACGGCGATCTTCGTGCTGGTCCGCCTGGTGCCCGGTGACCCAGCCTCGGTCATCCTTGGCGATCAGGCCAGCGCCGAGGCGCTTGCGGCGCTGCGAACGAAGCTCGGGCTCGACCAGCCGGTCTATGTCCAATACCTCGCCTTCATCGGCAAGGTGCTGACCGGCGATCTCGGCCAATCTCTGAGCACCGGCCACAGCGTCGTGCAGGAGGTCCTGCTCGTCCTGCCCTCGACGATCGAACTCACCGTCGCCGCCGTCGCGATCGGCCTCGTCTTTGGGTTGCCGTTGGGCGTGGCGGCGGCGCTGTCGCGCAATGGCTGGCTCGACTACGTCTCGCGCGTCGTCTCGCTGATCGGCCTGTCGTTTCCGGCTTTCGTGTCAGGCATCCTGATGCTGATCGTCTTCGCGATCCAGCTCGGCTGGTTCCCGGTGCTCGGCGGGGTGAGCGGCTCCGGCGGCGTCATCGGTCGGCTTCACGCGCTGGCGCTGCCGGCTTTGAACCTCGGCATCATCATGACCGCCTATGTGATGCGCGTCACCCGCGCGGCGATGCTCGGGGTGCTGACGGAGGATTACATCCGCACGGCCCGCGCCAAGGGCGTCGGTTCCGCGCAGCTCGTCTCCACGCATGCCCTGCGCAACAGCCTGATCCCGATCATCACAGTGGTCGGACTCTATTTCGGCACGCTGATCGGCAACTCCGTCCTGACCGAGATCATCTTCAACCGGCCGGGCCTGGGCAAGCTCATCATCGGCGCGCTGAATGCCCGTGACTACACCCTGCTGCAGGGGCTGATGATCATCTTCGCCATCTGCGTCATCGTGGTGAACACGCTGACCGACCTGGCCTACGGCATCGTCGATCCGAGGGTGAAATACTCATGAGCGACGCGGCCACGACCACCCTCGAAATCCGCCCCGGCGGCCTTTGGCTCGCCTTCACGCAGAACAGGCTCGCCTGGCTCGGCCTCGTCCTGCTCGTCACCATCATCCTCGTCGCGATCCTTGCGCCCTGGCTCGCTCCCTACGATCCGCTGGAGCAGAACATCGTGGCACGGCTCGAACCGCCTTCGGCCGAGTTTTGGCTCGGCACGGATTCCTTCGGGCGCGACGTGCTTTCGCGGCTGATCTACGGTGCGCGGATCTCGCTCTTCGTCGGCTTCGTCGCCATCCTGATCGCGATGCTGATCGGCACCACGATCGGCGTGATCTCCGGTTATGTCGGCGGGCTGTTCGACCAGTTCGTCATGGGCGTGCTCGACGTGCTGCTCGCCTTCCCGACGCTGCTGCTCGGCCTGATGATTGCGGCGATGCTGGGCGCCAGCCTCGAAAACCTGATCATCGCGATCGCGGTGACCGAGATCGCGCCCTTCGCCCGTGTCGCCCGCGCGCCGACGATCACGCTGCGCCAGCGCGATTTCGTCGAGGCGGGGCGCTCCTATGGCTGCGGACCCTTCCGGATCATGACGCGGCATATCCTGCCCAACATGCTCTCGGACGTCGTGGTGATGAGCTCGCTCTGGCTGGCTTCCGCAATCCGGACTGAGGCCTCGCTCAGCTTCATCGGTCTCGGCGTGCCGCCCCCGGCAGCGACCTGGGGCAGCATGATCCGCGAGGGCTTCGAGAACATCCTCGACGCCTGGTGGCTCGCGGTCTTCCCGAGTCTGGCGATCCTCGTGACGGTACTGGCGCTCAACCTGCTAGGCGATGCGTTGCGCGACGCGTCGGATCCGAAATCGCGCCCGCGATAGGTCGCGCCGACATTCAGCACCGCAGTCGGCAGGATCGGTCGAACTGACGCCAATACATATTGGCCCATTGTCGCGGACACGGGTGCTCAATGCACAGGTCGCAACAGCCCCGCGCTTAGCGCCGATACGGGACATCGAACCTCCGCCTGAAAGCAGACGCTCAGGAGTGCGAGCAGCGGCGGTCGAATTCACTCTCCGCCAAAGAGCCCGAGCGAGATGACCAGACAAACCACGCTTACGGATGCAATCGGGCGCCCTTGATTGCCTTGTCGACATCTTTCTTCGGGCCAAACAGGGCCAAGCCGACCAGATCCGGCGCATCGGCCGGTTCGAGCTTGAAGACAGCCCGATTGGCCGCGTCATGGCCGGTCTCGAACATCGGCCGGACATAGGCGCTGCGGATCAGGCTTCGCTCGATGGCCTGCTTCCAGGCGCGCTGAAGAAGCTCGGTCGTCGCGGCGAAAACCAGCATCGGCTGGCCGAGCAATCGGGCGTGCTGCCGTCCAGCCGCGTCCTCATACGGAGACCCCATCGCGTCCGGCACGGAGCCTGCGATGCCGGTTGCCAGAAAGGCCGCGACGTTCAGCTTCTGCCAGACCGCGAGATCTTCCTGAACGAGAATGGCTACCTTGGTGTCGAACATCGTGTTGCTCCCGCATCAAACACGGAAGTGCTAGCGAGCGGAGCGGCCGATGTCTGGAACGTTCGTGCGGCCGCCGCGATAGACGCCGGGCGTCAGCCCATAGGCCCGGCGAAACCAGCGCCCGAAATGGCTCTGATCAGCAAATCCGGCGGCTAAGGCACTTTCGGCTGGCGTGACCTGCTCGCGCAGCATCGCCCGGCCTTGGGCAAGGCGGATTTGAACCAACGCAGAATGAGGAGAAAGCCCATACCGCCGACGGAAGACGCGGGCGAGCTGAAAGCGATCGCTTGCACCGGCAACCCGAGCCAGCATCTCCAGGCCGAACGGCTCCGAATAATAAGTCCGGAGATAGTCCATGGCCCGCTCCGCGACGGCATCGCTCCTGTCATCGGGCGCCGTCGGCGGCCGGCAACCGAGATGGCTGCGCAGTCGTGTCGCCAAGGCGTCGAGCGATTGATCCAGAGCCAGCTGCTTTCCGCCAGACAGCATCTGGTTGCAGACGGTCAGGATCAGCTGCCCGAGATGCGGGTCGTCGGTCAGCGTATCGCGGAATCCGGGGCAAGCGGCGTCATGCATCTGGTTACCGAGCCATGCTTGGGGGAGATAGAGCATGCTGTAGCGAAAACCTTCGGGCTCCAGGGCACGCCCGTCATGCCGTTCTCCCGGCTCCATCAGGATGACCCACCCGGCCGTGCTCTGGCGTCGCTGGCCTCGGCAGAAGAAGTCCTGGACACCGGCATGAGTCACACCGACGAGCCATTCGTCATGGTGATGCATGTCGTAGGCATGGCCATGGAAGCAGGCTTCCACGGCATCGATCCCCGACAGGGCATCGCGTCTGAGCTTCAACACATCGCGTGCGTCGACCATCGGGCTCTTTTTGCGTTCTTCACTCGGCTTGAGACCAGAAACCATGCGGGAACCATCCTTAGAGCTGGTCCCGCCCGAGCGATTCTGGTTCGCGAAACGCTGTCTGAGCCACCATCCCGGCGTCCATAGATACACCCCTCGCCGAGACGGCGGCCCGAAACAAGAGCGGGAGAGTGCCACTCGCTGGCGTTCGAGATATGCCAAAGCGGACATTGCGAGGGAAGCTCCGCAAAGGGCACGTTCGGCTCCAGAGTAGCCGCATCGCAGCTCTGATATGAGGCAGTCCAGTCATTCGTGGCGAATTGGCCGTTGTGCGGCGCAACCAGCTGGCTATAACCGTCATCATAAACCTTGGACCCGGTGAAATCCCGGGTGGCTCTTCCGGCCGCCGATCCGCCGGACAACGCAACAGGCCTTCATCGTCAATTGTCAGGTCGCACCGCGCGGTGGACTGATGGCGATGCCTTGCGAGATCACCATGCTCATCACCAACCTTCGGCGCGAATGGCTGACCAATCCGCCGCGCGAACTTCTCGCCGGCGCCGTCGCCACCTTCGCCCTTATTCCCGAGGTCATCGCCTTTTCCTTCGCCGCGGGCGTCGACCCGCAGGTCGGGCTCTACGGCTCCTTCGTTATCGGCATCGTCATCGCCTTCGCTGGCGGGCGCCCGGCCATGGTCTCGGCAGCTGCCGGATCGGTCGCGCTGGTGGCGGCGCCGCTCGTCGCATCGCACGGCCTGCCCTATCTTTTCGCCGCAGGCCTCCTTGCCGGCGCGCTCCAGATCGCCTTCGGGCTTCTACGGCTCGGCGTGCTGATGCGCTTCGTCTCGCAATCGGTCCGCACCGGCTTCGTCAACGCGCTGGCGATCCTGATCTTTGCTGCACAGACGCCGCATCTCCTCGGCGAAGGCTGGCACACCTACGCTCTCTTCGCGGTCGCGCTGGCGCTGATCTACGGCGTGCCGCGGCTGACCACAGCCATCCCATCGCCGCTGATCGCCATCGTCCTACTCACGGTCGCCGCGAGCCTGCTCCAGCTGCCAGTGAAAACGGTGGCCGATCTCGGCCGCTTGCCCGAGGCACTACCAGTCTTCGCTTGGCCGACCGTGCCGTTCACCTGGGAAACGCTGCGGATCATCGTCGGCCCGGCCGTCGCCATCGCCATGGTCGGCCTGCTCGAATCGCTGATGACCGCTACGGTGGTCGACGACCTGACAAACACGCCGAGTTCCAGGGACCGCGAATGCACGGGCCTGGGTCTCGCCAACATGGCGTCGAGCCTGTTCGGCGGCATCGCCGGCTGCGGGATGATCGGTCAGACCGTCAGCAATGTGAAATATGGCGGGCGCGGGCGGCTCTCGACGCTGTTCTCCTGTGCCTTCCTGCTGGTACTGATGGTTGCACTGAAGCCGTGGGTCTCGCAGGTGCCGGTCGTCGTGCTGGTTGCGATCATGGTGATGGTCTCGATCGACACCTTCAATTGGTCCTCGCTCAGGGCCGTCCTCGCGCATCCGCGCCTGTCGAGCACGGTGATGCTGGCGACGGTTGCGGTCACGGTGGCAAGCCAAAATCTCGCGCTCGGCGTTCTCGTCGGCGTGCTGCTCAGCGGCGTCTTCTTCACCGTAAAGGTCGCACGGCTGATGCATGTCGCCGCTGAGGGCGATGACACGACCGGCCCGCTGACCTACCGCGTCACCGGCCAAGTCTTCTTCGCCTCGGCCGATGCCTTTAGCGAGGCTTTCGAGCTCGATGCAGCGGGCGAGGCCGGCGTGCGCATCGACGTCACACAGGCGCATTTCTGGGACGTCACAGCAGTCGCCGCGCTCGACAAGATCGTCGGCCGCTACCGGGCGAACGGTATTCCTGTCGAGGTCGTGGGCATGACCCAGGCCACCGCGACGATCGTCGAGCGCCTCGCCGTTTACGACAAGGAACGACCAGAGCCCTCAAAACTCTGATACCGCGAGATCAGAACAGTCACTCGCGGTCGTTTTACATCGGTCGCGGCGCACGCTCTCGGGACAATACCTTGAGTCGGCTCACGCCAACGAAATGATGACGCGGCAGCACGCAACGCGCCGACTGCAGACATCGGCAGCCTTCCGACAAGCGGGCGCTTCGACGTGATCGTCTTCGTCGCCGGATTTCATCGGGGGCGACATGCCCACCTTCTGTGAGTTCGAACTCAGGCCCCAAAAATCCGCTTATCAGAGATAGGTTGGGTCTCGTTTGCCCCGATTGAGCACGCGCCCGATCAGCCGGGACAAATCGTCGACCGCATAGGGCTTCTGAAGCAGTTCGAAGCCGTGCCGGCCCTCTTCGGCCAGAACGTTGCTGTAGCCGGATGTGAGGATGACCGGCAGGTCCGGATAAAGTCGCCGGACATGGTGTCCGAGCTCGATGCCGCTCATTCCCGGCATCACCACGTCCGAGAACACCGCATCGAAGTTCGGCGACATGGCGAGTTGCTGCAGCGCTTCATCTCCGTTGACGGCCCAGATCGTCTCGTAACCGAGATCCACGAGGATTTGCGTCGAAAACCGTCCGACTTCGAGATTGTCCTCGACAACGAGAATGCGCTTCCCATGTCCCTGCTCAATCGGGTTGATGTTATGGGTTCCGGCGGCGGCTACGGCCGAAGGCTTTGCCTCGCTCGCGGGCAGGAACAGGGTGAAGGTCGTGCCGCGCGCCTCTTCACTGTCGACGGCGATATCGCCGCCTGACTGCTTCGCGAAGCCGAAAACCTGTGACAGTCCAAGGCCGGTTCCCTTGCCCACAGGCTTCGTCGTGAAGAAGGGTTCGAAAATGGATGGCATCTGGTCGGCCGAGATGCCGACGCCGGTATCCGTTAGCGAGACGGCGACGAACCGCCCTGCGGATGGAAATTGCCCGCGTATCACCGGCATCGTCGATGCAGTCTCGACGCGGATGATGAGCTGGCCTTCGCCGTCCATGGCGTCGCGCGCATTGACGGCCATATTGACGACGGCGGTCTCGAATTGCGCCACATCAGCCTTGACGAGGCATGCCTCGTTCGGCAGCTCCGTGATCACCCGGACGCGCCCGCCAACGACGGTCTGGAGCATGTCGTCGATCGCCCGCAACCGCTCCGCGACATCGAAGACCTCCGGCTTGAGCGATTGGCGCCGGGCGAAGGCCAGAAGCTGGCTGGTCAGTTTAGCGGCGCGGTCGACAGTTTCCGCGATGGCGCCGATATAGCGCTGTCGTCTCTCTTCGGTGATACCCGGCCGCTTCAACAAATCGGTCGACGATTTGATGATGGTCAGCAGGTTGTTGAAGTCATGCGCGACGCCGCCCGTCAGCTGGCCGACCGCCTCCATTTTCTGGGCATGGCGGAGTGCCTCCTGGGCACGCTCCAGCTCGGCATCGCGCGCCTTGTTCAGGCTGAGATCACGTCCGACCGCGACGAACTGATTGCCGCCCGGCTCAGGCGTCACCGTCCATTCGATCGGCCTCCATCCGCCGTCTCGCGTGGCGATACGGTTTTCGAACCGCGTTGGTCGGCCGAACTCGCCCATCCGCTGGATCGCCGCGATCGTCGGCGGCATGTCGTCGGGATGCATGAAGCTGGCATAAGGACGGGTGAGCAACTCCTCCTCGCTCCAGCCCAGCACACTCGTCCATGCCGGGCTAACCGCGCTCATCATGCCGCTGTAGTCGGCGCGGGCGAGCATGTCCTGCGAGAGATTCCACAGCCGGTCGCGTTCGGCGTTGAGCCGCCTCTCCTTGATCACGCGGTCGGTGGTTTCCCCCAGGATACAGATGACCCCGCCGGGGCGGCCGCTCTCGTCGAGCACAGGCGAATAGTCCAGATTCATCCAGACCTGTTCGGGCACGCCGTTCCGGTAGAGCGTCAGTTCCTGGTCCTGATAGGACAAGGTTCTGCCTGCAAGCCCGACCCGCATGACGTTGTCATTGAAATCGGCGACCTCGGGCCAGCCCTCCCTGACCTTGCTGCCCAAGAGCTGCGGATGGCGCCCGCCGGCGAATTCGGAATAAGCGTCGTTGTAGAGCATGATCCCGTCATGACCCCACAGCATCACGATAGGAACCGGCGAGCGCAGCAGCAGTGTCGTCGCCGTCCGCAAGCTCTGCGGCCATTGTTCGATGGGCCCGAGCGGCAACACGCTCCAGTCGCGGGCGGCGATCAGCCTGCCGGTTTCGCTGTCCGTCGGCAGGAAACCGAACGCCGTCGCGGGTATGGCTGGATACGGCAACGGAATCTCTCGAGCCCGACATCGCTAGAGGAATGGTGATGACCAGTCGTGCCTTGCGCTGCCGCGGATGGCAAGCCGCCGACCCTCGTACCACATCGTCACAAGGTCGAGTTTAGGGACGGGTTAGCGCCGATTGTGCTGAAAAAGTCGGGGCGGTCGGGAAGAGCTTCCGCTGGTCTACGTCGCACGTATGGCAGATCGGGCAGCACCGCTCGCATATTCGGCTCTGTCGCGGAACATCGCCGCGCGAACAGCGAGATGGTGAAGAAACATGCCGGGTCTCGCGTAGGCGGCTTCGCGTCAGTGCAGGTGCGCTCCTGCGCCTGAAGCGGGACCGGACCGCTTGCATCGGCCGTTTGCGCCGTCCTAAGATCGCGGCATTAAAATTGCTGTGACGCTGCCTGTACAGCTTTTCCAGCGCCTGGAACGAGGATCGCGGCATGGAGCGTCGGACGTTTCTGGGGGTTGCGGCCGGCGCCGCGGTCTCCGCGATGGCCAGGCCGGCACTCGCGCAGCGCGCCAGGGTGCTGAAATTCATCCCGGAATCTGATGTCGCCATCGTCGACCCGGTCTGGACGACGGCGACGGTCACGCGCAATCACGGCTACCTCGTTTTCGATACGCTCTACGGCCAGAACGCCAATTACGATTTCGAGCCCCAGATGGTCGCCGGTCATACCATCGAGGACGACGGCAAGACCTGGCGATTGACGCTGCGGGAAGGTCTGCGCTTCCATGACGGCGAACCGGTCCGGGCGCAGGATGTCGTGCCGAGCATCCGTCGCTTTTCCGCCCGCGATGCTTTTGGCCGCGCCCTGATGGACGCGACGGACGAGCTCTCGGTCGAATCCGACCGCGTCGTGAAGTTCCGGCTGAAGCGCCCCTTCCCGCTGCTGCCGGCCGCGCTCGGCAAGACCGGCACCTCGATGCCCTGCATCATGCCCGAGCGCTTCGCAGTCACCGACCCCAACAAGCAAGTCACCGAGATGATCGGCAGCGGGCCGTTTCGCTTCAAGGCCAACGAGCGCGTGCCGGGCGCGCTGACCGTCTATGAACGCTTCACCGGCTATGTTCCGCGCGCGAACGGCTCGGCGACCTTCACCGCTGGTCCGAAGCAGGTCCATTTCGACCGCATCGAATGGCACATTATTCCCGATCCGCAGACGGCTGCCAATGCGCTTGCCAATGGCGAGGTCGACTGGTGGCAGAATCCGACGCCCGACCTGCAAGGCACGCTTAAAGGCAACCCGAGCCTCAAACTGGAGGGGCTGGACCCGGCCGGTGGCATCGGCTGTCTGCGCTTCAACGCGCTGCATCCACCCTTCGACAATCCCGCGATCCGGCAGGCACTGCTTGGCGCCATCGACCAGAGCGAGTGCATGACGGCAGTCGCCGGCGACGAGCGCTCGCTCTGGAAGGATCATGTTGGCGTGTTCAGTCCGGACACGCCGATGGCCACGACCGCCGGGACCGAAGTGCTGGTCGGCAAGCGCGATTTCGCCGCCGTCAAACGCGCCTTGGAAGCGGCGGGTTACAAGGGCGAGCGCGTCGTGCTGCTCGACCCGACCGATTATCCCTCGACCCACGCACTCGCGGCGGTGGCGGCCGATGCCCTGCAAAAATCCGGCGTGAATGTCGATCTGGTCTCGACCGACTGGGGCACGGTCGTCCAGCGCCGCGCTAGCCGCCAGCCGGTCGACAAGGGCGGCTGGAGCATCTTCTTCACCTATCTGAACGGCACCAACAATTTCGATCCGGCGAGCCAGCTCGGCATCCGCGGCAATGGCGACCAGGCCTGGTTCGGCTGGCCGAAATCCCCGCGCCTCGAGGAACTCAGGCTCGACTGGTTCGCCGCCGGGGATCTCGCGACCCAGAAGGCCATCTGCGCCGAGATCCAGAAGCAGTTCTTCATCGACGTGCCCTATATCCCGCTCGGCGCCTACTATGAAAAGACAGCCTATCGCGGGATCAGCGGCATGCGGATCGGCTTCGCCCAATTCTACGACGTCAGGCCGCTGTGACACAGTCCAAGCTTCGGATCGCCGTTCTCCAGTTCGCGCATGAGACGGTGACGTTTCTCCCAAACGACACGACGCGGGAGGATTTCATCTATCCGGGCTCCCCGGCTTCCGGCGAAGACCTGCTTGCCACCGACCCGAAGGGCTATATGGGCGGTTTCGTGCAGGTTGCCCGCGAATTCGCGGATGTCGAGCTCGTCGGCATCACCTCCCCGCTCTGGCCACGCACCGGAACAGGCTCGGGCTGGATCACCGAGGATGCCTATCAGCATTTCATGGGCATCATGATCGCGGAGTTGAAGGCGCAGCCGCAATTCGACGGCGTCTATCTCGCGCTTCACGGTGCGCTCGCCGTGCGAGGCGTGCCACGGCCGGAGGCCGATATCGCCAGGCGCGTCCGCGAGGTCGTCGGCGACAAGGCCTTCATCACCGCAACCTTCGATCCGCATGGCAACGAGGACGAAGCCTTCCTCGCGCAGGCCGACATGGCCTTCTGCGTGAAGTATTTCCCGCATTACGACATGCATCTGCAGGGCGAGCGCGCGGCGCGCATGCTGGTCCGTGCGATCCGCGGCAGCTTCAAGCCGGTGCATCGCACCCTGCGCATCCCGATCATCGCGCCGACCGTGGTGATGTGGACCGGCGCCTCGCCCTGGTCCGATCTCATCCAGCGCGCACTGATCTGGGAGGCGCGCGAGCCCGACGTCTTCGTCAACGTCTTCTTCGGCTTCCCCTGGTCGGACGTGCCCGATGCCGGCATGTCGCTGCAGGTGCTGACCAATGACGACCCGGACCTCGCCGAGCGCGTCATCCGCGATATGGCGGACTGGATCTGGCGGCGGCGTCAGGCGCTGCTGGACACCGTCAGGATCTACAAGGCGAAGGAGGCGGTGGCGCTGGCCCACGAGGCTGTCGCAGAAGGCAAGGGTCCCGTCCTGCTTGCCGATTACAGCGACCGCTCGGGCTACGCCACCTGGTTGCTCCAAGAGATCGTCGCGCAGAAACTCGAACGCACGCTGATCGCGACGGTCGCCTCTCCTGAGACGGTGCGATCCGTGATCAAGTCCGGCGCGAAGCCGGGCGATGCGTTCGATGCAGAGCCGGAAATGGCGCTCCCTAGGGGAATCGAACCCCTGTTTTCGCCGTGAGAGGGCGACGTCCTAGACCGCTAGACGAAGGGAGCAGCGCCGGTCGAGGGCGCCTGTGTAGTCGTAGCCTCGGCGTGCCGCAACTGCTTTTTATGCCTTGGCGGAAGAATATCGGGCTATGGCACGGCTTGTGGAAGCTCGGTCCTCCGCCAGCACGGAGATCGGCATGAGCCCCCAAAAGGATGACGAAAGCTCTTGCCTGGGTTTCTGCGACCGCGGCAGGCGCGGGTGTGCGCTATAGAGCTTGTAGCCACGTTGCGCAGCTTGGGGTCGCGTTATCCGGTTTGGATAGATGGCTCGGCCCGTCAGGCGTTGCCCGCTCCGCTTGCCTGCATGCGGAAGAGCGCGGAAGATGGCTGCCTTGGAAGGATCGATCCAGACCGAGGGGAGGTCTGATCATATGGCGTGGGTCCAAGGGAGCGTTTTTGGTGTCCGCTGATCGGCCCGAGGAGCATGTCTGGGCGATGCGTCTGCCCGAGGGCACCGGGCATCGCGCATCGGCGGCACCGTGTGAGGAAGCCATCACGCCCCGCGCTTCCGTCTCTCGTCGGTTCGCGGTCTCGCTGCCGCACCTGGCGCATTATCCGGGCCGCATCGCGATCGGTGCCTTTCGCATGGCCATCGGCATCCTGTATCCGCCGGTCTGCGTCGCCTGCCGCGCCGCGACCGGAAATGCGCAGGCCCTGTGCGCGTCATGCTGGAGCGGCATCGGCTTTATCGAGCGCCCCTATTGCGAAAGGCTCGGCACGCCTTTCGAGGTCGATCTCGGGCCCGGGATGCTCTCCCCTGCCGCGATCGCCGATCCTCCCGTCTTCACGCGGGCTCGCGCCGTCTGCCGCTTCGACGGAGCCGCGCGCGAATTGGTGCACCGACTGAAATACGGCGATCGGTCCGAGCTCGCCTTGACGCTCGGCCGGATGATGCGTCAGTCCGGCCACGAACTG
This sequence comes from Allobosea sp. P5_A5, assembly GCF_056400625.1. Lineage (NCBI taxonomy): Bacteria > Pseudomonadati > Pseudomonadota > Alphaproteobacteria > Hyphomicrobiales > Alloboseaceae > Allobosea > Allobosea sp. P5_A5. The sequence goes on from NZ_JBFUKY010000010.1 coordinate 87,078, forward strand.
CTCGCCGACGCCGACCTGATCGTTCCCGTGCCGCTGCATCGCACCAGGCTGTGGAGCCGCCGCTTCAATCAGGCTGCTCTGCTCGCCCGCGTCGTAGGCGGTCTTGCAGGTTTGCCGCACGCGGCAACTGCCCTTGCACGCGTCAAGCGCACGCGCCAGCAGGTCGGGCTGACGAGGGCCCAGCGTGCCGACAACCTGCAAGGCGCCTTCCGCGTCCTGCCTCAGGCCCGCGCACAGGTGGAAGGCCGCCGCATTCTCCTCGTCGACGACGTCCTCACCACCGGATCGACGGTGAACGCCGCCTCGCGCGCATTGCTGCGGGCGGGCGCGACAGCCGTCGACGTGCTCACTTTCGCGCGGGTCGTGACGGATCGATGAGGAGGCACTACATGAGCAAGAGCCACACTGCGAGCCAAGGCCCCGCCATGCCCCCGGTCACGATCTACACCACCTCCTGGTGCCCCTATTGCCGCTCCGCCAAAACGCTGCTGAGCAAGAAGGGCGTGGCCTTCACGGAGATCGACGTGGAGGGCGGCCAGGCGCTGCGACAGGAGATGACGACGCGTGCGGGCGGGCGCACCTCGGTGCCGCAGATCTTCATCGGCGAGCGCCATGTCGGCGGCTCGGACGACCTCCACGCTCTGGAGTCCCGCGGCGAGCTCGACAAGCTGCTGGCCGCCTGACCTCCCGCGCAACCTCCCGCGCACTGCGGGCCTCCCGGAGCGGCTCCGGCCCGTCCGCGAGCCGTGGTTCCCGTTGTTCGATCGAAACGGCATGATCCGCTACAACCTCGTCTGCGACCACGCCCACGAATTCGAAAGCTGGTTTGCCACCTCCTCGAGCTTCGAGGAGCAGGCGCAGCGCGGCTTCGTCACTTGCCCGGTCTGCAGCAGCGCCAAGGTCGCGCGCGCCATCATGGCGCCGAACGTCGCCCGCACGGATCTGGGCGAGAAGCCATCGGCAGCTTCTGCATCGCAAGAACAGGCGCCTGCTGCCGGAGCCGCGCCTGGCCCCGCTCTGCTCATCGGCGAACAGGAAGCGGCCTTGCGCTCGATGGTGCGGGAGCTGCATCGGCAGGTGCGCGAAAAAGCCGAACATGTCGGAGAGCGCTTCGCCGAGGAGGCCCTGAAGATCCACCATGGCGAAACCGACCAGCGGCCAATCTATGGAAGCGCCTCCCTGGAGGACGCGCGAATGCTGCATGATGAGGGCGTCGAATTCATGCCCCTGCCGCGCCTGCCCGACTCAGGGCACTGAGCGGGCAGACGCCGTCTGACCCTGAGCCGCCTGCTATCGAGCTATCCGGCGCTCTCCCGAGATGACGGGCAAGAAATGTTTTCGCGCTCCGCAAAAAGAAAATTGGGCTCGGAACAATCCAGCCATTATCTCGTTCGATCAGAATGTTAGCCGAAGCTGGGATGCGCTGCGGACGTCGCGCGCGCCATGTTCGTGCTCATGCCCCCTTTCTCCCCCGATTAACTTTCTGTTAAGGAATTCGCGGTTCCTTGCCGGAGATCGCTTGCGTTGCCTCTTTGGGCCGCCTGCAGATCCCTACAACTTGGAGGTTGCCGCATGAAGCGGACCGCGATCGCTGCTCCCCGTCTCCGCTTCGTTGGAGGTGTCCGCAAGGGCAGTCGTTCGATCCCGCTTCTGATGGTGCTGCTGGCGCCGGCTCTGGGCGCGTGCAGCATGGCGACCGTCGAGACGGCCTCCACGGCCGTGCCCCCCGGGGTCAAGGAGCCGGGTGCTGCCCGCAAGCGCGCCGTCGCGCTCGCCAAGGCTGATCCGCGCGAAAAAGAGTGCCTCGTCCGCGCGATGTATTTCGAGGCCAACCGTTCAAGCGATGCCGGTCTTCTCGGCGTCGGCACCGTGGTGATGAACCGGGTCGAATCGCAGCGCTATCCGGAGACCATCTGCGGTGTCGTCGGCGCCCCGCGCCAGTTCGCCTCAGGCGTCATGACGCGCCCGATGACGGAAAGAGGGCTGACCAGGATCGAGGCCCTCGCCGACGATATCCTCAACGGCAAGCGCAATGCGCAGGTCGGAGAGGCCAAGCATTTCCACACCGCCGGGCTGCGCTTCGGCTACGCCAACATGCATTATGTCACGGTGGCGGGAGGCAACGCCTTCTACATCAAGGGCGAGCGTTCCGAGCGCCGCCGCTACGAGATGCCGAACTACCAGGTCGCGTCGCTGTCCACCTCGGAGCCGGTCGCCACGACCGCGTCTCTCGGCACGACCTCCTTCGCTTCCGCCCCGCTTGCCTTTGCGCCGACGCCGGTCGCCTATGAGACCGCCTCGCCCGTGCTTGACGCGCCGGCGATCAAGCTCGTCAGGAGCGCTCCGCTTCCGCCCGACAGGCCGCTCGATCTCGACCTGCCGAAGAAGACCGCCCGCGCCTTCCTCGCCCCGCCGAAGACGGATCTGCGTATCGCGGCGCTGCTGCCGCCGCCGCGCGATCTGCGTGGCACCATCCCGCTGGATTGAGCGGCTAAGGCGCGGAGAACACCGCCCGCGCCTGCGTTCCCCTACTCGCAGAAACCTGAGACCTCCGCCTAACGTCGAGGGCGACAGCTACGTCGCGCTTCCCTTATCCTTGCCGCAGTGCAACATTTCGATGGCACTGCGGACGGGGAAACGTGATGAGCGCGACGGAGCGGAGCGGCGAGCCGGCGACGGAGCGCGAACGGCCCTGGATCTTCCGCACCTATGCGGGCCATTCCGACGCGACCGAATCCAACAAGCTCTATCGCGGTAACCTTGCCAAGGGGCAGACAGGGTTGTCCGTCGCCTTCGATCTGCCGACGCAGACCGGCTACGACCCTGATCATGTTCTGGCGCGCGGCGAGGTCGGCAAGGTCGGGGTGCCGATCAGCCATCTCGGCGATATGCGAGCGCTGTTCGACCAGATTCCGCTGGCGCAGATGAACACGTCGATGACGATCAACGCGACGGCGGCCTGGCTGCTCGCGCTCTACATCGCCGTCGCCGACGAGCAGGGCGCCGACCGCAAGCTGCTGCAAGGCACGACGCAGAACGATCTCGTCAAGGAATATCTCTCGCGCGGCACCTATGTCTTCCCGCCGCGACCGTCGATGCAGCTCACCACCGACATCGTCGTCTTCACGGCTTCGGAATTACCGAAGTGGAACCCGACCAATGTCTGCTCCTACCATCTGCAGGAGGCCGGAGCCTCGCCGGTGCAGGAGCTCTCCTTCGCGCTGGCGACTGCGATCGCGCTGCTGGACTCGATCCGCGCCCGGCCGGAGGTCAGCGCCGCCGACTTCCCGGGGATCGTCGGGCGCATCTCCTTTTTCGTGAATGCCGGGATGCGCTTCGTCACCGAACTCAGCAAGATGCGCGCCTTCGTCGATCTCTGGGACGAGATCACGCGCGACCGCTACGGCGTGAGCGAGGAGCAGCACCGCCGCTTCCGCTATGGCGTCCAGGTGAACTCGCTGGGGCTGACCGAGCAGCAAGCCGAGAACAACGTCTACCGCATCCTGATCGAAATGCTGGCTGTTACGCTCTCCAAAAAAGCGCGCGCCCGTGCCGTGCAGCTTCCGGCCTGGAATGAGGCGCTGGGCCTGCCCCGGCCGTTCGACCAGCAATGGTCGCTGAGAATGCAGCAGGTGCTCGCCTATGAGACCGACCTGCTCGAATATGCTGATATCTTCGACGGCTCGACCGTGATCGACGCCAAGGTCGCGGAACTGACGGCAGCCGCGCTGGCGGAACTGGCGAGGATCGACGCGATGGGCGGGGCGCTTGCCGCCGTCGAGAGCGGCTACATGAAGCAGGCCCTGGTCGAGAACGGCGCCCGGCGAATCGAGGCGATCGAGCGCGGCGAGCAGATCGTCGTCGGCGTCAATAAATTCACCACCAGCGAGCCCTCGCCGCTTTCGGCCGGCGACAGCGCCGTCGTGACCGTGCCGGATTCGGTCGAGATCGAGGCGATCGCGCGGCTCAAGGCCTGGCGGGCCCAACGCGATGCCGTCGCAGTGGAGACGGCACTCGGGGAGCTTGAAACCAGCGCCCGCGAGGGCCGCAACATCATGCCGGCCTCGATCGCCTGCGCGAAGGCCGGTGTCACAACCGGGGAATGGGCGCAGGTGCTGCGCGAGATTTTCGGCGAATACCGCGCCCCGACCGGGGTCGACACGACGAAGCTGGGAGACGCGACCGGGCTCGCCACAGCGAAGGCCGCCGTCGAGATGGCGACGCAGCGGCTCGGCCGCCCGCCCCGCTTCCTCGTCGGCAAACCCGGCCTCGACGGCCACTCGAACGGCGCCGAACAGATCGCGGTGCGCGCCCGCGATGCGGGGATGAGCGTGAGCTATGGCGGCATCCGCCAGACGCCCGACGAAATCGTCAGTCAGGCCAGGGAAACGCAAGCCGACATCATCGGCCTGTCGATCCTGTCGGGCTCGCATCTGCCGCTGGTGCGGGACGTGACGGCGAGGCTGCGCGTCGCCGGCATGAATGTGCCCGTGGTCGTCGGCGGCATCATCCCGCCCGACGACGAGAACGCGCTGCGCAACATGGGTGTGGCGCGGGTCTATACGCCCAAGGACTTCGCGCTGGACGGCATCATCGCCGATGTCGCGGGGCTGGCGGGGAAGAAATAGGAATTACAGCTAACTGGGTTCGACAACCGCAACAGAACCCCTCTCCTGTAAGGAGAGGGGCAGGGGTGAGGTGTCGGCCAATGGACCAGCTTCCTACGCCATTCCCGCAGCAGCGGCAGGGTTCAACCAAAACGTCCAACGGGGCCTAACCCTGCCCTCTCCCTCCGGGAGAGGGTTCCAGCACTGTCCAAGCCCTATCGAACTGCGGGCGAACCCTATTCGCCATGCCCTCGCCCGTACCCGTTCCGCGCCGGCGGCTCCCATCTCGCCAGCAGGTCCGGCCGCGTCGCGAATATCTCGACCTTGAGAGGATGGCACATCGCCGCATCGCTCGAATGCGTCGCGCCGCAATCGCCGCCGGGGCAAGCCGAGAGCGCGCCGAGAAGGTCGATCTCGGCGAACAGCTCGAGATAATCGCCGGGCCGCACCGGGCTCGCCTTCATGAAGTACTGGTGCGTGTCGCGGGTGAAACCTGTGCACATGAAGACGTTCAGCACGTCGTGAACATGGTGCTCGACCTCGCGTGCCGGCTGGCCGGTCGCAGTGCCCAAGGCGCGCGACAGGTTCGAATGGCAGCAATGATGGTAGTCGCCGCCATTGAGCAGCCGATGCGTATACGGGTCGCAGCGCGTGCCGATGACGTCATGAACGCCGCCGCCATCGGCATCCCAACCATACCAGCCGAGCGTGTCGTGAGTGATGGTCGCCATCGGCCTGAGCGCCGGCAGGCTGCTCCAGAGCCGGTCGCCGGCCGTCAGATGCGTCGCGTGCAGCGCCCGCGTCTTGCCGCTGAAGAAGCGCTCGGAGAGGTCGGCGGCGTTCCAGAGATTGAGGTCGCCGACCTGCGGCCCCTCGATGCTGACCACGCGGAAGAAATGCCCTTTAGGCACCCGAAAGCTGCCGCCCTCGCGTGGCGGCACGATGATCTCGTCGATCTTGCTCAGCCCCTCGCGGGCTCGCGCCAGCATCGCCATGTCGGCGCCGGGCAGGCTGCCGTTGGGATAGACGATGACCGCAGGCTTGGCACGACGTTGATCGGCATCCGGCGGTGCCTGAATCGTCTCGGTTCCCATCTCGCCTCCAGCTGCTGTGCCGGACGAGAGATTGAGTCCGGACGATCAGACCATACCGACGCTCTTGAGCTGCTGATAGGCCTTCAGGATCTCCTGAAGCGTGCCTTCGCGCGAGCGGTCGCCGCCATTGGCGTCCGGGTGGAACCGCTTCACCAGCTCCTTGTAGCGGGCCTTGATCGCGGGAGAATCGGCGGTGTCGTCGAGCCCCAGCGTGGTCAGCGCCTTCATGGCGACGACGCCGACCCGCGGCTCCGGCTTCGCAGCCTGCTGCGCCCGTTGCGCGCCGAACAGGTTGAAGGCGTCGTGCATGTCGGCGGCAGCCTCGCCGCTCTTCCCGCGTCCGCGCTTCGAGGTGCGCCCGGCCTGAGAATTGACCCCGAGCTTCCAGGTCGGCCGATGGCCGATCTCCTCCTGCTTCTGGTAGGCGGCGAGCGCGTCGTCATCCATGCCGTTGAAGTAGTTGTAGGTCGCGTTGTAGGCCTTCACGTGCTCCATGCAGAAGCGGAAGAACTGGCCCTCGCGGCCCCGCCCCTTGGGCGCGCGGAATTCTCCGGCGCGGCGGCAGCCGGGATGGTCGCAGTGCACATCGTTTTCGATGACGGCTTCCGGCTCGGAAGCGCCGATCCTGATGCGATCGAAGAAGCGCGAGTTGATGTTCATCGTTGATTGGTTATGAGACTCGGACGGCGGGCCGGCAAGTGCGTCACGAAGCGCGCCTGTCGGACCTGAGGAAAGATCATCGCAACGGTGGCGCGATCATGACCACGATGGCAGAACGGATGACCCGCAAGCTCGAAGCGGCTTTCACGCCACAGCGGCTGACGGTGATCGACGAATCACACCAGCATCACGGCCATGGTGGCTGGCGCGAGGGCGGGGAGACTCACTTCCGCGTCGATATCGTCTCTCAAGCCTTCGCTGGCAAGAGCCGTCTGGAACGCCACCGTCTCGTCAACGCCACCTTGGCCGCCGAGCTGGCCGAGCGTGTCCACGCTTTGGCCATCGCGGCAAAGGCGCCAGGCGAGGCCTGACGACGGTCAGACCGAGGCCGGTAAGGCATCTCGCGGTTCCGCCGAAGAGGCCAGATAGACGGCAAGCGTCGCAGCGAGCGCCAGGCCCAGGAACACGAACAGCCAGCCGAAGCTCGTCGGCGGATCGTAACCTTGCGTTCCGAGCGCATGGACCAGCCGCCCCGATGTCCACTGCATCACGCCGGCCCCGCCCATGAAGACGAAGTTCATGAAGGTGACGCCTCGCCCGATCTCGAGGGGCGACATGAAAGCGCGCGCATGCGCCATCACGACGGCATAGGTGACACCGAACAGGCCGATGACGAGAAACAGTGCGACCGCGAGCGCTGCCGAACCTCGCCCCCACCCCGCCAGCGCGAAAAAGGCACAGACCACGGCAAGCGCGCACCCGCCGACCGTGGCCTTGGCGCCGATCCGCCGATAGAGCGGCAGCATCAGCAGGGCTCCCACGCCGATGATGCCGCCCATCGCCATCGCGGCATAGCTCGTCGCGGCGAGATCGAAGCCATGGACCTTTTGCAGATAGGGAGCGATCCACAGGCCGCGCATCGAGATCGTCACGCCATAGCTGACGAAGGTGATCGGAAAGATCGTCCAGAGCGCCCGCTTGGTGGCGATCTGGCGGATCCCGCCCCAGAGCGACGTATGGGCTTGCGCCGGCCCAGGCAGCGGCGGCGGGTCCTTCAGGAGCAGGACGACCAGCAGCGCCGTCAGTGCCACGATCGCGGCAAGGCCGAAGACGGTGGGGCGCCAGCCATAGGCGGCGAGGAAATAAGCCAGAGGCGCCCCGCTCAGCGGATCTCCGATCGAGCCGAACCCGATCAGCAGCGATGACATCGTCGCGAAATGATGCGCCGAATAGAGCCGCGCGGCGAGATAGAAGCCCGCCATCAGAATGGGGGCGCAACCGACGCCGATCAGCGCCAGCGCCGTCAGGGCGGTGATATAGCCCTGCGACAGCCCGAAGAGGACCGTGCCCGCGATCGCGAACAGCAGGAAGCCCGCCAAAGTCCGTCGCGGTCCGATCCGGTCGAGCGCGTAGCCAACCGGGAATTGCGACAGCGCGAAGGCGATCAGCCAAGCGGCCTGCAGGCTGCCGAGCTGTCCCTGATCAAGGCCGAGGTCACGCGTCAGGTCGGCGGAGATGACCGCGAGGAAGGCCCGGAAGAACTGGCTCAGCATATAGGCCAGCAGCAGGACGAGGAAGCTTGTCACGTCCGGCCGTGGACCCCAGCGGAGCCAAGCCGCCCTGCGCTAGGCACCCGCACGCCCCTTTCATGCGCTCCGCCTGACCGCGAGCAGCGGCTCACTTGATCCGCTCGAGCACGGAAACGTAGTTCGCCACCGCCGCTCCGCCCATGTTGAAGATGCCGCCGAGCTTCGGCCCGGCAAGCTGCATCCCCTCGGGAGCCTCGCCGACGAGCTGCATCGCCGAGAGCGCGTGCATCGAAACGCCTGTCGCGCCGATCGGATGGCCCTTGGCCTTCAGGCCCCCGGAGACGTTGACCGGCAGCTTGCCGTCCTTGAGCGTCCAGCCTTCCTTGATGGCGCGGGCGCCCTCGCCTTCCTTGGTTAGGCCCATCGCCTCGTATTCGATCAGCTCGGCGATGGTGAAGCAGTCATGCGTCTCGACGAAGGACAAATCGTCCAGCGTCACGCCGGCTCGTGCCAGCGCCTGTTGCCAGGCAACGGCCGCGCCCTCGAACTTCAGGATGTCGCGCTTCGACATCGGCAGGAAATCCTGCACATGGGCCATGCCGCGGAAGCCGACGGCGCGGCGCATCTGCAGCGCGGTCTCCTCGTCGGCGAGCACGAGCGCGGCAGCACCGTCCGAGACCAGCGAGCAGTCGGTTCGCTTCAGAGGCCCGGCGACATAAGGGTTCTTCTCGCTTTCCTCGCGGCAGAAGGCGAAGCCGAGATCCTTGCGCATCTGCGCGTAGGGATTGTCGACGCCGTTCTTGTGGTTCTTTGCCGCGATCATCGCCAGCGCGTCGGATTGGTCGCCATGGCGCTGGAAGTAGGCGCCCGCGATCTGGCCGAACACACCGGCGAACCCGCCCTGCGTGTCACCGTCCTCCGGCAGATAGGAGGCCTTGAGCAACGCCTTGCCGATCTCGGCCGACGGCGTCTTCGTCATCTGCTCGACGCCGACGACGAGCACGATCTTGGCGTCGCCCGCCTTGATCGCCTTGACGCCCTGATGCACGGCAGCCGAGCCGGTGGCGCAGGCRTTCTCGACCCGCGTCGTCGGCTTGAAGCGCAGCGCCGGGTCGGCCTGCAGCACGAGCGAGGCGGTGAAGTCTTGCGGCGAGAAGCCGGCATTGTAGTGGCCGAGCACGATCTCATCGACGTCGCCCGCCGTGATGCCGGCATCGACCAGCGCGTCGGTGGCGACGCGCACGATAAGGCTCTCGATGGTCTCGGCGTCCTGCTTGCCGAACGGCGTATGGGCCCAGCCGACGATCGCAGCGCTCATGACGAATTCTCCCTAGATGTGCAGCTACACGTTATCTTGGTCGCACGCCTTCGTGCCGCAACAGGTTTCCGCGCATGGTGGCCGTGCGCGGATCGGCTGGCCACGAGGTGCTTCATCCCAGTGCGGAAAGCCACATCAGGAGCCCGACGCCGGCGACGATCATCGCCATGCCGAGAAGCTCGCGCCGGCTCGTTCCTTCCGAGAAGAGCTTTCGCGACAGAATCTGCGCCAGCGGCACCTCGATCAGCGCCAGCGTGCGGACATTGGCAGCGCTGGTCAGCGAAAACCCGATGAACCAGAACTGCGACGCCGCGGCGCCCAGAAAGCCGGCGGACAGCGAGCGGCGCCAGTTGCGTAGGCTAAGTACCAGCGCCTGCCGGTTGGCGACCAGCATGTAGAGCGTCAGCACCGCCGTCTGGAGCGCCAGGCCCAGCACGAGGATCGTCGAGGAGCGGATCAAAAACCCACCCTCCGGCAAGGCCTGGATCGCGCCGCGATAACCGATCGCGGACATCGCGAAGAATGTGCCGGATATGATCCCGAGCACGGCGGGCCGCAGTCCCGCGCGGCTCAGCGTATCGCCCCGCCGCCAGGACACGATGATGACGCCCAGCGTCGCGACAGCGATCGCGAGGAATTTTAGCGGCGTCAGCTGATCGCCCAGCAGCAGCGCCCCGAACAGCGCCACCTGCACCGGCTCGGTCTTGGTATAGGCCGTAACCACGGCAAAGGAGCGCTCGCGCATCGTCGCCAGCATCAGGGCGGTCGCTGCGATCTGCGTCAGTGCGCCCCAGGCAGCATAGCCCAGGCTCGGCCATCCGATCGGCGGCGGCGAGGTCTGGAGCGCGAGGCAGGCCAGCGACAGGAAGACGATCGCGAAGGGCAGGCCGAACAGGAAGCGCACCTGCGTCGCGCCGATCACGCCGATGACCTCGGTCAGCGAGCGCTGGGCAAGGTTTCGCGCCGTCTGCAGCAGCGAGGCCGCGATCGTCGCCGGTATCCAGAGCAGGCCGAAAACCACGGGCATCTCGCTGAAAAGAAGTCCATCCGCTTTTGGACTGTCCCCTTCGGCTAGGCAAATCGCTGCGCTGGGAGTAGGTATGCGTTCACGGACCAACGAGCACTTCGTCTCGAAAATGCCGCATGCGTCGCGTTGAACCCTGCGCGGTCGCTATCGCCCGATGCCGCTGCCAAAGACAGGTTCGAAACTCGCTGATGATCGCATTCCGCTTCGCCGCCATCTTCGCCCTCGGCCTCGCTGCGACCGGCCCCGCTCTGGCAGGGGCGAGCCTCGTGGTCGACGCCTCTTCCGGCGATGTGCTGTCGAGTGAAAACGCGACGCAGGCCTGGCGCCCGGCCTCCACCGCCAAGATGATGACGATCTATCTGGCTCTGAAAGCCGTCCGCGACGGGCGCATCGGGCTGGAGACCGCCATTCCCGCTTCGAAGCGCGCCGCAAGCCAGCCCCGCGTCAAGGTCTATATCAAGCCGGGCCAGGAGATCACGCTCGATAACGCCTTGCGCATCATGATGGTGAAGTCGGCCAACGACATCGCCTATGTCGTCGCCGAAGGCGTCGGCGGGGATGTCGAGAGCTTCGTCGGCATGATGAATGCGCAGGCGCAGCAGCTGGGCATGCGCGACACGCGCTTCATGAACCCCAATGGCTGGGACAACCCGGACCAGCAGGTCAGCGCGCATGATCTCGCCGTGCTCGCCATGGCGCTGATGCGCGATTTCTCGGATTATTCCGAATACTGGAGCACCTCGGCCGTCCAGCTCGGCAAGCAAATCATTCACAACACCAACGGCCTCGTCGGGCGCTATCCCGGCATCGGCGGCATGAAGACCGGCTTCACCTGCGCATCGGGCTTCAACGTCGTCGCGACCGCCACGCGTGGCGGCCGCACGCTGATCGCCGTCGTGCTCGGCTCGACTTCGGCGACGGAGCGCACCATCAAGGCGGCGCAACTGCTCGACGAGGGTTTCGCCAAATGGGGCGGCACCGGCATGAATGTCGCGTCGATGCAGCCCAGCGGCACGCGCGCGCCCAATGTCTGCGACGATGTCCGTAGCCGCGGCGGCGGCACGCTGGCCGACGATGCCGATGTGGCGGGCCCAGTCGGTGGCACCGATGCCAACGGCAACGGCAACGATGTCGGCCGCTTCCTGACCTTCGGCGCACAATCGACCTCGACCTCGATCGTGACCCGCTCCCCGCGTGGGCGCCTCGTGCTCGGGCCGCGCGCCGAGCCAGCCCCTATCCAGGTTTCGTTCGGCCGCACGGCCGGCTCCGCCAATGCGCCGCTCGCCGCCAACGCGGGCTCGACGCCGGCCTCCCGCGTCGCACGCGGCGCCCCGGTCATCGTTCCCGGCGCTCCGGTCACAGCCGGCCTCACGGGCGGGCCCACGCCGCGCACAGCCTCCGGCAATGGCGCGATCCCGCGCGGCAGCAACGCTTTCGCGCCGGCGAGCGCACCGCTCCAGCCTCCGAGCGACGCCTTCGAATCCGGCCCGATGCGCCTTCAGGGCTCTGTCCAGCCAGGCCAGGCGACGGCCGCAAGCCTGCGCCCCGCTGCGGCAGCCGGCATCAAGGCCGCAGCGCCAAAAGCCGTCGGCAAGACGCAGGCCGTGAAGGCGAAGCCTGTCGGCCGTCCGAAGGCATCGACCACAGCCGCCCAAAAGCCTGCGAAACCTGGCGCGAAGATCAAGCCGCCCAGCGACGACGACGCCTGAGGCTCCGTTGCGAGAGGCCGCCTTGCCGGGCATCCGCGCCAGCGAACGTCGGGGGCTTGCGTTCGCCTTCGCCTCGGCAGCGGCCTTCGGCACCAACATCGTCAGCGCGCAGATCGCCGGCCATGTCGGTCTGAGCGGCCCGCTCCTCGTCTTCTACCGTGTCCTGATCATGCTTGCGCTGGTCGCGTTGGCGGCGCTTGTCATGCGGGCCCCGCTCAAGCTTTCACGCGGCGAGCGCGGCCCGTTGCTGCTCTTCGGCATCACCACGGCGCTTGTCGGCACGAGCTACCTCTCCTCGGTTTCCTTCGTGCCGGTCTCGGTCGCGGCTGTGATCTTCTATACTTTTCCGGTCATCATCGTGCTTGCCGAGCCTTTTCTGACGCCGACCCGTTTCCGCGCCGACCGCCTCGCCGTCGCGCTGCTGGCCTTCGTCGGCATCGCCCTCGTCGTCGGTCCCGATCTTCATGGACTCGACCCGCGCGGTCTGGCGCTGGCGCTCCTCGCGAGCCTGAGCGCGGCCGTGCAGTTCTTCGCCGCCGCCCGTTGCGCCCGGATCGCGACCGTGCCGAAGCTGTTCTGGTCGCATGTCGTGATCCTGCCGGTGACGCTGCTGATACTGGCGCTGGTCGGCGGCTTCCTCCCGCCATCGGCCTTCGCGTTGGCGCCGGTTGCGCTTGCGATCACCTTCGGCGGTTATTTCATCGGCTTCCTGCTGCAGATCCTTGCGCTCGCTCGCATCGCGCCGGGTCCCGCCGGCCTCGCCTTCTGCGCCGAACCGGTCTTCGCCGTGCTGATCGCCGCGCTGTTTCTCGGCGAGCGGCTCGGGGCGCTGCAATATGCCGGCTGCGGCCTTGTCATGGCCGCATTGGCCACTAATGTAATATTAGAACAATATCGGCAGCACCGTCTGCCGGCCTGAGCCGTCGCGACGATCCCAACCTCTGCAAGTGCAGCCATGCAAAAGACGACAGCGCCGCCCGCCCGGCCGATCCCGATCCCCCTCACCTTGCTGACCGGCTTCCTCGGAGCCGGCAAGACGACGCTGCTCAACCGCCTGTTGAAGGACCCGGCGCTGACCCGGACCGTCGTGCTGGTCAACGAATTCGGCGAGATCGGCCTCGATCACCTTCTGGTCGAGAGCATCGCCGACAACATGATCCTGATGGACTCCGGCTGCCTGTGCTGCACGATCCGCGATGATCTCATCGTCACGCTGGAAGATCTGCTGCGGCGGCTGGACAATGGCCGGATCAAGCCGTTTTCCCGGCTCGTCATCGAGACGACGGGCCTCGCCGACCCGGCGCCGATCCTCAACGTGCTGATCAACCATCCCTATCTCGTGATGCGCTTCAGGCTCGACGGCGTGGTCACGCTGGTCGACGCCGTCAACGGCATGGCGACATTGGACATGCATGAGGAGGCGCACCGCCAGGTCGTCGCGGCCGACCGGCTGGTGCTGACCAAGGCTGATATCGCCGACGCGGACACCGTCGCGACCTTGCGGGCGAGGCTCTCGGCGCTGAACCCCGGTGCGCCGCTCCTGTCTCCTGACACCCCTGTTGCGACGCTGATGGACGCGGGTCTCTACGATCTCGCCCGAAGGCCGGAGGCGCTTTCGCGTTGGCTGACGGCGGATGTGCTGCCGGAGCCCGACCAGGCCCATGGGCATGACCACGCGCACGATCACGACCACGGCCATGATCATGACCACGGCCACGCGCATAACGGCCAAGGCCACCGTCACCACGACGTCAACCGGCACGACGCCGCGATCCGCGCCTTCACGCTCACCGCCGAGACACCCGTCGCCCGCCAGACCTTCGAATTGTTCTGGACCATGCTGCGCTCGATCCACGGCCCGCGCCTCCTGCGGCTGAAAGGGCTTGTCGACATCGCAGGACAGCCGCAACACCCGCTGCTCGTCCACGCGGTCCAGCAGGTGTTGCACCCACCGCTGGAACTCGAGCGCTGGCCCGATGAGGACAGACGCTCCCGCCTCGTGCTGATTGTCAGGGATGTCGAGGAAGAGACCGTTCAGGGGCTGTGGAAGGCCTTTCTCGGCCAGCACGCTCCGGTCATCGAAGCACAGCCGGCCTAGGCACGCTCGCAGCCCCCTTTTGGCCTCGATCTTGAAACGTTCCCCCGTAGAGGACGGGTAGCGCGAGGCGCCTTGCCGTTCCAGCACGGTTTCGTCCCGGAACGGACGAGCGGGGGTTGAAGCGATGGATCGGCAGCTGGTTTCGCGTGTCGCTACAGACGGCGCCCTTTCCCTGCGGCCTTTTCAAGGATCGCCGAAGACCGCGAAAAGCTTACGCGTCGAGACCAGACCGCTCGCGGCATGCGCTGATATCGTGGAAGCCTGGACGGCGCTCGGCAAGCGGGCGCTGACGCCCAACCCGTTCTTCGATCCCGGCTTTCTGCTGCCCGCCGCCCAGCATCTCGTCGCCTTCCGCGAGATCCAGGCCTATCTCGTCTGGCAGGACGGCTCCAGCGAGCGTGACCGGCGTCTGGTCGGCTTCCTGCCCTATCGGCGCAAGGCCCGCATGCTGCGTGAGGACACCGTCAGCGACTGCGCCGATGCGCGCCTGCTCTGCGACTGGCCGCTGCTCGACCGCGACGAGGTCGCAGCGACGTTGTCCGCCTTGCTGCGGGCCTTCAGCGCCGTGAGAACGACCGACGCGGCCCTGTGCCTGCACGCACTGGCGATGGACAATCCCTTGATCGATCCCTTGATCGCGGCAGCACGGCCGGACCGGCTCGCCGTCGATCGGCGCACGGCGCGCTCAGCCGGCGACCGACGCCTCCCGATGGAGCCGAACGCACATCTGACGTTATGCGAGGCTGCGAACCTCAGGGAATTGCGCGACGGCGTCGAAATCCTGATCGCGCTCGAAGCCTCCGGCCCTCTCGGCCGGGCTGGCCGCGCGACGGTGCAGAACACCCGCGAGGCCGCTTTCCTGCGTGCGATGACCCGCAATCTTGCGCGCGGCAAACTCTGTCGGATCGCCCTGCTGATGGATGGCTCACTGCCCTTGGCCGCCGCGTTGACCCTCGGAAAGGGCCAACGCCGCTGGCTCTACGGGGCGGCCGCGGATGCGACGCAAGGCGACGCCGGCGCGTCGGCTCTGCTGGAGACGCTGCTGGCACGGATGAAGCGGGCGACGCCTGGTCTCCTCTTGCTGGCCCAGGGCGACCGCGCCGTCGGTGCCGGTGCTGAAGCCGTGCTCAATGACCTGACAGTGAGAGCCGCGTCTCCGCGCAAACCCGTCGACCTCGCCCGCACCCTGCGCGCGCGGCTCGATCGCGGGCTCTTCAAGCCTCGGACCTTAGTAGCCGGCGAATGATCTTGCCGGTTGTGGTCATCGGCAATTCCTCGCGAAAAACGATCTCGCGCGGATATTCATGCGCGGAGAGCCGCGACTTGACGAAAGCCTGAAGCTCGGCCGCAAAATCCGGCGATCCCTCGCGGCCCACTTTCGGCACCACGAACGCCTTGACGATCTCGGTCCGCAACGCATCGGGCTTGCCGACGACAGCCGCCAGCGCCACGTCCGGATGCTTCAGCAGGCAGTCCTCGATCTCGCCCGGACCGATGCGGTATCCCGACGAGGTGATGACGTCGTCGTCGCGGCCGATGAAGCGGACATAGCCATCGGCGTCCTGTACGCCTTCGTCGCCGGTGATCATCCAGTCCCCGACGAACTTCGCCGCCGTCGCGGCGGGGTTGTTCCAATATCCCAGGAACATCACCGGATCGGGCCGCCGCACCGCGATCCGACCGTCTTCGCCGGCTGCGCAGACCGAACCGTCCGGCCGGATGATCGCGACCTCGTGCCCCGGCACAGCCTTTCCGATGAAGCCCGGCCGGCTGACGCCGATCCCGGCGCAAGAGGCCAGCACGAGATTGCACTCGGTCTGCCCGTAGGCTTCGTTGATGGTGAGGCCCAGCGCCTCGCGCCCCCAGGCCAGCGTCTCGGCGCCCAGCGCCTCTCCGGCGGCAGCGACGGTGCGCAGGGAGAGATCGTAGCGGCTATGCGGGTTGCCGGCCCCGCGCATCATCCGCAGCGCCGTCGGTGGCACGAAGGCGTTGCGAATCGCGAGATCCTGCATCAGCCGGTAGGCCTCGTCCGGCTCGAACCGCGTTACCGGCCGGGCCACCACCGGCACGCCGAAATGCAGCGCCGGCAGCAGCATATTGAGCAATCCGCCGGCCCAGGCCCAATCGGCCGGAGTCCAGGCGATGTCACCGGGGCGCGGCAGGAGTTCATGCGGCATCTGCACCCCCGGCAAATGCCCCGGCAGCACCCGGTGCCCATGCAGGGCGCCCTTGGGATGGCCGGTCGTGCCAGAGGTGTAGATCATCAGGGCCGGGTCGTCCGGTCCGGTGGCGACGGGAGCAAAATCTGAAGACCCGCTTGCGACCAGCCCATCCCATCCTTCGGCATCCCGATCGGGCCCATCGATGGAGATGCGCAGGCTCAAGGCCGGCGGCGGATTGTCGATCTGGCGCAGCTTCGCCAGGCCGGCGCCATCCGTGACGATCGCCTTTGCGCCGGAATCGCCAAGTCGATAAGCCAGCGCGTCGACGCCGAACAACGCCGCCAGCGGCACCGCGATGGCGCCCAGCTTGTACGCCGCCAGATGCGCGGTCAGCACGTGCCGCCCCTGCGGCAGAAGGATCGCGACGCGGTCGCCACGCTCGATCCCGCGCGCCCGCAACGCGTGCGCCAGCCTGTTGGACTGCTCGCGCAGCCAGCCGAAACTGACGGGGCGGACCTGCCAGTCCCGCGAGACCTCGATGATCGCGGTCCGCGCGGGGTCCACTGCCGCCCAGCGGTCGCAGATGTCGACGGCGATGTTGTAACGCTCGGGAATATCCCAGTGGAAAGCAGCGCGCAGGGAGGCGTAACAGGGCAGATCGGGCAAATGCAAAGCTGAAAAGGTCCTTGGGCAGGCTCCAGACGATAGAAAGCGCGCGCCGCCCTGTCATGGTCCTGCCGGGAAGAGCCGCCCTGCGCTCAGAACAGGCGCTCGTCCTTCGCGGGCAGGTAAGCATCGGTGAAGGCTTCACCGGCTTTTGCCTTGTCTCGCAGGGGCTGCACCATACCGATCTGGTCGATCGCCTGCTCCCACCGTGCCTGATCGACGCCGCCGAGCCCATGCACGCGCACGAAAGGCGTCAGCACGTTCTGCTGGAGCGTGGCGGCCAACCGCTCGCGTTCCAGCTCCGGTTGCGCGGTCTCGGCCCGCCGCCCGAGCAGTTGCACCGCGAAATCGGGGTTGGAGGAGACTTCGCGGAGACCTCGGATCAGCGCCCGAACCAGTCCGCGCACAGCGCCGGGCTGCTCGGCGGCGAGCTTTTGCGACACCATCACCGCGTTGCCATAAAGAGCGACGCCATGCTCGGCCATCGTCAGGACGACGATGTCGGCAGCGGGGACGCCGCGCGCCGTGAGGCTTGCCAAAGCCGACGGACCATACCCGAAGATGCCGTCGACCTCGCCTGCCGCCAACATCGGCTCGCGTACGGCAGAACCGATAGGCTCCAGGCGGATGCGGCTGTCGTCGATCGGGTTCAGAGCCTTGAACAGCGGCCACTGCGCGAAAGCCGCGTCGGTTGCCGGCGCCCCGAGTTTGCGGCCTTCGAGGCTGGCAGGATTTTCGGTGATGCCACGGCTGCGTCGCCCGATGATCGCGAAGGGCGGCCTGTCCTGGATCATCATGACCGCCTTGACGTCGAGCCCGGGCCTGCCGTCCCGCAGCCGGATCAAGGCATTGACGTCGCCGAAGCCCGCATCGAATTCACCGGCCGCGATCCGACCCGGCACGAGACGCGCCCCCATCCCCGGCTCGATCACGACATCGAGCCCTTCCGCACCGAAATAACCTTTGTCCTGGGCGGACAGAAACAGCGATGCGAGACCTTCGAAACGCCAGTCCAGCAAGAGCTTGATCGGCACGGATTGCGCGAGAGCCGGCCTGCCGGCGGCCAGGAGGCTCGCTCCCGCAGCGGCAGAACGGCCGAAGCCGCGCCGTGTCATGCCTGTCCCGGCGCATTGCGCAGCCGCAACCATGGCCCGTCCCTCCGCATTAGAGCCGCGGCGATGCGGCCTCTTCAACCCTTGCTTGCCATACTCAGATCACAACACGTTGAAATCGCGTCAACATGTGCGCTTTTTTCGGGATGCAACCGCACGCTAGAGCGGCAGCGCGCCATCGGTCTTGACCTCTTCCATCACCGCGTAGGTCCGGGTCTCGCGTACAGCCGGCAGCGCCAGCAGGACCTCGCCCAGAAAGTGACGGTAGGCGTTCATATCGGCGACGCGGGTCTTGACGAGATAGTCGAACCCGCCGGCGACCATGTGGCACTCCAGCACCTCCGGCGCCCGCTTCACCGCCGCCGCGAAGCGCTCGAACGCATCCGGCGTCGTCTTGTCCAGATAGACCTCGACGAACACCAGCAGGTTGAGGCCAAGCTTCGCCGGATCGAGCGTGGCGCGATAGCCGGTAATGTACCCGTCGCGGGTCAGCCGCTTCAGGCGCTCGCCGGTGGCGGTGCCCGAAAGCCCGACCTTGTCGGCCAGTTCGACGCCTGAAATCCGGCCGTCGGCCTGCAGCAGCGAGAGCAAACGGCGATCGACACGGTCCAGCATGATATTTCTCTAGTAGAAGCACCATTGATAGCGAGTTCTAACGGCCTTGACTCCATAAGGCCAGTTGAACTCAGTCGCTTTGCGCTTCACACTTCAGATCGTCCGCCTGTGATCTGTCCGGAGCCCCCATGGCCGCGCTTCCCCCCTCCGCCCTGCCTGCCTTCCGGGCGATCTATGCCGAGGATGATGGTGCGATCGCCGCTCGCCTGCTGGCGGGGACCCGGCGGGACCCGGCGGCGAAAGCCCGCATCGATGCCCGTGCGACCGGATTGGTCGCGGCCATCCGCAGCCGCAAGGTCGGCTTGGGCGGCATCGAGGAATTGCTGCGCGAATATTCCCTTTCCACCAAGGAGGGCCTCGCCCTGATGGTGCTGGCCGAGGCGCTCCTGCGCGTGCCGGACGCCGCGACCGCAGACCGGTTGATCGAGGACAAGCTCGGCCAGGGCGATTTCGCCAATCACGAATCGAAGTCGGATGCGTTTCTCGTCTCCGCCTCGGCCTGGGCGCTCGGCATCACCGCCCGCGTCATTCAGCCGGGCGAGACGCCGGCCGGTATCATCGGCAGCCTCGCCAAGCGTCTCGGCGTCCCGACCGTGCGCAGCGCGACGCGCCAGGCCATGCGCGTGATGGGGAGCCATTTCGTGCTGGGCCAGACGATCGAGGAGGCGCTGAAGCGGGCCCGCTCCGGCAGCGGCAAGCTCTTTCGCTATTCCTTCGACATGCTGGGCGAAGGCGCGCGCACGCAAGGCGACGCGGACCGCTATTTTGCCTCCTACACCGCGGCAATCGATGCCATCGGCCGTTCCGCCGGCAATGACAGCCTGCCAAACCGCCCCGGCATCTCCGTCAAGCTTTCGGCCCTGCATCCACGCTACGACGCGACCAACCGGGAGCGCGTCCTGTCCGAGCTGGTGCCGAAGGTGATCGACCTCGCGCGGCAGGCCAAGGGCTATGACCTGAACTTCACCATCGACGCCGAGGAAGCCGATCGGCTCGAACTCTCGCTCGATGTCATCGATGCCGTCTTTGCCGATCCCTCGCTCGACGGCTGGGATGGCTTCGGGCTGGCGATCCAGGCCTACCAGAAACGTGCCTCGGCCGTGATCGACCATATCGGCCGCCTCGCCGAGACACATGGCCGGCGCATGATGGTGCGGCTCGTCAAGGGCGCCTATTGGGACACCGAGCTGAAGCGCGCGCAGGAGCGCGGCCTGGCCGATTATCCGGTCTTCACCCGCAAGGCGATGACCGACCTGAACTACGAGGCCTGCGCGGCTCAGCTTCTCGCGCTCAGGCCCCGCATCATCCCGCAATTCGCGACCCATAACGCACTGACCGTCGCCACCGTCGCGGAGATGGCGGGACCGGGAAACGCTGCGCAGTCGGACGGGCGTCTTGCCGAGCAGGATCTGGGCTTCGAGTTCCAGCGCCTGCACGGCATGGGCGACGCGCTCTACGAGCGGCTTCTGCGCGAGAACAACGGCTATGCCTGCCGGACCTATGCGCCGGTCGGCGGCCATCAGGACCTGCTCGCCTATCTCGTGCGGCGCCTCCTCGAGAACGGCGCCAACTCCTCATTCGTCAGCGCCTCCGGAGATCCGGACGTGCCGGTGGCGCAGCTTTTGTTGTCACCGGCCGACATCATCGCCGCGCCAAGCGCCGCGCGCAATCGCCGCATTCCGCTCCCAGCCGATCTCTTCGGTCCCTCGCGCAAGAATTCGGCCGGTGTCGAACTCGGCCATCAGGAAAGCCTCGATGCCTTGCTGAAAGAGATCGCGTCGGCCGGGGCCTTCCCGGACGCAGCCCCGATCATCGACGGAAAGCCGCAGTCGGGCACGAACCGCGAGGTCCGCTCGCCAATCGACGGCAAGCCGATCGGCAAGGTCACGGAGGCCGACGCCGCCACCGCCGGGCTCGCCTTGGCGGCCGCCGCGAAGGGCTTCCGGGCCTGGAATGAAACGCCCACCCGCATCCGCGCCGCCGCGCTGCGCAAGGCCGCCGATTTGATGGAGGCGCGGCGCGGACTGCTGATCGCCCTGTTGCAGGCTGAGGCCGGCAAGACCATCGACGACGCCCTCTCGGAGGTGCGCGAGGCCGTCGACTTTTGCCGCTATTACGCGGCGCAGGCCGAAGAGCACTTCGCGACGCCGCTCGCCCTCCCCGGCCCGACTGGCGAAGAAAACCGGCTGGTGCTGCGCGGGCGTGGCGCCTTCGTCTGCATCGCGCCGTGGAATTTCCCGCTTGCGATCTTCGCCGGCCAGATCGTCGCGGCGCTCGTCGCCGGCAACAGCGTCGTCGCCAAGCCCGCGCCACAGACCCCGTTGATCGCAGCCGTCACGGTCAAGCTGCTTCACGAGGCCGGAATCGCGGTAACCGCGCTGCATCTGGTGCCCGGCGGCACCGAGGCCGGCGCCGCGCTCGTCGCGCATGAGCAAGTTGCCGGCGTTGCCTTCACCGGCTCCACCGCGACCGCGCGCGGCATCAATCGCGCGCTTGCGGCGAAGGACGGCCCGATCGTGCCGCTGATTGCCGAGACCGGCGGCCTCAATGCGATGATCGTCGACGCCACGGCCCTGCCCGAGCAGGTCAGCGACGATGTGGTGATGTCGGCCTTCCGCTCCGCCGGTCAGCGTTGCTCGGCGCTGCGCCTTCTGATCGTGCAGGACGATGTCGCCGACAAGATGCTGGAGATGATCGAGGGCGCCACCCAGGCGCTTGCGCTCGGTGACCCGCGCCGGCTCGACATCCATATCGGCCCGGTCATCGACGCCGCCGCCAAGCAGCGGCTCGAGGCCCATACCGCCGCGATGCGGCAGCAGGGCCGGGTCGCCTGGAGCGGCCTGGCGCCCGATCTCGGCGGCACCTATGTCGCGCCGCAGATCGTCAGGCTCGATCGCGTCTCCGACCTGACAGCCGAACATTTCGGCCCGGTCCTGCATGTCGTGCGCTGGAAGTCGGGCGAGCTGGATAAGGTCATCGCTGAGATCGAGGCGACCGGATACGGCCTGACGCTCGGCGTGCACTCCCGCATCGAGACGACTGTCGCGCGTGTGGTGAAGCAGCTTTCCGCCGGCAATATCTACGTCAACCGCAACATCATCGGCGCGGTCGTCGGCGTACAGCCCTTCGGCGGCCACGGCCTCTCCGGCACTGGCCCCAAGGCTGGCGGCCCGCATTACCTGATGCGCTTCGCCACCGAGCAGACGGTCACGGTCAACACCGCCGCAGCGGGCGGCAACGCCAGCCTGATTGCGATGGGTGAATAGGGATGAGCCCCGTCGAACTCGACCATTGCGTCATCCACGTCTCGGATTGGGAGCGCTCCAACGCGTTCTATCGAGACGTGCTCGGCGCGGAGATCGTCGCGAACGGCAACGGCTTTGCCTATCGTATCGGCCACACGCAGCTCAATTGCCATGGGCCGGGTGTCGACCCGGCGCCGGTCGCACGCCTGCCGGTGCCGCCGGGCGGCAGCGATCTCTGCTTCGTCTGGCCGGGGACGAGCGCGGAAGCCCTCGCCCATCTCGAGCGGCAGGCCGTGGCCGTCGAACTGGGACCGGTTCAGCGCTTCGGCCGAGGCGGGGCCGGAACGAGCCTCTACTTCCGTGATCCCGATGGCTCGCTGCTGGAATTCATCAGCTACGCATGAAAAAGGCCGCTCACGCGGCCTTTTGTCGATCCAGCGCTGATTTCCGGCGGCTCAGGCCGCCTTGCGCTGCTCGAAAACGTGCTTGAACTCACGCAGCTGCACCAGTGTCTCATGCAGGCGGCTCTTGTCCTCTTCGGTGTGAGCACCGGCGATGCGGGTCTCGACCGTCAGGATCTCGGCGTCGAGCACAGCGGTGTCGACATCCTCTAGGAAGCGAGCCTGCTCGCCCAGCACCGTGGTCGAGGCCTGGTTGATCTCGACCAGGCCGCCATTGACGAAGAATTCCTTGCCGTTGCTCTCCGTCGTCTGAACGAACAGGATGCCGGCCTTGAGCGTCGCGACCAGCGGCGCATGGCCGGCCAGCACCGTCATCTCGCCCTCGGTCGAGGGGATGATGACGCTGACGACATCGCCCGAGAACAAGATGCGTTCCGGCGAGACGAGTTCGAACTTGAAGGTGGCCATCGCCCTTACTTTCCTCCGACGTCATTCCGGCCGCAGCGAAGCGGAGAGCCGGGATCCATGCCAGAACCTCTAACGCCCATGCTCAGGCATGGATCCCGGCCGACCAATGGCCGCCCGGAAAACCCCGCCGACGTCGCGCGTTACGCCGCTTCGGCGGCCAGGCGCTGCGCCTTCTCGACGGCTTCCTCGATGGAACCGACCATATAGAACGCAGCTTCCGGCAGGTGGTCGTATTTGCCTTCCACTAGGCCCTTGAAGCCCTTGATCGTGTCTTCGAGCGCGACCAGCTTGCCCGGCGAGCCGGTGAACACTTCCGCGACGAAGAAGGGCTGCGACATGAAGCGCTCGATCTTGCGGGCGCGCGCCACCGACAGCTTGTCGTCTTCGGAAAGCTCGTCCATGCCCAGGATCGCGATGATGTCCTGCAGCGACTTGTAGCGCTGGAGCGTCTGCTGGACAGCCATGGCAACGCTGTAATGCTCCTCACCGACGATGTCGGCAGAGAGCATCCGCGAGGTCGAGTCGAGCGGATCGACCGCCGGATAGATGCCCTTTTCGGCGATCGAACGCGACAGAACCGTACGGGCGTCCAGATGGGCGAACGAGGTCGCGGGCGCCGGGTCGGTCAAGTCGTCGGCGGGAACGTAGATCGCCTGCACCGAGGTGATCGAGCCCTTGTTGGTGGTGGTGATGCGCTCCTGCAGGTTGCCCATGTCCGTGGCGAGCGTCGGCTGGTAGCCCACCGCCGAGGGAATGCGGCCGAGCAGCGCGGACACTTCCGAACCCGCCTGCGTGAAGCGGAAGATGTTGTCGACGAAGAACAGCACGTCCTGGCCCTTGTCGCGGAAATCTTCCGCGATGGTCAGGCCGGCGAGCGCGACGCGCATGCGGGCACCCGGGGGCTCGTTCATCTGGCCATAGACCAGCGCGCATTTGGAGCCGGCGGTCGAGCCGCCGTTTTCCTTCGGGTCCTTGTTGACGTTCGACTCGATCATCTCGTGATAGAGGTCGTTGCCCTCGCGGGTGCGCTCGCCGACACCGGCGAACACCGAATAACCGCCATGGGCCTTCGCGACGTTGTTGATCAGTTCCATGATCAGCACGGTCTTGCCGACGCCGGCGCCGCCGAACAGGCCGACCTTGCCGCCCTTGGCGTAGGGCGCCAGCAGATCGACGACCTTGATGCCGGTGACCAGGATCTGCGCGTCCGTGGCCTGCTCCGAATAGGTCGGGGCCGGCTGGTGGATGCCACGAGTGTGCGTGGTCAGGATCGGGCCGGCTTCGTCGACCGGCTCGCCGATGACGTTCATGATGCGGCCGAGGCACTCCTCGCCGACCGGAACCGCGATCGGCGCGCCGGTGTCGGTGACGGACTGGCCGCGGACCAGACCCTCGGTCGAGTCCATCGCGATGGTCCGGACGGTGTTCTCGCCGAGATGCTGGGCGACCTCGAGGACGAGGCGATTGCCCAGGTTCTGGGTCTCGAGCGCGTTCAGGATCTCCGGCAGGGCGCCGTCGAACTGGACGTCGACGACAGCGCCGATGACCTGCGCGACCCGGCCGGTGCCGGTGTTGGCGGGCTTCTCGTCGGACAGGATGTTGGTCGTCTGGGTATCGGCGTTGGCCATGGCGGAACCTCGGGACTAGCGCATTCGGATGTGACGGTGCCGGCGAGATCGCCGGCGGAAGTCTTTGTTCAGGCGGTCAGAGCGCTTCCGCGCCGGAGATGATCTCGATCAGTTCTTTCGTGATCATCGCCTGGCGAGAGCGGTTATAGAGCGTCGTCTGCTTCTTGATCATGTCGCCGGCGTTGCGCGTGGCGGAATCCATCGCCGACATGCGCGCGCCCTGTTCGGATGCTGCGTTCTCGAGCAGACCGCGTAGGATCTGGACGGTCAGGTTGCGCGGCAGCAGCGCCTCAAGGATCTCATCCTCTTCCGGCTCATAATCATAAACCGTGTCGGCCTGCTTCGTTCCCGCCGGAATCTCGGCCGGAATAATGCGCCGCGCGGTCGGGATCTGAGCGATCACCGAGCGGAAGCGCGAGAAAAACAGCGTCGCGACGTCGAACTCGCCAGCGTTGAAGCGAACGAGCACATTCTGCGCGATCGCCTCGGCATTGGCGAAGCTGATCTGCTTGAACTCGCGCAGGTCGATGAAGTCGATGATCTCGGCGGCGAACTGGCGACGCAGGATATCGTGGCCCTTCTTGCCGACGCAGATGATCTTGACCGTCTTGCCCTCGGCCTTCAGCGCGTTGGCCCGGTCGCGCGCAAGACGCGAGATCGAGGAGTTGAAGGCGCCGCACAGGCCGCGCTCGGCGGTCAGCACCAGCAGCAGATGCACCTTGTCGGCACCCGTGCCTGCGATCAAGCGCGGCGCGGTCGAGCCGGTGATGCCGCCGGCGAGATTGGCCAGAACCGTCTCCATACGCTCGGCATAGGGGCGCGCGGCCTCGGCCGCCATCTGCGCCCGGCGCAGCTTCGCAGCCGCGACCATCTGCATGGCCTTGGTGATTTTCTGCGTCGCCTTGACCGAGGCGATGCGGTTCCTGAGGTCCTTAAGGGACGGCATCCGGTTTCTATCCCCTACCCGTCATTGCGAAGAGCGCAGCGACGAAGCAATCCAGAGCAGGTACGCAGCGAGGCTGGATTGCTTCGCTGCGCTTGGCTCATGACGATCAGCTGAACGACTTCGCGTAGGCGACGACGATGTCCTTCAGTTTCGCGGCATTCGCGTCCGAAAGATCCTTCGACGAGCCGATCTCGCTCAGCATGTCGGCATGCTTCGTGCGCACCAGCGACAGAAGCCCGTCCTCGAAGGAGCGCACCTTGTTGACCGGCAGCGTGTCGAGATAGCCGTTCACGCCGGCATAGATCACCACGACCTGCTCTTCCATCTTCAGCGGCGAGAACTGCGGCTGCTTCAGGAGCTCGGTCAGGCGGGCGCCACGGTTGAGCAGGCGCTGGGTGACGGCATCGAGGTCGGAGCCGAACTGCGCGAAAGCAGCCATCTCGCGATACTGCGCGAGCTCGCCCTTGATCTTGCCCGCAACCTTCTTGGTCGCCTTGGTCTGCGCGGCGGAACCGACGCGGCTGACCGAGAGGCCGACGTTCACCGCCGGGCGGATGCCCTGGTAGAACAGGTCGGTCTCGAGGAAGATCTGGCCGTCGGTGATCGAGATCACGTTGGTCGGGATATAGGCCGATACGTCGTTGGCCTGGGTCTCGATGACCGGCAGCGCCGTCAGCGAGCCGTTGCCGGCGGCCTCGCCCATCTTCGCCGCGCGCTCGAGCAGGCGGGAGTGGAGATAGAACACGTCGCCGGGATAAGCTTCGCGGCCCGGCGGGCGGCGCAACAGCAGCGACATCTGGCGATAGGCGACGGCCTGCTTGGACAGATCGTCATAGATGATGACGGCGTGCATGCCGTTGTCGCGGAAATACTCGCCCATGGCGCAACCGGCGAAGGGCGCCAGGAACTGCATCGGAGCCGGATCGGAGGCGGTCGCGGCGACGATGATCGAATATTCCAGCGCGCCGCGCTCTTCCAGCACCTTCACGAACTGCGCGACGGTCGAACGCTTCTGGCCGATCGCGACATAGACGCAATACAGCTTCTGCTTCTCGTCCGTGCCCTCGTTCGAGGCCTTCTGGTTCAGGATCGTGTCGAGCGCCACGGCGGTCTTGCCGGTCTGGCGGTCGCCGATGATCAGCTCGCGCTGGCCGCGGCCGATCGGGATCAGGGCGTCGATGGCCTTCAGGCCGGTCGCCATCGGCTCATGCACCGACTTGCGCGGGATGATGCCCGGTGCCTTGACGTCGACGCGCGAGCGCTGGGTCGCCTTGATCGGGCCCTTGCCGTCGATCGGGTTGCCCAGCGCGTCGACGACGCGGCCGAGCAGTTCCTTGCCGACCGGCACGTCGACGATGGCGCCGGTGCGCTTGACGGTCTGGCCTTCCTTGATCTCGCGGTCGGAACCGAAGATCACGACGCCGACATTGTCGCGCTCGAGATTGAGCGCCATGCCGCGGACGCCGGTCTCGAACTCGACCATCTCGCCGGCCTGGACCTTGTCGAGGCCATAGACGCGGGCGATGCCGTCACCGACGGAGAGAACCTGGCCGACTTCGGTGACCGAAGCTTCCGAGCCGAAATTCGAGATCTGAGCCTTCAGGATGGCGGAGATTTCAGCGGGGCGGATGTCCATCAGCCGACCTCTTTCATGGCAAGACGAATTGAATTGAGCTTGGTTTTCAGCGAGGCGTCGACCATGCGGGAGCCCATCTTGACGATGAGCCCGCCGATCAGCGCCGGATCGACCTTGACCGAAAGGTCAACATCCTTGCCGGCAACGCCGACGAGCGCCGCGCGGATTTCTTCGAGCCGCTTGGGCGAAGGCTCCTCGGCGACGGTGACCTCCGCCGAGACGATGCCCTTGGCTTCCGCGACGAGGCGCTTATAGCCCCGGATCATGCCCGGCAGCGCGAACAGGCGGCGCTTGCTGGCAACGAGACCGATGAAATTGGCGGCGATGCCGGTGATGCCAGCCTTGGCGAGAATCGCGTTGATGGCGCCGACCTGCTCTTCGGCCGTGAAAGCCGGGCTCTCGATCAGGCGGGCAAGATCGGCGCTTTCGCCGACCATGCCGTTGAAGGCGTCGAGCGAGGCGGCAACCGCGTCGAGCGCGCCGTTTTCCTGAGCCAGCTCGAATAGCGCGGTGGCATAGCGGTGCGCTACGCCCGACACCGATGTCCCCTTCGATCCGCCTTCAGCCACGCGTCCTGTCTCTCGTTTCAAGGGACCGCACCGGCGACCTTCAAGGAAGGTGGAGTGCATCGTCCCGACACTGCGAGTATCTCAACGGCCTAAGCCGAGAAGACGACTTCGCGACCGAATTGTGGCGGTGCACTAGCATGCGCCTTGGGGAGGCGCAACCCGAACCGCCGGACAGCTTTGGGGATTTCGTGCGGTGATTTCGCGGACGGGCCGCTCAGCCTTTTCTGCGGCCGAAGCCCTGCACCGGGGCTGACGGCAGGCGATGCGCATGTCCCGGGCTGCCCGATTCCGCAGGCTGCTTTGCAAGATACCGCGCGATCATCGCCTTGGCATCAGCCTCCCCGTCCGCTGCCAGCGGCCGCTGGGAGATGCGCGGGATCGGAGGTTCGCCGGGCGGCCGGCTTCTGACCACGCCGAGAAGCTTGAAGACGAAGGCGATGGCGAATACCAGCCCGACCGCGCCGAGCCCGATGATGGCAGGCACCAGGCCCGATTCCGTAGCATGCTGCCACCAGCTTCCGGGGTGACCGGGGCCGGACGGCTCGACGAAGTCGAGAAGGCTAAAGGCGAGCTGGACGCAATAGGCCACCGGCGTCAATGCACTGAGCAGGCCCAGGATTCTTAGGAATTTCATCGCCTATCAGCCCGTTCTGGCGGCGTAACCTAAAGCGGGCTCGTCACCGAAGCCTGAAGAGCGTCCCGAAAAGAGTTGGCATTGGCCCCGAGGCCGCCCGCAGTCTCAAAGGAAGCTTTGCGGATCGACGTCGACCGCGACCCTGACCGAGCCCTTCGGCTTGGGGCCGCGCTTCAGCCAGGCGCGCAGATAGTCCTGCAGGTTGGTCTCGCGCGCCGTCTTGACGATCAGCCGCATGCGGTGGCGCCCGCGCAGCACCGCGAGCGGCGCCTCCGCCGGCCCCAGCACGACGATGTCGCCGCCAGCCTCCGCGCAGCGCGCCAGCGCCCGTGCATGGGTCTCGGCCTCAGCCTGCGAACTCGCCGAGACGATCAGCGCCGCCAACCTGCCGAAGGGAGGCAGACCGGCGGCCTCCCGCGAGGCTTCCTCTGCGGCATAAAACCGCTCCGGGTCCCCCGAGACCAGGGCCTTCAGCACGGGATGATCCGGATCGTGGGTCTGGAGCAGCGCGCGGCCGGGTCTCTCGCCCCGCCCGGCGCGGCCCGTGACCTGCCGCAACGCCTGGAAGGTGCGCTCGGCCGCACGCGGATCCCCCGAGATCAGCCCGAGATCGGCATCGACCACGCCGACCAATGTCATGCCGGGAAAGTTATGGCCCTTGGCGACCAGCTGCGTCCCGATGACGATGTCGAACTCGCCCTCAGCCACCGCCATCAGCTCCTGCTTCAGCCGCTCGGTCCCGCCCGGAAAATCGCTGGAGAGCACGATCGACCGCGCCTGTGGAAAAAGCGTCGCGACCTCTTCGGCCAGCCGCTCGACGCCCGGTCCGCAGGCGACCAGGCTCTCGGGCTTGTGGCAGGCCGGGCATTCCTGCGGACGGCGCTCGACATGGCCGCAATGATGGCAGACCAGCGCGCGCCGGAAGCGATGATCGACCAGCCAAGCCGTGCAGTTCGGGCATTGGAAACGATGCCCGCAATCCCTGCACAAGGTCAGCGGCGCATAGCCGCGCCGGTTCAAAAACAGCAGCGACTGCTCCTTCGCCTCGATATTGGTCTCGATCGCCTTGACCAGCGCGCCGGAAAGCCAGCGCCCACGCTCCGGCTTGTCGCGGCGCAGGTCGACCAGCCCGAGCTTCGGAAGCTCCCGCCCGCCGAAACGCTCCGGCAGCTTGAGATGGGCGTAACGCCCGCGCTCGGCATTGACGCGGGTCTCCAGAGAGGGCGTCGCCGAAGCCAGCACCACCGGCGCATTCTCGATGCGTCCGCGCACCACCGCCATGTCGCGGGCATGGTAGGACACGCCGTCCTCCTGCTTGTAGGCGGCCTCGTGTTCCTCATCGACGACGATCAGCCCGAGCGCGCGATAGGGCAGGAACAGCGCCGAGCGCGCGCCGGCCACCACCTTTGCCTCGCCGCTGGCGATCGCCGCCTGCAGCCGCTCGCGCCTGCGCCCGGTCACCGCCGAGTGCCATAGCCCCGGCCTGACGCCGAAACGCGCCTCGAACCGGTCGATGAACTGCGCCGTCAGCGCAATCTCCGGCATCAGGATCAGGCTCTGGCGACCAAGTCGAATCGCCTCCGCCACCGCCTCGAAATAAACCTCGGTCTTGCCCGAACCCGTGACGCCTTCCAGCAGCGAAACGCCATAGGCCTTGGCCTGCACGGCCGCCACCAGCGCCTGCGCCACCTCCGCCTGCCCCTCCGAAAGCGCGGGCCTGGCATGGTCGGGGTCCGGCACCGCTGTGATCGCTTCGCGCGGCAAGGGCTCGACCGTGAAGGTCCCGGCGTCGACCAGCGCGTCGATCACCGCCGAACTGACCGAGGCCGCCTCCGCCAGCGCCGACTTCGCCAGCAACAGCCCGCCTTCTGCCGCCGCGATGGCGCGCGCCCGGGCCGGCGTCATGCGGGCTGGTGGCGCCCCGACCAGCCTGACGCCGAGCCTGGGCCGTTCCGGCTTGTCGTCATGCTGCCGGCGCAAGGCGAGCGCCAGCACCGAGCCTTTTGCGGCCAGCGTGTACCAGGCCACCCAGTCGACGAGTTTCATCAGCGCCGGATCGAGCGGCGGCATGTCGACCTTGGCCGAAACCTTTTTGAGGTTGCCGCCGCGTCCGCCGCCGGTTTCCCAGACGACGCCGACCGTCTCGCGTGGCCCCAGCGGCACCTGGACGATGTCGCCGACCGCCAGCACGAGGCCGTCAGGGACGGCATAACTATAGGCCTGGTCGAGCCCGAGCGGGATCAGCACCTCGACCGTGCCGCCCTGCTGCATGTCCGCGTCGTCGTCCATCGCGCCCGTGTCTAGCATCGATTCGCGACCTGTTAAGGCGGGAGCGTCATGGTCGTCATATAGCGCCCTCGGTCATGCTCGCCCTTGTGGCGAGCATCCACGTCTTGAACACCGACCTCGATCAACCCAGACGTGGATGGTCGGGACAAGCCCGACCATGACGGAACGCATGCGAATGACTGACCTCGACGCCTTCCGCAGCGACTGGCTGCAGCACCTCTCCGGGGAGCGCCGCCTCTCGCCGAAGACGCTGGAGGCCTATGCCCGCGACCTCGGCCAGTTCACGGCCTTCCTGACCGAGCATCTCGACGGCTCGCCCTCGCTGTCCGATATCGCGGCATTGAAACCGGTCGATCTGCGCGCCTTCCTTGGCCGCAGGCGTCGCGACGGCGTCGGCAACCGCACGCTGATGCGCCAGCTCGCGGCTCTGCGCTCCTTCGCGCGCTTCGGCGAGCGCAGCGGCACGCTGACAGCCGCCGCCTTCACCGCCACGCGGGGCCCGCGCCTGCCGAAATCCTTGCCCCGCCCGCTCGAGCCGAGCGCCGCCCGCGCCGTCACCCGGGCCGATAGCCGGGCCGGCGAGGAGCGCGACCCGTGGATCCTCGCCCGCGACGCCGCCGTGCTCGGCCTGCTTTACGGCAGCGGCCTGCGCATCTCGGAAGCCCTCTCCTTGTCGCGTGCTCAGGCCCCGAAGAGTGCCGGCGAGACGCTGACCGTCCTCGGAAAGGGCAGCAAGACCCGCATGGTCCCGGTCCTGCCGGTCGTCGTCACGGCGATCGGCGAGTACCTGACGCTTTGCCCGTGGCGCCTGCCGCCGGAAGGGCCGCTCTTCGTCGGCGCGAAGGGCGGGCCGCTTTCGCCGCGCATCATCCAGCTCGCGGTCGAGGGCCTGCGCGGCGCGCTCGGCCTTCCCTCATCGGCGACGCCGCATGCGCTGCGCCACTCCTTCGCAACGCATCTCTTGGGGCGCGGCGGCGACCTCCGCGCGATCCAGGAACTGCTCGGCCACGCCTCGCTTTCGACAACGCAGATCTACACCCGCGTCGACTCCGCCCGGCTGATGGCGGCCTATGACGCAGCTCATCCGCGCGCCCGGGGCGTCTGATCGATCCCTCTTGATGCCGCAACGGAAGCGCCGCAGGAAGATGGCGGTTTCGCAAGAGGTGATTCGATGTCCGAAGGTCTCGAAATTCCGGAGGGCGGCAGCAAGAAGATCGCGCGGCTGATCGCAATCCTGGCTCTGATGCTCGCTCTGTCCGAAATCGGCGGCAAGCAGGCTGAGAACGAATCCGTCTCCAGGAATATCGAATCCTCGAACCTCTGGGCCTTTTTCCAGGCCAAGACGATTCGCGGCACGGTCGTGCGCACCGCGGTGGAAGGCCTCGAACTCGACCTTGCCGATGCGACCGACCCCGCGATCCGCGACCGGATGCAGAAACGCATCGACGCCTGGAAAGCGACCGCGACCCGCTACGACACCGAGCCGGAAACCAATGAGGGCCGCAAGGAGCTGGCGGCCCGGGCCAAGGCGGCCGAGCACGAGCGCGACGACTACAAAGCCCGCAACGAGAATTACGAGATCGCCTCGGGCCTGCTTCAGATCGGCATCGTCGTCGCCTCAGCCTCGATCATCACCGGCGTGGACGCGCTCGCTGTCGTCGGCGGCGGATTGGGAGCCTTCGCGCTCGCCTTTATGGGGCTGGCGCTCTTCGCCCCGCATCTGCTGTTCTGAAGGCGTCTGCCCTCAATAATGGATCGCGCCACGGATGCCGCCGCCGGCCGCGACGGCGTCGCCATTGATCGCGACGCTGCGCGGCGAGGCCAGGAAGGCGACGATATCCGCGATTTCGGTGGCATCGACCAACCGGCCGATCGTGATGTTTCCGGCCATGCCGGCTTCGACCTCCGACACGCTCTTGCCACCGGCCGCTGCCTTGGCGGCGACAAGACCGGCTGTCTTCTCTGTCCGCGTCAGGCCGGGATGCACGACGGTGACGTTGATGCCCTGCGAACCCAGCTCGTCGGCGAGGTTCTTGGTCAGCGCGGACACCGCGACATTGCGCATCGAGCCGATCGTCGAGCCTGTCGAGCGCGCGGCCAGACCGCTGATGTTGATGATCCGGCCCCAGCCCTGCGCCGCCATATGCGGCGCAACCTCGCGCGCCATCCGCAGATAGCCCATCACCTTGACGTTGACGTCGTCGAAGAACAGTGCGTCGGTGATCTCGGCCAGCTTCGGAGGCGGCGCCTGCCCGCCGGGCTTGCCGGCCGCGTTGACCAGAATGTCGAGCCCGCCCAGCGCCCTCACCGCCTCGGCGACCAGTTGCCGAACCGACTCATCCTTCGCGGTGTCGACCGTCAGACCAATGACCTTGCGGCCGGTCTCGGTAGCGAGCCCAGCGGCAGCCGCATCGAGTTCAGCCTGATTCCGGGCCGCGATGACGAGATCGGCGCCCTCCCGCGCCAATTGCCGGGCGATCGCCAGCCCGATGCCCTTGCTGCCGCCGGTCACCAGCGCACGCTTGCCTTCGAGATGCAGATCCATGGCCGTTCCTTTTGTTCGTCAGCGACTGCGCCGCAGCTTCGGATCGAGCGCATCGCGCAGGCCGTCGCCGAGCAGGTTGAAGCCGAGCACGGCGAGCGCGATCGCGGCACCCGGAAAAATCGCAAGCCAGGGCTGCGTCGCCATGAAGGTCTGCGCTTCGTTCAGCATCCGCCCCCAGGAGGGGTTCGGCGGCTGCGTCCCCAGGCCGAGATAGGACAGCCCGGCTTCCGCCAGCACCGCCAGCGCGAACTGGATCGTCGCCTGCACCACGAGAATGCCGGCGATATTCGGCAAAATATGGGCGCGCGTGATCTGCAAATTGCTGAGCCCGTTGGCGCGGGCCGCCTGGATATAGTCCTGCTGCCAGATTTGAAGCGCCGCGCCACGCGCCAGCCGGGCGAAATAGGGCAGGTTCAGCACACCGATGGCAACGACGGCGTTGAGCATGCCGGGGCCCGCGATGGCGGTCATCATGATCGCGGTCAGAACGGCCGGGAAGGCATGGGTAAAATCGGCCGTGCGCATAATGAGATGGTCGAGCAGTCCGTCGCGCCTGAACGAGGCCATCAACCCCAGCACCGTGCCCAGCACCATGCCGATGCCGACCGCGCCCAAGCCCACCGCCAATGAATTGCGCGCGCCGACCATGATCATCGAGAACACGTCCCGCCCGAACGGATCGGTGCCGAACCAATGCGCAATGGAAGGCCCTTGCAGACGCTGGAGGATCGCCATCTGCGTCGGCGGATAGGGCGTCCAGCCATAGGAGACCAGCGCCGCCAGAACGATCGACGCGCTCAAGACCGCGCCGATGATCAGCGAGGGCGAGAGCCAGCCTCGCTGCCGGCCGGGCGCGGTTTGGTCGATGGCACTCATGCCGGCCTCAGACGCGGGTCGATCACCCCGTAAAGCAGTTCAACCGCGAAATTGATCAGGATCGCCAGCCCCGCGAACAGCATCACGAGGTCTTTCACCACGATCAGATCATGCTGCGCGATGGCCTGGAAGACCAGCCGCCCCAGCCCCGGCAGGGCAAAGACGTTCTCGACGATGATCGCACCCGCAATCAGAACCGAAAACTGGAGCCCCAGAATCGTCACCACCGGGATCAGCGCGTTGCGCAACGCGTGCCGGCGCATCGTCGTGCCCTCGCTCAAGCCCTTGGCGCGGGCGGTACGCACGAAATCCTCCTGCAGCGTGTCGAGCATCGCCGAGCGCGTCACGCGCGCAATGATCGCGGCCTGCGGCAGGGCGAGCGCCAGCGCCGGCATGATCAGCGATTTCAACGCGGTGCCGATGCCAGCTTGCCAACCGGGAAAACCATTCGCCGGCAGCCAGCCGAGCCCGACCGCGAAGACGAGAACCAGCAGCAGCCCGAACCAGAAATTCGGGATCGCTAGACCGGCTTGGGCGAAGGCCATGACGCCTGCATCGGCCGCCTCTCCGTGGCGCGAGGCCGCGACGACGCCGAGCGGCATGCCGATACCGATGGCAAGCCCGATCGCCAAAACGGCGAGCGGTAGAGTCACCGCCATGCGCTCGCCGATGAGCTGCGCCACCGGCACGCGATAGGTATAGCTTTCGCCGAGATTGCCGCTCGCCATCCCCTCGAGCCAGATCAGGAAGCGCGACAGTGCCGGCTTGTCGAGCCCCATCTCGGCATGCAGCGCCGCCAGCGCCTCCGGCGAGGCGTTCAAACCCAACGTCACCGCCGCCGGATCGCCGGGAAGCACCTCGAGCACGAGGAAGATGACGAGCGCCGCCGCCAGCAGCGTCGCGACGAGCACGAAGAGGCGCCGCAGGATGTAGCCGATCACGTGAAGCGGCTCACCGCCAGCGCAGCTCCGCCAGCGGCGTCACCGGCAGCGGCCAATCCGTCCACATGCCCTCCAGATTGGCCTTGGCGACCGTGATCTTGGGAAGGATGAACAGGAAGCCGTTGACCGCGTCACGCGCCAGCATCTGCTGCGCCTGCTTGTAAAGCGCGTTGCGGGCGCCCTCGTCCAGCGTGCCGGAAATCTTGGCGATCAGCGCCTTGAACTCGGGATTGCGGTACTGGAAATAATAGTCGTCCCGCGCGTAGATATCGATATCGAGCGGCTCGGTATGGGCGATGATGCTGAGATCGTAATCCTTGTTGCGGAAGACCCGCTCCAGCCATTGCGGGAATTCCAGCGGCTCGATCGAGACGGTGATGCCGACCTGGCCCAGCAGCGCCGCGACGATCTCGCCGGCGCGCCGCGCATAGGAGGGCGGCGGCAGCTTGAGCGTACAGGAGAAACCGTTCGGGAAGCCAGCCTCCGCCAGGAGCGCCTTGGCCTTGGCGGGATCGTAAGGATAGGTGCCGGTCAGGTCGATATAGGCCGGGTGCAGCGGCGAGAAATGGCTGCCGATCAGGGTGACGTCGAAGCCGTAGACGCCGAGCGCGATGCTCTTGCGGTCGAGCGCATGGGCGATCGCCTGACGCACCTTGAGCTTGTCGAAGGGCGCCTTGGCATTGTTGGTGCCGAGCACTGTCTCCCCTTCGGTCTTGCCGATGGTGACGGTGAGTTTGAGGTCGGATTTGAGCTGCGCCACCGCCTCCGGCGCCGAGAGATTGGTGTTGGCGTCGACATCGCCGGCCTGCAAAGCCGCAACTTGCGCCTGCGGATCTGACAGGAAGCGAAAAATCGCCTTGGCTAGCGCCGGCTTCTCGCCCCAATAACGGTCATTGCGGGCGAGTTCGAGCCGGTCGCCGCGGTTCCAGCGCACGAATTTGAACGGGCCGGTGCCGACCGGGTTGGTCTTGTTGTTCGTGGCGGTCGCCGGCGCGACGATCACCGCATCGCCCCAGCTTAAGCCGTAGAGGAAGTTCGCGGTGGGCTGCTTCAGCTTGATCACCACCGTGGCCGGATCGGGCGTGGCGATCTCGGCGATCGGCGCAAAAAGCTGCTTTTGCGCATTGGTCGAATCCGCCGCGACCGCGCGCTCGAACGAGAACTTCACCTGTTCGGAGGTGAAGGGCGTGCCGTCGTGGAAGGTCACACCCGTGCGCAACTTGAAGGTGTGGGTGATGGTGTCGGGCGCGATGTCCCAGCTCTGTGCGAGACAGGGCTGGATCTTGCCGGTCCGGTCCATCCTGACCAGGCCTTCGAAGATGTTCTGCAGCGTGACTTCGCGGATCGCCTGCGCGGCGCCGGAGGTCGGGTCCAGCGTCGGGGGCTCCAGCGTCATCGAGATGGTAACAGTGTCCTTGGCCTGGGCCAGCGCCGCGACCGGCAGCTGCGTCGCGAGCGCCGCAAGACCGGCCCCCGCCAGAAGATCGCGCCGCGTCGTCATCGTTTCTGCTCCGTCCCGTTGCAGGTGCGAGATGAACCGGGATTTCGGCCCGGCGCAAGCCCGTCCTTCGCAGCCCTGGAAACCCGCAAGCCGTCATACTGAGGAGCCGTCGGACGCGGCGTCTGGCGAAGCGCTCCGCAGGACGAGGGCTCCCTCGAACATTCCAAGCGAACTTCTCAGTCTGGCGCACTAGTATACCAGGGAATTGACCCCTGCCCGGCACAGGCCTAAAAACCGGCAGCCCGACGGGAGATGCCCATGCTGCTCAACGACGATCGCCTTTTTCCTGCCGATCCTGTGACGCGCGGCATCGCGCGCCGGCTTTTCGCGACGGTCCGCGACCTGCCGATCATTTCGCCGCATGGCCATACCGATCCGCGCTGGTACGCCGAGAACGAGGCCTTCCCCGATCCGGCGACGCTGTTTGTGAAGCCGGACCACTACATCTTCCGCATGCTCTATTCGCAGGGCATCCGGCTGGAACAGCTCGGCATCGGCAGGAAGGATGGCGGCCCGGTCGAGACCGACCCGCGCGCGATCTGGAAGCTGTTCGCCAGCCACTGGCACCTGTTCCGGGGCACGCCGACGCGGCTCTGGTTCGAGCATGCTGCCTCGACCATTTTCGGCGTCAACGAGCGTCTCTCAGCCGAATCCGCCGACCGCATCTACGACAAGATCGCCTCGAAACTGGAAGAGCCGGAGCTCAGGCCCCGCGCGCTGTTCGAGCGCTTCAACATCGAGGCGATCAGCACGACCGAAGGCGCGCTTGACGATCTGCGCTACCACGACATGGTTCGCGACTCCGGCTGGACCGGCAAGGTCGTCACCGCCTATCGGCCGGACGGCGTCGTCGATCCGGAGTTCGAGGGCTTCTCCGATAACCTCGACAAGCTCGGCGAGCTGACCGGCGAGGATATCGGTTCCTGGACCGGCTATCTCGAGGCGCACCGCAAGCGCCGGGCCTATTTCAAGCAGCGCGGCGCAACCTCCTCCGACCACGGCCACGCCACCGCCCGCACCGCCAACCTCTCCGACGCCGAGGCCGAA
This sequence comes from Allobosea sp. P5_A5, assembly GCF_056400625.1. Lineage (NCBI taxonomy): Bacteria > Pseudomonadati > Pseudomonadota > Alphaproteobacteria > Hyphomicrobiales > Alloboseaceae > Allobosea > Allobosea sp. P5_A5. Next base: position 124,401 of record NZ_JBFUKY010000010.1, read on the forward strand.
AAGCTTTACGCCCGGATCCTGAAGGGCAAGGTCTCGCCCAAGGATGCCGACCTGTTCCGCGGCCAGATGCTGACCGAGATGGCCAAGATGAGCCTGGATGACGGGCTCGTGCTCCAGATCCACCCCGGCTCCTACCGCAACCACAATCCCGTGCTGTTCGAGCAGTTCGGCCGCGACATGGGCGCGGATATTCCAACCGAGACGAGCTATGTCGAGGCGCTGAAGCCCCTGCTCGACGCGGTCGGCAACGAACCGAACCTCACCGTCATCGCCTTCACGCTGGACGAGACCAGCTATTCGCGCGAGCTCGCCCCGCTCGCCGGGCATTACCCGGCGCTGAAGCTTGGGCCAGGCTGGTGGTTCCTCGACGCGCCGGAAGCCATGCTGCGCTACCGCGAACTGACGACCGAGACGGCCGGCTTCTACAACACCGTCGGCTTCAACGACGACACCCGCGCCTATCTCTCGATCCCCGCCCGACATGACGTCGCCCGGCGCATCGACTGCACCTATCTCGCGAAACTCGTCGCCGAGCACCGGCTGGAGGAGGACGAAGCGGCCGAAGTGGCGCACGACCTCGCCTATCGCCTCGCCAAGGAGGCCTACAAGCTGTGACGCGCCTTTCCAACGCCACGCTCGGGCAGCTCGCGGCGGGCGTCCGCCGGCCGGCCTATGACCGCTCGGCTCTCACGCCCGGCATCGTCCATCTCGGCCTCGGCGCCTTCGCGCGCGGCCACCTCGCCGAGTATACGGAAGATGCGCTGGAAACGCGTTTCGGCGCCTGGGGCATCGTCGGCGCCAGCCTCCAGCGACCCGACCAGCGCGACAAGCTGAAGCCACAGGACGGGCTTTACACGCTGCAGAAGCTCGCGCCGGCCGGCCCGGAACTGCGCGTCATCGGCTCGGTGCTCGACGTGTTGGTGGCGCCGGAAGACCCGGCCGCGCTGATCGCGAAGCTGGCCTCGGTCGGCACCCGCATCGCCTCGCTGACCGTGACGGAAAAGGGCTATTGCCACGATCCCGCGACAGGCAAGCTCAAGGCCGATCACCCCGATATCCTGCACGACCTCGAACATCCCGACGCTCCTCGTTCCGCCGTGGGCATCCTCGTCGCGGCCCTGCGGGCGCGCCGCACGGAGGGCCGTGGCCCGTTTACCGCGTTGTGCTGTGACAACCTTCCCTCCAATGGCCAGGTCTTGCGCGGGCTCGTGCGCGACTTCGCGGCCTTGCAGGACGACACGCTCGCCGCCTGGATCGAAGCCAACGGCGCCTTTCCGGCGACGATGGTCGACCGCATCGTGCCGGCCACGACCGAGGCCGACATCGCCGAAGTCGCGCGCCTGACCGGGCTGGACGACGCCGCGCCGGTGATCGGCGAGCCCTTCCGGCAATGGGCGATCGAGGATGTCTTTGTCGATGGCCGCCCGGATTGGCACGAGGTCGGCGCGCAGATGGTGTCGGAGGTGGCGCCCTTCGAATTCATGAAGCTGCGCATGCTGAACGGCGCGCACTCCTCGCTGGCCTATCTCGGCTACCTCGCGGGGCATGAGACGGTGGCCGAAGCCAGCGGCGACCCGGTTCTCGCCCGCTTCCTCGAAGGGCTCTGGGCCGAGATCATCCCGACCGTACCGGCCCCGCAAGGTGTCGTGCTCGGCGACTATGCGAAGGCTCTGCTCGTCCGCTTCCAGAACCCGGCAATCCGTCACCGCACCTGGCAGATCGCCATGGACGGCTCGCAGAAGCTGCCGCAGCGCCTGCTCGGCACCATCCGCGAGCGGCTGAAGGCCGGCGCTCCGATCGACCACCTCGCCCTCGGTGTCGCAGCCTGGATGCGCTATGTCGCCGGCACGGACGAAAAAGGCGCTGCCATCGACGTGCGCGATCCGCTGGCGGGCGAGTTCAAGCGCCGTACCGAGGCTGCCGGCCGCAATCCGCAGGTACTGAGCGAGAGCCTGCTCGACATCGAGGCGATCTTCGGGACCGACCTGCCGCGCGAGGCGCGGTTTACCAAGCCGGTGGCGAGCCACCTTGCGAACTTGTTCGACAAGGGCGCCAAGGCGACATCCGCGAGCCTGGCTGAAGTCGCGCCGTTAACAGGTTCGAGGGCGCGCGGGTCCTGACCTTCTCCCCCTGCGGGAGAAGGTGGCAGCGCGAAGCGCTGACGGATGAGGGGTCGCGCAACCCTTCTATTCTGGAAGCAGCTGTTGGAAGAACCCTGATCCACGGCGGTGCGACCCCTCACCCCAACCCTCTCCCGCAGGGGGAGAGGGGGTGCGTTGCCGGTCCCTCCGCCCTCTTGATCCCACACCGCGTCTAGCGCCAGATGCGCCCGATGCTTCGCGCGCTTGTGTTTTGCCTTTGCCTGCTGCCGGTCTCCTCCGCACTTGTGGCGCAGGAGACGCCGCGCGTCTCCATCCCCAATTTCTGGGACCCGCGCATCCGGATCGACCGGCCCGAACCGGGCCCGCCGCGCGTGGTCCGCTTTCTCGCCGATGACGACTATCCGCCGTTCCACTTCGCGGCGCCAGACGGAACCCTGACCGGGTTTTCAGTCGAACTCGCCCGCGCGGTCTGTGAAAAACTGGCCTGGACCTGCACGATCCAGCCCCGCCGCTTCGACACCTTGCTGGATTCGCTGGCCGAGAACCGGGGCGAAATCGTCGCCGGCGCGATGAACTTGACGCCGGCCATCCGCCAGCGCTTTGCGGCGAGCCATCTCTACTTTCGCAATCCCGCGCGCTTCCTGACCACGCGCAGCAATGCCAGGCCCGAGCTTGATGCCGAGTGGTTGCAAGGGCGGCGCGTCTCGGTCGTCGCGGGCTCGGCCCATGAGGCCTTTCTCGAAAAGCTGATGCCCTTCGTCCAGCGCCGCCCGGCCGCGACCCTGAACGCGGCGATAGCGGCCTTGCGCAGCGGTAAGGCGGAATACCTCTTCGCCGACGGCGTCTCGCTGTCGCTGCTCTTGGCCGGCAGCAACGGCGATCTCGCCTTCGCTGGCGGGCCTTATCTGGAAAGCGCCTATTTCGGCGAAGGCGTCGCCTTCATCCTTCGCAAGGACGATCCCGCCCTGCAGCGCGCCGTCGACTACGCGCTCCAGAGCCTCTGGGATGACGGGAGCTATGCCCGGCTCTATCTCCGATTTTTTCCGGTCAGTCCGTACTGAATGGAAATGCTGGATGACGATGGCTTTGCACCACCTCTTGTCATTCCGGGGCGCGCCGCAGGCGTGAACCCGGAACCCATGACGGGGTCATCCAGCCAGTCGCCATAGATCATCCGGTCGTGGGTTCCGGGTTCTTCGCTGTGCGAAGCCCCGGAATGACAATGTGAACCGCGTCACGGCGCATTGCCGGCCAGCGCCTGCTTGGCCACCGCCGCGAGCCACCCGGAGGCCGCCGGCAGGATCGCATCGTTGAAGTTGTAGCCGTTGTTGTGAAGCTCGCCGTTCGGCGCGGTCGGGCCATTGCCCATCCAGATGTAGCAACCCGGCAGCTTTTCGAGGAAATACGCGAAATCCTCGCCTGTCGTGCTGGCCTTGAGATCGCGCCGCACCGGCAATCCCGCCGCCTCGCCCGCCGCAGCCGCCATCTCTTCTTCCACCGGGGTGTTCACCGTGGCGACACCATGTGTCGTCTCGACGTCCGCGGTCATCTCGAAGGTCGCCGCGACATGCTCGGCGATGCCCGTGATCCGGGCGAGCACGCGGTCCCGCACCGCCGGCATGAAGGTGCGGAACGTGCCCTCGATGAAGACGCTGGACGGGATCTGGTTGGAGGCCGTGCCGCCATGCACCTGTCCGATCGAGACCACGGCGGACTCCATCGGGTCGACATTGCGCGCCACGATCGTCTGCAGCGCCACGATGAGGTGCCCCATCGCCACGATCGGATCATGCGCCTGCTCCGGCAACGCGCCGTGGCCGGCCTTGCCGTTGAGCGTGATCTTGAAGCGTCCGGGCTCCGACATCACCGGCCCGCAATGCACCGCGATCGTGCCCGCTTCCAGCCCCGGCCAGTTGTGCAGGGCGAAGATGCGCTGCATCGGGAAGCGCTCCAGCACGCCGTCGGCGAGCATCGCCTGGGCGCCGCCCGCCCCCTCCTCCGCCGGCTGGAACAGCAGCTGCACGGTGCCGCTCCAGCTTGGATCGTCCTTCAGCAGGGCGGCGGCACCGAGCAGCGCGGTGGTGTGCCCGTCATGCCCGCAGGCATGCATCACGCCGGGCGTCGCCGATTTGTAGGGCAGGTCGGTGGCCTCTAGGATCGGAAGCGCGTCCATATCGGCGCGCAGGCCGACCGACCGCTCCGAGCCACCCCGCGTCAAGGTCGCGACAACGCCATGGCCGCCAATGCCGGCCGTGAACGGCACGCCCAGCTCAGCCAGCTTCTCCTGCACGAAGGCGCTTGTCGCCTGCTCGTGGCGCCCAAGCTCCGGATGCGTGTGGAGGTGATGGCGCCAGCCGGTCAGCTTCTCGTGCAGGTCGCGGTCCAAGGCTCGATCCTTTTCGGGTATGATTACGGATAGCCTATACCGGGCCGCCGGTTCGGCAACCGTTGCGGACGCACGCCGGTATGCGAAGGCAGCGCGCAATTTTCGTCATTCTCGGGCGCAGCGAAGCGGAGACCCGGGAATCTCTCTGAGGATGAGGCTCTCTCGTTGTGCCTCTTCCGGCATGAGATGCTCGAGCCCAGCCCGAGCATGACGAGCCTTAAGAACGAGCGCATTGACGCCCACCTTCGCAATCTGCGAAAGCCCCGGTCGGTATTCTGTTGAACAATCCACCATCAGTTGATCCGGAGAGGACACCGCCCGACATGCCCGCTTTCGACCCCACCCTTGTGGAAGCCGCCCAGCGCTCGGCCGTCTGGCCGTTCGAGGAAGCTCGCAAGCTGGTGGCGCGGATCGAGAAATCGGGCAAGAAGCAGGTCATCTTCGAGACCGGCTACGGCCCCTCGGGCCTGCCGCATATAGGCACTTTCGGCGAGGTCGTCCGCACCTCGATGGTGCGCCATGCCTTCCAGGTGCTGACCGGCAACACGATCCCGACCCGGCTGGTCGCTTTCTCGGACGATATGGACGGCCTGCGCAAGGTGCCGGACAATATGCCGAACAAGGAGCTTCTCGCCGCCAATCTGGGCAAGCCACTAACCGAGGTGCCGGACCCGTTCGGCACGCACGACAGCTTTGGGCGGCACAATAATGCGAGGCTTCGCGCCTTCCTCGATGGCTTCGGCTTCGACTACGAATTCAAATCCTCGACCGATGCCTACAAGGCCGGCGAGTTCGACGCGACGCTGCTCAAGATGCTCGCCCGCTACGACGCGGTGATGAAGATTATGCTGCCGACCCTGCGCGAGGAGCGGGCCGCGACCTATTCGCCTTTCCTGCCGATCCACCCGGTCACGCGCATCGTCATGCAGGTCCCCATCGACGAGATCGATGCGGAAAGCGGCACCATCGCCTGGACCGATCCGCAGACGAAGGAGCGCTTCGTCACGCCCGTCACCGGCGGCCACGTCAAGCTGCAATGGAAGCCGGACTGGGCGATGCGCTGGGTCGCGCTCGGGGTCGACTATGAGATGGCCGGCAAGGACCTGATCGATTCCGTCAAGGTCTCCTCCCAGATCACGCGTGCGCTGGACGCTACGCCGCCGGAGGGCTTCAATTACGAACTCTTCCTCGACGAACAGGGCCAGAAAATCTCGAAGTCGAAGGGCAACGGCCTGACGATCGAGGACTGGCTGACCTACGGCCCGCCGGAAAGCCTGGCGCTCTACATGTTCCAGCGCCCGCGCGAGGCCAAGAAGCTGCATTTCGATGTGATCCCGCGCGCGATCGACGAATATCTCCAGTTTCTTGCGGGTTACGACAAGCAGGACTGGAAGAACCGCCTCGGCAACCCGGTCTGGCACATCCATGCCGGCCACCCGCCGCAGCCGGAAATCGTCGCCTCGGGCGAAGGCGAGAACGCCTCGAAGGCACAGATCACCTTCGGCCTGCTGATGAACCTCGTCGCCGTCGCGAATTCCGAGGACAAGGCCGTCCTCTGGGGCTTCCTGCAGCGTTATGCGCCCGGCATTTCGCCCGCCTCCCATCCGCGCCTTGATGCGCTGGTCGGCTATGCGATCGCCTATTTCCGCGATTTCGTGAAGCCGGCGAAGAGCTACCGGGACGCCGACGAAACCGAGCGCGAGGCTTTTGCCAAGCTCGACGCATCGCTTGCCGCGCTGCCCGCGGATGCGACGCCTGAGATGGTGCAGGACGCCGCGCTCGATGTCGCCCGCGCGATTCCCCGCTACCAGAACCTCACCGCCAAGAACGCCACGCCCGAGCGGCCCGGCGTATCCGGCGATTGGTGGAAGGCGATCTATCAGGTGATGTTCGGCGAGGATCAGGGCCCGCGCTTCGGCTCCTTCGCGGCGATCTACGGCCTGCCCAATACCCGCACGCTGATCGAAAAGGCGCTGGCCGGAGATCTGGTGAAAGAACACGCCTTTCTCGCGCAGCGAGGCTGAGCCCGCTCGACACCTACCGGCCGATCGCCCGCGCCGTAGATGGGCGCGGGCGAACCATTGCGACGGAGAAACGTTGTCAGGACCGGAAGATACGGAAACCGGAACAACAGCACCGGCTCGAACGCGATTGCGGCTCCCCTCGCCGTCCGTTAGATCGATGGCCTGAACATTCCCTTACGGCAGGACATCCTGTGACGAGCCAGTACGAGCGTGACGCTCGCTTCATGCAGAGCGTTCTCGCCGCCTCGAATGATTGCATCAAGGTGCTCGATCTCGACGGCAATCTCACCTTCATGAGCGAAGGCGGAATGCGCGTGATGGAGATCAGCGACTTCAACGCGTTGAAGGGCTGCCCTTGGCCAAGTTTCTGGCAGCGTGAAGGCCACCGGGACGCGGCCTTCGCGATCTCCGAAGCCAAGGCCGGGAGAAGCTACCGCTTCGAGGGTGACGCCGACACCGCGATCGGCAACCCGCGCTACTGGGACGTGCAGGTTTCGCCGATCCTCGGCGCCGACGGCAAGCCGGAAGCGATCCTCTCGGTCTCGCGCGACATCACGGAGCTGCAGCAGGAGCGCGAGAAATATCAGCTCCTGGCGGCGGAACTGAACCACCGCATCAAGAACATGCTCGCGATGGTCCAGGCGATGGTCAACCAGACCCTGCGACTGCATGGCGACGATATCGCGGGCACCAAGGACCATTTGTCCAATCGCATGCGCGCGCTCAGCCAAGCCCAGGACATGCTGATGGTGACCGCCAAAGGCGAGACGACGCTGGGCAAACTAACCTCGACGATCCTGGAGCCTTACGAGCCGGGGAAACGCGTCCACACCGCCGGGCCCGAGGTTCGCCTGGCCTCGCGGGCGGCCATGGCGCTGGCGCTGGCCATCCACGAACTGGCGACCAACGCCCTGAAATACGGCGCCCTGTCGGGCGATGACGGGTCGGTCGATATGCGCTGGAGCACGGACGGGGACCGGTTTCGCCTGAGCTGGACCGAAACCGGCGGGCCGCCCGTTGCGATGCCGACACGGCGCGGCTTTGGATCGCAGGTGATCGAGAAGGCTCTCTCCGGTTATCTCGGTGGCAAATCCAGGATCGACTATCGGCCGGAAGGCGTGGTCGTGACGGTCGATGCTCCGGTCTCGGCCTTGCTCGCGGCGTATTGAGCCGCGTTCCCATCAGCGAGGAAAAACGATGGACGCCAGTATCGAGGCCGTCGAGCGCGCCATCCGGACACGGCGCGCGGTACGCGCCTTTCTGCCGCAGCCGGTCGATACGGCTTTGTTGCACCGCCTGCTCGACCTCGCGGCGCAAGCGCCAAGCGGCACCAATATGCAGCCCTGGCGGGTGCGCGTCATCGGGCCTGAGACGCGGGCACGCCTGGAGAGCGCCCTGCTGGCCGCGGTCGAGAACGGCGAGCGGCCGGGCGCCGAGGAATATCGCTACTACCCCGAGCGCTTGCGCGAGCCTTATCTGTCGCGGCGCCGCAAGGTCGGATGGGATCTTTACGGCCTGCTTGGCATCGCCAAAGGCGATATCGAGGGCATGAAGCGGCAGACGGCCGCCAATCTGCGCTTCTTCGATGCGCCGGTGGCGCTGATGCTCACCATCGACCGCGATCTGGAAATCGGTTCCTGGCTCGATCTCGGCATGTTCATCCAGAACCTGCTGACCGCCGCGCAAGGTCACGGTCTCGATTCTTGTCCGCAGGCGATTTTCGCCCAGTTCCACACCATCGTGCGCCGCGAACTCGCCATTCCCGACCCGGAAATCATCGTCTGCGGCATCGCGCTCGGCAAGCGAGACCCCGACGCCCCGGCGAACCGCCTGGTGCCCGAGCGCGTACCGGCCGAGGCCTTCACCACCTGGCTCGACTGATCGGCGCCGGCAGGGCCGTACCGACGAAAAGCAGGCCTTGCCGCGCTTGACCCAGTCCGAACAGCCATGCCATCCGCTTTCTCGTCGGGACCGAACCCAAAGCTCGTCAGGAACAGACCATGAGCGAAAGCGTCGTCACCGAAACCGTTGCCGCCGGCGTGTTGCAGATCACGATGAACCGGCCGGAGCGCAAGAACGCGCTCGACCGGGCGAGCTATGAAGGGCTGATCGCCGCTTTCGCCGCAGCGGAAGCCGATGCCTCGGTTCGCGTCATTCTCGTGACGGGTGCCGGCGGCTGCTTCACCAGCGGCAACGACATCAAGGATTTCGTCGCCGCCGCCATGGCCGGCGAAGGTCCGCGCATCGCCATCGACTTCCTGCACGCGATCGCAACCGCGAAGAAGCCGGTCGTCGCGGCCGTGGAAGGCTTCGCCGTCGGCATCGGCACGACCATGCTGCTGCATTGCGACCTTGCCTTCGCCGGGCAAGGCGCGACCTTCCGCCTGCCCTTCGTCACGCTCGGCCTCTCCCCGGAAGGTGGATCGAGCCACCTCCTGCCGCTTGTTGCCGGCGCCAAGAAGGCGGCGGAGTTGCTGATGCTGGGCGAGGCCTTCGATGCCGCGACGGCCGCGGAGGCCGGTCTCCTCAACGCGGTCGTCCCGCAAGGCACCGCGCTCGAGCACGCGCTCGCCAAGACCAAGGCCCTGGCCGCGCTGCCGCCTGAATCGCTCGCGCTGACCAAGATGCTGCTGAAGCGCGGCGCGACCGCCACCGTCACCGAGACCATCGAGACCGAGGCCCGTCATTTCGGCGAGCGCATGCGTTCGCCCGAAGCGATGGCGGCCTTCTCGGCTTTCCTGAAAAAATAGCGCTCGGTCAAAGTCCGCACTGGAGCGGAACGACGGCCTGCCCCACGCCCGCCACCACCGCGCCGGTGGTGAGCTCCGGGCCGGGCTGCTGGCTCGGTGCTACCGGAGCTGCGCCGTTGCGCGCCAACAGCGCCGAGATCGCATCGGCGCCCACCAGCGCATAGCGCTTCTGCGGCGTGATGCCGGCAACGAGCGTCCCGGTCGGCTCCGTGGCCACGGCGCCGACGAGCCGGCCCTGGCGGTCGAACACCGGCGCCCCAGCCTGGCCCGGTTGCAGCGGCGCCAGCACCGCCGGTCGACCCGCCATCTCCGCGCTTTCGCCGGACAGCGCCTGGGCCTGTGGCTGGCCGGGGCCGCCAGCGAATGCCACAAGAACCAGCGGTGCTCCGGCTTGCGCGGGGCCACCGAGCAAAACCGGCCTCGCCGAGCCGGCCCCGTCGAGATCGAACACGGCAAGATCGCTGGCGTCGTCCTTTGCGCGCAGCTTCGCATTGCGCCCGCCGATGGTCAGGCTTCGGCAGCCCTCAGCCGGACCGGCCGCGCCGAGGGCAAGCTTGTCGCCGACCAGAAGCGCGACGCCAGACCGGCCAGGCGCGCGCGCCGCCGGCTGGGTCACGGGAGCCGGCGCACCGTTGCCGGCCGGTATCGGCGGCGCGCTTGCAACAACCGGGGCAGAGGTCGGCATCGGGCCGGCAGGGAACGGCTCGAAGCTGCCGGCGATCGCGATGACGAGCTTGTCGACCGTCGCGGCTTGGGCCTTGTCGTAGCCGATCGAGAAGCCGCGCAAACCCTGTGGCCCTGCCGAGAGCCGGCGGTAGAACTTGCCCGTAGGCGTCTCGCCCGTCACCACGAAGAAGTCCGGCCTGAGCAGCTTGTAGGTGATCTTGCGCGGGCTGTTGAGGCTGACGGTGATCGCCTTTTCGAACAACGCGGGCAGATCGTCGCCGGGCGGCGAGGCGGAGGTGTCCAGCGTCACGGTCGCGTCCGCGCTCTGCCAGCGGCTGCCGCCCGCCGGGGTCACATCGCGCTTGGGCAACAGCTTTGTCGGCACGCCGATGCGCGCGCCGGTCTTCTCGTCGGCGATCAGCCGGAAACCGGCAGCGTCCCGTGCGGCCTGCGCGGCCTTCGCCAGCGCTGCCCGTTCCGCTGGCGGCAGCACGCCGTCGGCGGGTCCGCGTCCGCTTTTGAAGCTGTTGATCGCCCTGAACGTCAGCGCGCCGAAAGAGCCGCTGGGCGCGCCGCTGAACCCTCCCGCCCAGATCAGGTCCGATTGGACTGCCTTGCGCTCCGCTTCGGGCAGCGCCTCGAAGCTCGCCTGCGCCGCCGCCATCTGCGGATTGGGGGCGGAGGGCGCCGCCGGTGCAGGGACCTGCGCAAACCCGAGCGAGGGCGGCAGCAGGGCCAGCGTCAGCGCGACGGCACGGACCAGAGCGATGCGTGTGAGACGAACAGGAAAGCGCGGCATGGTCTCGTCCTCGGCGGTGGGCGAAGCTGCCGCATTGAGCGTCAGAACGCGCCGCACCGCAACCTGACGATAGCGCCGACGCCACGGCACTCCCGACCCCACAACACTCCCAATTCCACAAGACTTGCACACAAACCCGGCAGTGATAGCCTGCCGCCGTTTTCGCCCGTTACCTGGCGGACGTCGCGGTCGGGCCTGTTGGCTGATCCGGCCGCCGAGAGGATTGACCATGCCCGCCTTGGCTCGCCTGCTGCTCGCGCTCAGCCTGATTTTCGCGGCCGCTCCCGCCTTCGTCGAGCCCGCCTTGGCCCAGAAGGCCTATGTCCGCAACGATCTCGCGGCGGACGGCACGAGGCTGGAGGAGCGGCTGAAGCGGGAGGTGGCGGCCGGCACGCGCCCGGCGGCCGATCTTGTCCGCACCGGCGAAACGGCACTGGCACGCGGCGACGCCCGCTCGGCCCTGCCGCTGGCCAACGCGGCGATCGTCTCCGATCCCAACAACGCCGCCGGCTGGCGCCTGATGGCGCGCGCCGCGACCGGCATCGAGCCGCGCGATTATCGCGAGCGCTATGAACTGCGCGAGCGGGCCATCGCCGCCGCCTATCTCGCCTATCAGCGCTCGACGAATCGCAACGAAGAAGCCGCCTCGCTCGGCGTGCTGGCCCAGACCTTCGAGAAATACGAGCTTTGGCGTCCGGCCCTGACGACCTATCGGCTGAGCCTCGATCTCGTCGCCAACGCCTCCCTGCAGGGCACTTATGAGGCCCTGCGCGAGAAGCGCGGCTTCCGGCTGGTCTCCAACAAGGTCGATTCGGATGCGGCCAGCCCTCGCGCGTGCTTCGAGTTCTCGGAGGTGCTGGCGCGCGGCCGCGTCGATTTCGCGCCCTATGTCGCGATCTCCGGTGGAAAGGGCGACTTCGCCGTCAGTGCCGAGGACCGCCAGATCTGCGTCGATGGGCTGAAGCACGGCGAGCGCTATGCGATCGTCATCCGCCAGGGCGTTCCCTCCGCCATTCCCGACGAGACGCTGCTGAAATCGGCGGATTACGAAATCTATGTCCGCGACCGCACCCCCTCGGTGCGCTTCACCGGCAAGAACTACGTGCTGCCGCGCACCGGCCAGCAGGGCATTCCGGTCGTCTCCGTCAATGCCCGCCGACTCGATCTTGAAGTGATGCGGATCGGCGATCGCAACCTGATCAACTCGGTCCATTCCGAGGATTTCCTGAGCCAGCTCGGCTCGTGGTCGGCAAAGCAGATCGCCGCCGACAAGGGCCAGAGCGTCTGGACCGGCACGATGGAGGTGAAGTCCGAGCTCAACAAGGACGTGGTCACCGCCTTCCCTGTGGTCGAGGCAGTCGGCGCCTTGAAGCCTGGCGTCTATGTGATGTTCGCCAAGCCTTCGGGCGGTGCGGCGGCACCGGCCACCGGCGACGACAGCGATTCCTCCGATGACGGCTCGACCCGCGCGACGCAGTGGTTCGTCGTCTCCGATCTCGGCCTGACCTCGTTTTCGGGGCCGGACGGCGTGCACGTGCTCGCCCGCTCGCTGGCCGACGCCAAGCCCATCGCCAATGCCGAACTGCGCCTGATCGCGAAGAACAACGAGGTGCTCGGCACCGCGAAGACCGACGCCAACGGTTATGCCCGCTTCGATGCGGGTCTGGCGAAGGGCGAGGGCGGCAATGCGCCGGGCCTCGTCACCGCGGGCCTGGCCGACGATTACGGCTTCCTCGATCTGAAGCAGACCGCCTTCGATCTGTCGGATCGCGGTGTGAAGGGCCGCGTCGCGCCTATCGGGCTCGACGCCTATCTCTATACCGAGCGCGGTGTCTATCGCTCCGGCGAGACCGCCTATCTCACCACTCTGCTCCGTGACGCCAAGGGTGCGGCCGTGACGGGTCTGCCGCTGACGCTGGTGGTCAAGCGCCCTGATGGCGTCGAATATCGCCGACGGCAGGTCGAGGACCAGGGCGCGGGCGGACGCGCCTACTCGATTCCGCTTCTGTCGGGTGCAGCGACCGGCACCTGGCGCGTGCTGGCCTATTCCGACCCCAAGGGCCAACCCATCGGCGAGACCTCCTTCCTTGTCGAGGATTACGTGCCCGAGCGGCTGGAGCTGACACTGACGCCGAAGGCGCCGCTGCTCCAGGCCGGCGAGCCGGCGGAGCTGAACGTCGCCGCCCGCTATCTGTATGGCGCGCCAGGCTCCGCGCTCGACGTCACCGGTTCGATGACGCTGCGTGCCGCGAGCCAGAGCGCCATTCCGGGGTTCAAGGACTATCAGGTCGGCCTCACCGACGAGAGCTTCGACCCCGTCCAGACCGAGTTCGAGGAGAGCGCCACCACAGACGCCGCCGGCAAGGCGACGATCGCCAACCCGGTTCAGCAGGCCGACACCAACCGCCCGCTCGAGGTCGAGATGACCGTGCGCGTCGGCGAGCCCGGCGGGCGGGCCATCGCGCGCTCCGTCACCGTGCCGATCGTGCCCAAGAGCGCGGCCATCGGCGTGCGCAAGGCGTTCAAGGACGGAGATCTCGGCAACGGCCAGACCGCGAGTTTCGACGTCATCATGGCGAGCGGCGACGGGAAGCGCATCGCACGGCCGGGCGTCAAATGGGTGCTGTCGAAGGTGCGCCGCAACTATCAGTGGTTCTTCCAGGACGGCCGCTGGAACTATGAGGGCGTCAGCACCACGCGACGCGTCTCGGACGGCGAAATCGCGGTGTCCGCGACGGAGCCGGCCAAGATCGCCGCGCCCGTCGAATGGGGTAACTACCGCCTCGACGTGACCTCGGACGGCACTGACGAGGCCGCGACCGCGATCTCCTTCAGCATCGGCTACGAGAGCGACAAGACGGCCGACACCCCGGACGTGCTCGATGTCGCGCTGGACAAGGCAGCTTACGCCGATGGCGAGAGCCTGCAGGTCCGCCTCTCGCCGCGTTTCACCGGCAAGGCGACGCTCGCGGTCATCACCGACAAGGTCGCCGATCTGCGCACCATCGACATCGCTGAAGGAGGCACCACCGCTTCCATTCCGGTGAAGGCGGAATGGGGCGCCAGCGCCTATCTCGTCGTGCTCGCGCATCGGCCGATGGACACCGCCGCCAAGCGGCTGCCCGGCCGCGCCATCGGCCTGTCCTGGTTCCAGATCGGCAAGGAACAGCGCACGCTGAGCGTCGATCTCGGCGCGCCCAAGCTGGTCCGCCCGCTGACCACGCTCTCCCTGCCGGTGAAGCTCACCGGGCTGAAATCTGGCGAGGAGGCCTATGTCACGGTGGCCGCCGTCGATGTCGGCATCCTCAACCTGACCCGCTATGAAAGTCCCGATCCAAGCACGTTCTTCTTTGGCCAGCGCCAGCTCGGACATGATCTGCGTGATCTCTACGGCTATCTGATCGACGGCATGCAGGGCGTGCGCGGTACGATCCGCAGCGGCGGCGACGCCGCCCCGCAGCTCGACGGTGAAAAGCCGACGCAGGAGCCGCTTGCCCGCTATTCCGGCGTGGTCAAAGTGGGGCCTGACGGCACGGCCAAGGTCGATTTCGAGCTGCCGGCCTTCAACGGTACGGTGCGCGTCATGGGCGTCGCCTGGTCGGCCGGGCGCACCGGTCAGGCCAGCGCGGACGTGATCGTCCGCGATCAGGTGGTGGCGCAGGCAACACTGCCACGCTTCCTCGCCATCGGCGACCAGTCGCGCTTCTTCCTTCAGGTCGACAACGTCGAGGGGCCGGCCGGCGCCTACACCGTCGATCTCGACGTGAAGGGGCCGGTGCTGGTCGCGGCCGACGCGACGCGCCGCACGGTGCAGATGGCCGCCGGCGCGAAGACGCAGATGACGATCCCGGTCACCGCAGCCGGCCTCGGCCGCGCCGAATTCGACGTGCGCGTGTCAGGGCCGAACGGAATCGGCACGCTCCAGAACCTCGCAGTTCAGGTGAAGCCCTCGGCCGCGACGCTGGCGCGCCGCATCGTCCGCTCGATCCTCGGCAATGGCGGCGCCGTCACCGTTTCGGCCGATCTGTTGGCCGATCTCGTACCGGGCTCGGGGCAGGTCTCGGTTTCGGTGTCGCCCTTCGGCTCGCTCGACGTGCCGGCCCTGCTCAAGGCTCTCGACCGCTACCCTTATGGCTGCACCGAGCAGACTGTCTCGCGCGCGCTGCCGCTGCTGGCGGTGAACCAGCTGGCCTCGATGGAAAGCCTCGCGCTCGACGACAAGGCCGATGAGCGCGTGCAGAACGCGATCGAGCGTGTGCTGGCCCGCCAAGGCGGCAACGGCTCGTTCGGGCTGTGGAGCGTCGGCGGAGACGACCTCTGGCTCGATGCCTTCGTCGCCGACTTCCTGACGCGGGCCCGCGAAAAGCAGTTCGCTGTGCCGCCTATCGCGTTCAACATGGCGCTGGACCGGTTGCGCAACCAGGTCGTCAACACCGGCGACATCAACAAGGAGGAGGCGGCCGGCATTGCCTATGCGCTCTATGTGCTGGCTCGCAACGGCCGGCCGGTGATGGGCGATCTGCGCTACCTCGCCGACAACAAGCTCGGCGATTTCGGGACGCCCCTCGCCCGCGCCCAGATCGGCGCTGCGCTCTCGGCACTGGGCGACCGCACGCGCGGCCGCGCCGCCTTCGGCAGCGCGCTCGGCCTGTTGCAGCAGGCGAGCGATGACGGTCTCTCGCGCCCCGATTACGGCTCCCGCCTGCGCGACGGCGCCGGCGTGCTGGCGCTGATCGCGGAGTCCAATGGCGAGCGGGCCGACATCTCCCGCGCCGTCTCGCTGCTCGACGCCACCCGCAACAGCGCCCGCTACAATTACACCTCGACTCAGGAGCAGATGTGGATGGTGCTGGCGGCGCAAGCCATGGCCAAGGAAGCCGACGGCATGACGCTGACCGTCGACGGCGCAGCCCGCAAGGGCGCGCTCTACCGTACGCTGAGTGCCGAAGCGCTGGAGGCCAAGCCACTGACCATCGCCAATCCCGGCAGCGCCAACGCCCAAGCCGTCATCACCGTCGCCGGCATCCCCACCACGCCGGAGCCGGCGCTGAACCAGGGCTTCGGGCTTGAACGCGTGATCTACACGATGAAGGGGGAGCGGGCCGATCCCGCCCGCCTGCGCCAGAACGAGCGCTATGTCGTGGCGCTGACGGTGACGGAGCCTGCCCCACGCTTCGGTCGGCTGCTGCTGGTCGACCCCGTGCCGGCCGGGCTGGAAATCGAGAACGCCAACCTGACCGAAGGCGCCTCGACCGCAGGGCTCGACTGGCTGAAGCAGGAGGTCTCCCCGGTTCACACCGAAGCCCGCGACGATCGCTATGTCGCTGCCTTCGAGCGCACCGGCGCCAAGACTGAAAAGCCGGCCTACACCGTCGCCTATATCGCGCGGGCCGTCTCGCCCGGACGTTACGTCTCGCCCGCCGCCGTGATCGAGGACATGTACCGGCCAGACCGTTTCGGCCGGACAGGCTTTGGCACGGTGGAGATCAGCTCGGCGCGGTGAGGTTCACATGGGTCAGGGTTTGTTCCCCGTCATGCTCGGCCTTGTGCCGAGCATCCACGTCTTGAACACCGCCCTCGCTCAGGGAAGACGTGGATGGTCGGGACAAGCCCGACCATGACGACGAGGTTGTCGACTCTTATCCGAAATGGCTTTGCCGGCCCTCTTTCAGTTTTGAGCGGCGAAGGGAAGCGGCGGCCACGCTTTCGCAAACTGAAGGTCGCCGCCGGTGCCTGCGCGCTTGTCGTCGTCATCACAGCGACCGCCCTCACCCTCTACATCCGCGCCCTCCCCCCGCTCGATCTCGCCCCGGCGGCCGATCGCTCGACCGTGGTGCTCGACCGCGAAGGCAAGCTCCTGCGCCCCTTTCTCACCGCAGACGGCCGCTGGAAGCTCCCCGTCACCTCCGACGAGGTCGATCCGCGCTATCTCGCCATGCTCAAGGCCTATGAGGACAAGCGTTTCGACAGTCATCATGGCATCGACCCGCTCGGCCTGCTCCGCGCTGCCGGCCAGATGTTGCGCCACGGCCGGGTCATCTCCGGCGGCTCGACGCTGACCATGCAGGTCGCGCGCCTGCTGGAGCCGCAGGACAACCGAACCCTGCTCGCCAAGCTCAGGCAGGCGGTGCGGGCCGTCGAGCTGGAGCGGCGCTTCGACAAGGCGCAGATCCTCGATCTCTACCTCAACCTCGCGCCTTTCGGCGGCAATCTCGAAGGCGTGCGCGCCGCGAGCTTCGCCTGGTTCGGCAAGGAGCCGAAGCGGCTTTCGACGGCGGAGGCCGCGCTGCTCGTAGCCCTGCCGCAATCGCCCGAGACGCGCCGGCCAGACCGCTTCGTGCAAGCCGCAAGAAAGGCCCGCGCCCGCGTGCTGGCCCGTGTCGAGAGGGCCGGCCTCGCCACGCCAGGCGAAGTCGCTGCCGCGCGGGACGAGGATATCCCGACCGAGCGTAAGCCCTTCCCCAATCTCAGCCCTTATGTCGCCGAGCAGGTGGTGGCGGAGGCGCCGTCCCAACGCGTTCATCGCCTTGCGCTCGACGCCCGCTTGCAGAAGAGCCTGGAGGGACTAGCCCGCGAGCGCAGCCTGGGTCTCAATCCCCAAGTCTCGATCGCGATGATCGCCGTCGACAACGAGACCGGCGAGGTCCGCGCCTCGGTCGGAGGCGTCGATTATTTCGCTGCCGAGCGGGCCGGCTCGCTCGACCTTACCCGCGCTTTGCGCTCGCCCGGCTCGGCGCTCAAACCTTTCATTTATGCGCTCGCCTTCGACAACGGCATCGCCCATCCCGAGACGATGCTGGAGGACAGGCCGGCCCGCTTCGGTTCTTACGTGCCGGAGAATTTCGACAGGGGCTTCCAGGGCATGGTCAGCGCCCGCAAGGCGTTGCAGCTTTCGTTGAACGTGCCGACGGTCGAGCTGCTGTCTGCTCTCGGCCCGCAGCGCTTCCTGACGCGACTGCGCGATGCCGGCCTCTCGCTCGCCATGCCCAAGGAAGGCGGCGCGCCCGGCCTCGCGGTCGGGCTCGGCGGATTGGGCATTACCTTGCAGGATCTGACGCGCGGCTATGTCGGGCTGGCGCGCAGGGGGAAGATGACAGAGCTCAAGTTTAGGCTCGGCGATCCTCAGGATGAGGGCTCATCGAAACGCTTCGTTACCCCCGTCGCCGCCTGGTACGTCGCCGACACGCTGCTCGGCGCGCCGCCGCCGCTCAACGCCGTGCCCGGCCGCATCGCCTACAAGACCGGCACCTCCTACGGTTATCGCGACGCCTGGGCGGTCGGGTTCGACCGCACGCACACCATCGGAGTCTGGGTCGGGCGTGCCGATAACGGCGCTGTGCCGGGGCTGGTCGGGCGGGTGGTCGCAGCCCCGATCCTGTTCGATGCCTTTGCCCGGCTCGGCATCGACCCGCGGCCCTTCCCGCAGCCGGCCGACGCCATCGTCGCCAGCACGAACCATCTGCCGCCGCCGCTCCGCCATCTGCGGCAGGACGTGCCGAAAACCGTCGCCGCGATCGCGACGCCGACGCTGCGCCTCGCCTTTCCGCCGGACGGGGCGCGCATCGACCTCTCGGCCGCGAGTCTCGAAGGGCAAAGCCAGCTCAGCCTGAAGGCGGCCGGCGGCTCACCGCCTTATACCTGGCTGGTCGACGGCGCCCCCATCACCGCGCCCTTGCTCCGCCGCGAAGCGCAATGGGCCCCGCCCGGCAAGGGCTTCATGCGGATCTCGGTGGTGGACGGCAGCGGCGCGAGTGAGAGCGTCTCGGTGCGGCTGCAGTAGCCAGCGGCCCGACTCACCCAAACCGCCATTCGGGCGCAGGATAGGCCTGGCGTCCAGAAGCGGGGATCAGTTTTGCGGGAAATGTTGACCCGTCATGCTCGCCCTTGTGGCGAGCATCCACGTCGTGAACACAGCGCTCGACCAGCAAAGACGTGGATGGTCGGCACAAGGCCGATCATGACACGTATGGGTCGCGGGCTTATTCCGCCGGCGCGGGGTGAGCCGCTTGCGCCCCGTGCCCGGCCTCATGCGCGCCCTGCCGCGAACCATGCGTCTTGCGCGCCAGATAGCTGTAGGCCACGGGCACGACATAGAGCGTGAGCAGCGTGCCGAAGGTCATGCCGCCGACGATGACCCAGCCGATCTGCGAGCGGCTTTCCGCACCCGCACCGTGCGCGATGGCCAGCGGAACGGCGCCCAGCACCATCGCGCCTGTGGTCATCAGGATCGGCCGCAAGCGCAGTTCCGCGGCTTCGATGAGGGCGTCGACGATCTCCTTGCCCTCTTCGCGCAGCTGGTTGGTGAATTCGAGGATCAGAATGCCGTGCTTGGTGATGAGGCCGACGAGCGTAATCAGCCCGATCTGGCTGTAAACGTTCATCGTGCCGCCGCTGTAATACAGCGCGGCGAGCGCCCCCGTCAGCGAGAGCGGCACCGAGACCATGATCACCACAGGATCGACGAAGCTCTCGAACTGCGCCGCCAGCACCAGATAAATGAAGCCCAGCGCCAGCAGGAAGACCACGAAGATGCTCGCGCCCGACTGCTTGAACTCACGGCTCTGGCCGGAATAATCCACCTGCACCGTCGGCGGCAGCACGCGCGCGGTCGCGTCCTCCAGAACTTTAAGCGCATCGCCGAGCGAATAGCCCGGCGCCGGGATCGCGGTCAGCGTCGCCGAGCGCAGCTGATTGAAGCGGATCAGCTCCTTCGGCGCGACGCCCTCGTCGATCTTGACGAGGCTCGAGAGCTGCACGACGGCGCCGTTGCGCCCGACCAGATAGATCGACTGCAGCGCCTGAGGCGTGTTGCGCTCGCTGCCGGCGACTTGCAGCACCACGTCGTATTGCTTGCTGTTCATGTTGAAGCGCGTGACCTGGCGCCCGCCCAGCAGCGTCTCCATCGTGCGGCCGATCACATCGACGCCGACGCCGAGATCGGCAGCCCGCTGCCGGTCGATCGTCACCTTGATCTGCGGCTTGTCGAGGATGAGGTTGGTCTCGATATTGGTCAGCACCGGCGAGTTTGCGACCTCCGCCAGGAGCAGGTCGACATAAGCCTTGATCTGCTCATAGGGCTCCGAAGAGCGCAGCACGAACTCGACCGGCTTGCTGTTGGCCCCGCCCTGACCGAGCGAGGGCGGGTTGGTCGCGAACAGGCGGATGCCGGGGATCTGCGACAACTCGCGCGTGATCTGGGCGGCAAGGTCCTGCTGCTTGCGCTCGCGCTCTTCCCACGGCTTCAGCCGCGCAAAGGCGATGGCGCGCGTCACGTCGGGGAAGCCGACGATGACGAGCGAGCTCTCGACCTCCTGGATCTTGCTGAAGAACTGCTCGACCTGCCGGGCGTAATCGGCGGTGAAGGCAAGCGTCGCCCCTTCCGGCGCCACGCCAATGACGTTGATGGTGCCGCGATCCTCGACCGGAGAAAGCTCCGAGCGCAGATGCGTGAAGTAGTAATAGCCGGCGCCGGCCACGCCCACCGCCAGCAGCACGACCAGCGGGCGCATGGACAACGCGCCCCTGAGCGAGGCGCGGTAACCGCGCGAAAGCCCGTTGAAGCCGCGCTCCAGCACGTTGAACAGCCAGCCGTGATTTTCATGGTGGCGCAAAAGCTTGGCGCACATCATCGGCGTCAGCGTCAGCGCGACGAAGCCCGAGACCAGCACGGCGCCGGCCAGCGTCAGCGCGAATTCGATGAAGAGCTTGCCGGTGCGCCCGGTCGAGAACGCCATCGGCGCATAGACCGCCACCAGCGTCAGCGTCATCGCGATCACCGCAAAGGCGATCTCGTTGATGCCGCGAACCGCGGCCTGCGTCGGCTTCACGCCGTCCTCGATATGCCGGTGGACGTTCTCCAGAACGACGATGGCGTCGTCGACGACGAGACCGATGGCCAGCACCATCGAGAGCAGGGTCAGCGTGTTGACGGTGAAGCCGAGCGCATACATCAGCGCGAAGGCGCCGATCAGCGACACGGGAATCGTCACCAGCGGGATCAGCGTCGCGCGGAACGAGCGCAGGAAGACGAAGATGATCAGCACGACCAGGCCGACCGCCTCGAGGATCGTCTGGTAGACCGCCTTGATGGAGCGGTCGATGAAGATCGAGGTGTCGTAGGAGGGTTCCAGCGACATGCCGTCCGGCAGATCCTCGACGATGCCGGGCAGCGCGTCGCGGATGCCGGAGGAGACGTCGAGGGGGTTCGCCGTCGCCTGCTTGACGATGCCGACCGTCACCGAGGGCTTGCCGTTGAACCAGGCCGCGTTGCGCTCCTCGCGCGCGCCGAGCTCGACCTTGGCGAGGTCCTTGATCTTGACCGAGAAGCCATTGGCGTCCTTGACCACGATCTCGCTGAACTGCTCCGGCGTGGTCAGGCTGGTCTGGGAGAGCACGGTGAATTCGCGGTCGCTGCTCTCGATCCGGCCCGAGGGAATCTCGACGTTCTGYGCCTTGACCGCCGCCTCGATCTCCTGGACCGTGACGTTGTAGGCCGACATGCGCGAGCGATCTAGCCATATCCGCATCGCGAACTGACGCTGCCCGATGATGCGGACTTCCGCCACGCCGGTGATGTTCTGCACCCGCTCGGCGATGAAGCGGTCGGCGAAATCCGTCAGCTCCAGCGGGCTGTGCCGCGTGCTGGTCAGCGAGAGATAGAGGATCGGCTGCGCGTCGGCCTCGACCTTGGCGATGATCGGCTCGTCGATCTCGTCGGGCATGCGCCCGCGCACCCGGCCGACACGGTCGCGCACATCGGAGGCCGCGACGTCGGGGTCGACATCCGGGCGGAAGCGCACGGAAATCTGGCTGCGCTCCTGCCGGCTGGTCGAGGAGATAATCTCGATGCCTTCGATGCCGGCAATCGAATTCTCGAGGATCTGTGTGACCTGCGTCTCGATGATCTCGGCCGAGGCGCCGCGATAGGTTGTCTGCACCGAGACGATCGGCTCGTCGATATTCGGATATTCGCGCACCGTCAGCCGTCCATAGCTGACGATGCCGACCAGCATCACCAGCAGGCTCAGCACCGTCGAGAGAACGGGCCGGCGGACGAAAAGCTCGAAACCGCCCATCAGAGCTGGCTCGTGCGGACGATGGAATCCTTGACCGCGATGGTGGCGCCGTCGCGCAGGCGCATCTGGCCGGCGGTCACGATCTGCATGCCGGGCTTCAGCCCGCCGATGACCTCGACCTTGCCGGGCAGGCGCTTGCCGAGTTCGACGGGCACGCGGCGCGCTTTGCCGTTCTCGGCGACGTAGATCATCTTGCCGATACCGTCCGGCACCACCGCCATTTCGGGCACGACGATGGCGTTCTCGCGGCTGTCGATGACGATCGAGAGCCGCGCGAACAGGCCGGGCTTCAGGCTGAGATCGGCATTGGGCACGGTGGCGCGCAGGCGGATGGCGCGGCCGTTGACATCGACGACCGGGTCGATGGCGAAGATCTGCCCGGTGAAGGCGCGGTCCGGCGCGGCATCGATCCGCACCTGCACAGGCTGGCCGGTCTTAACGCGGGCAAGATAGATTTCCGGCACGCGGAAGTCGATCTTGATCGGGTCGATATTGGTCAGGGTGATCAGCGTCTTGCCGACCGGCACATAATCGCCGACGCCGACTGAGCGCAGGCCGACGACGCCGCTGAACGGCGCCACGAGCGTCGATTGCGCCAGCTTCGCCTTGCCGAGCTGGAGCCGCGCCTCGCTGGAGGCGAGCCGCGCGGTGGATTCGTCGAGCGCGACCTGCGTGCCCGAGCCGCGCGCAACCAGCCCCTTGAGCCGCTCGTTGGTGTCGCGCGCCAGGCCGAGATCGGCCATGGCCTGCTTCAATTCGGCGTCGAGAATGGCGGTATCCAGCTTGACCAGTTCCTGCCCCGCCTTGACGCGCTCGCCCTCCTTGAAGCCGAGCGCGACGACGCGGCCGGCGATTTCCGGTGCGATCACGATGGACTCGTCGGCCGCCAGCGTGCCCAGCGCCTCGACCTCTTCCTTCACGGTTATCAGCTCGACGGCGGCGACCTCGACCGGGATGGCGCGGGGCGCAGCCGGAGCACTGGCCCGGGCCGGCTCGCCCCCGGCCAGATAGTGCCGATAGCCGTAATATCCGCCACCTGCGAGGCCAGCGACCAGGAGGAGGAGAACAAACCGCTTCATCGGGACATCGGCTCCATGACGTTGGATTAGTCTTATCTGGAACGATCCACCCGACCAGATGCGCAAGCGCCACATACGCCCGGAAATGGACGGTTTTGAATCAATCCGGCGCTGGCCTTAGCGTTTCCGGCACCGATGCAAGATGCCTGCCGGCCATCCCTGTCATCGGCTGCATGTGGCTCGCACAGCGCAGGCCCCAACGAACGAGACCCTGTCAGGCTTGCCGAAACCGCTCTGTATCCTGCCGTCGGCGGAGCCGGCATCCAAGGCCTATTCGCGGAACTCACGAAAACGTTGGCTCCGTGCCTGCGCCGCACGCGGGACGGGAAGCAGGTCTTGCGCCCGTCATGCGGCCGTCATCTGCCGCGCCTAGCAGTCACCGCATGCAAGGGCCGTGGCCGGGTTAAATCCGGTGGCGGGCCATGCCTCGCCCTGTCCGGGATCGCCTCATGCTGCGTATCGAAGGCCTGACCAAGCGCTTCGGCGACAAGAACGCCGTCGACAACGTCTCGCTCTCGATTCCCAAGGGCGAGATGGTCGGCGTCATAGGTCGCTCCGGAGCCGGCAAATCGACGCTGCTGCGGATGCTGAACCGCCTCGCCGAGCCGAGCGCCGGGCGCATCATCAGCGAGGACCGCAACGTGACGGCGCTCAAGGGCGCCGATCTGCGGCGATGGCGCCGCGACACCGCGATGATCTTCCAGCAGTTCAACCTCGTCGGACGCCTCGACGTGCTGACCAACGTCCTGCTCGGCCGTCTCAACCACCGTTCGCCGGCGCTGACGCTGGTGAAGAGCTTCTCCGAGGACGACAAGGTCCGCGCCATCGCCGCACTCGAGCGGCTCGACATGGGCCATCTGCTGGCGCAGCGCGCCGAAACCCTCTCCGGCGGGCAGCAGCAGCGCGTCGCCATCGCCCGAGCGCTGGTGCAGGAGCCGCGCATCATCCTCGCCGATGAGCCGATCGCCTCGCTCGACCCGCGCAACACCCAGGTTGTGATGGACGCGCTGTTCCGCATCAATCGCGAGGACGGCATCACCGTGATGTGCAACCTGCACGACCTCGACATCGCCGCGAAGTATTGCGACCGGCTGATCGGCATGGCCGGCGGCAAGGTCGTGTTCGACGACGTGCCCCAGGCGCTGACCCGCGAGGTCGCCGCCGAGCTTTACGGCATCGAGGCCAAGGACGCCGGCGCAGAGGCGCTGGATGCGCTCGACGCCATCGTCTCCTCCGAAGCCATGCGCGCCAAGCGCGAAAAGATCGCCTGACCGGCCGCGCCCGCGCCGCCCAGACGAGCCTGCCCGACTACGAACCTGCCCGATCGATCAAGCCGTTCCCAACAGGAGCATCCACCATGCTGACCCGTCGTCACACCCTCAAGCTCGCCGCCGCCGGCCTCGCCGCTGCGGCCGCCCCTGCCTTCGCGCAAGACTGGAAGGCGAAATATCCCGAGCTGATCTTCGCGATCATCCCGGCCGAGAACGCCTCTGGCGTCGTCGAGCGCTACACCCCCTTCGTGGATTATCTCGCCAAGGAGCTCGGCACCAAGGTCACGCTGCGCATTGCCAACGACTACGCCGCGATCATCGAAGGCCAACGCGCCGGCAACATCCATATCGGCATGTACGGCCCCTCCTCCTTCGCCCGTGCCCTGATGACCGGGGCCAAGGTCGACGCCTTCGCGATCGAGACTAACATCGACGGCACCAAGGGCTACTATTCTGTCTTCTACGTGAAGAAGGACTCGCCCTATCAGAAGATCGAGGACCTGAAGGGCAAGAACCTCGGCCTCGTCGACCCGAACTCGACCTCGGGCAACAACGTGCCGCGTTTCGCGCTGAACAGCATGAAGATCGATCCGGAGACCTTCTTCTCCAAGGTCGTCTACACCGGCAGCCACGAGAACGCGATCATTGCCCTGCAGCAGGGCACGATCGACATGGCCGCCAACTGGTGGAACGACGAGCAGGAATCGAACCTGCTGCGCATGTCGCGCAAGAACATGGTCAAGGCGGACGACTTCCGCATCATCTACAAGTCGCAGCAGATCGTGAACTCGCCGATGGCCTACCTCACCGACCTGCCGAACGACCTCAAGACCAAGATCCGCGCCGCGGTGCTCAACCTCGCCACCAAGGACAAGGCCGCCTTCGACAAGATCTATGAAGGCAAGCAGGGCCCGCTCGTCGCCGTCGACAACGCCGCCTACGATCCGATCGTCGACCTGAACAAGTTCGTCGACGAACTCCGTAAGAAGAAGTCCTCGTAAGCCTTGTATTCTTTCCGATTAGGGCGCGAGGAACCCTCTCCCGGAGGGAGAGGGCAGGGTGAGGGTCGGCCAGCAGACATGTTTGCTGAGCCCCAACCGCTGCTGCGGTGAGATCTTGCCTCGCTGGTCTGAGGGCCTACACCTCACCCCTGCCCCTCTCCTTACAGGAGAGGGGTTCCCCGCGCCTGATCGGGCCACGGACGCAGAATTCATGACCCTCGCGATCGACCGCAACGACCCGGCCGTGCGCGCCCACGCCGAGACCTATCGGCAGGCGGCCGGCGCCAAGCGCCGCCAAGCCTTGATCGGTGCGGCCATCTTTCTCGTCTGCGTCGTGCTGGCGGCGCGCGGATCGGAGGTCGATCCGGGCAAGTTCTTCGACAACATCCATCGCTTCCCGAACTACATCTGGCAGACCGTGCCGAGCCTGCATTGGGCGACGCTCGGTGCCGATCTCGGCGAATGGTACTGGGGCCTGCATCGCTGGCTGCGCCTGCTCTGGCAGACCGTGCTGATCGCCTATGTCGGGACGGTGCTCGGCGTCGTCGGCGGCTTCGCTCTGTGTTTCGCTGCAGCCGGCAATCTCGGCAGCGCGCCCTGGCTGCGCTTCGGCCTACGCCGCTTCCTCGAATTCTGCCGCACCGTTCCCGATATCGTCTTCGCACTGATCTTCGTCATCGCCTTCGGGCTCGGGCCGCTGCCCGGCGTGCTCGCCATCGCGATCCACACCATGGGCGCACTCGGCAAGCTCTTCTCCGAGGTGGTCGAGAACATCGATCTGAAGCCGGTCGACGGCATCGCCGCGACCGGCGGCAGCTGGTGGCAGATCGTCCGCTTCGCGGTCGTGCCGCAGATCCTTTCCAACTTCGCCAGCTATGCGCTGCTGCGCTTCGAGATCAACGTGCGCGGCGCCTCCATCATGGGCTTCGTCGGCGCCGGCGGCATCGGCCAGGACCTGATCGAGGCAATCCGCAAGTTCTACTACAGTGACGTCAGCGCTATCCTGCTGCTGATCATCCTCGCCGTGATGCTGATCGATCTCGGCACCGAGCGCCTGCGCCACGCGCTTCTGAGCCGGGAAGGCCGCTGATGAGCTCCGCCATCACCGCCGCCGAGCGCGCCGACATCCTCGCCCGGCACCGTGACGCGATCCGGGGCTCCCTCACGACCCGTATCGCCACCATCGGCACGGTGGTCGGGCTGCTCGCGCTGTTCGTCTATGGGCTGACCACGCTGGAGACAACGCTCTGGCGCGTTCTCACCGGGCTGAACAATCTCGGCACCTTCATCGTGCTGATGCTACCGCCCGATCCCGGCTCCTGGACGCGCGCGCTGATCTTCGTCAGGGCGCTGTTCGAAACCGTTGCCATCGCGTTCCTTGGAACAGTCCTCGCCGCGATTCTCGCTCTGCCGCTCGGGTTCATTGCGGCGCGCAATGTCGTCGCCAATCGCATCGTGCATTTCCTCGCGCGGCGCTCGCTCGACACGATCCGCGGCGTCGATGCGCTGATCTGGGCGCTGATCTGGGTCAATGTCGTGGGCTTAGGCCCCTTCGCCGGCATGCTGGCGATCATGACCAGCGACCTCGGCGCCTTCGGCAAGCTCTATTCGGAGGCAATCGAGGCGGCGGACCGCAAGCCGGTCGAGGGCGTCGCTTCCGTCGGCGGCGGCAAGGCCCATGAGATCCGCTTCGGTCTGCTGCCGCAGGTGCTGCCGGTGATCGCGAGCCAGGTGCTCTACTTCATCGAGTCCAACACCCGCTCCTCCACCATCATCGGCATCGTCGGCGCCGGCGGCATCGGGCTGTATCTCGCCGAGACGATCCGAACCCTGGAATGGCAGCAGGTTTCCTTCCTGATCCTGCTAATCCTTGCGGCAGTCTCGGCGATCGACTTCCTGTCGAGCAAGCTGCGCTTCGCGATCATCGGCAAGCGGGCGGTGTAGCGGGAGAGGCGACCTAGGAAGACCCGAGCGTCTTGCACACCGTCATGCTCGCCCTCGTGGCGAGCATCCACGTCTTGAACACGACGCTCGATCAGAGAAGCCGTGGATGGTCGGGACAAGCCCGACCATGACGGGACGAGCGCCCCGCTCAATCCCCGAACGGCTCGATCACCATCTCCATGCGCTCGGCCGCGAAGACGCTGGTGACCAGATGGATCGGCGTCAGGTCCGGCAGGGCGTCGATCGCCGTCGAGATCATCACGGCCGCCTCGGGAGCGATCTCCAGCAGATCCGCCTCGGCCTCGTCGACGATGCGCGCCGTCAGCCGCGTCGACAGGCGCACATAATCCGCGATGCCATAGGCCTTGAAGGCGGCGGTGATCGAGCCTTCCGCCTTGCGATACACCTGGTCGAAATCGGGAAATCGCTCGACCGAAAGCCAATGCGTTCCGGTGCCCATCGGCGTGCCGTCCGCGAGGCTCAGGCCCCGCAGGCGCCAGAGCGGTGTCCCGGTCTTCAGGCCCAGCGCCTTGCAGGCCGACGCCTCGCCCAAGACCTGCTCCGACGAGAGCATTCGACTTGTCCCGACGAGGCCCAGCTTGCCCATATTGGTGCGCATGCTGACCCGCCGACCGATCGGATAAGGCACGCGCCGCGCGCTGACCTGGGTGCCGCGCCCGCGCGCGACCGTCACCAACCCGAGATCGGCAAGATGCCGGAACGCTTGCCGCACCGTGTGGCGATGCACGCCGTAGCGCTCCGCCAGCGCGACGGAGGCCGGCAGCGTGTCGCCCGGCCGATAATCCTCCCGCTCGATCGCCTGCGCGAGTTCGTCGGCAATCCGCCGCCAGGCCGTTCCACCCTCGCCATCCGCGCCGATCGGAAGCGTTACATCCGTCATCAAAATTTCATCCAAAAAGTATAGACATTCACCGACCGAGATATCATAGTCTAGACATTCAAGATTGACCAGCGAGCCGGCGGATGGACACCCAAACAGCCCGACAGCGATGGATGGCGGTAATCGCCCGCGCCTCCCGCGACGAGATCGCGACGCTCATTGGCACATGGCCCGAGCATGAGGTGCTGAAGGCACCCGAGACCGGGACCGTGATGGTCGAGGGCCGCGCCGGCGGCGCAGGCCGGCGCTTCAATCTCGGCGAAGCCACGATGACGCGCTGCGTGGTGCGGCTCTCGAATGGGCGGATGGGCTTTTCCTATGCGCTCGGCCGCGACCACGCCAAGGCGCGGCTCGCCGCCGTGATCGACGCCCGCCTTCAGGACGAGGTCGAGGGTGGAGCCCTTCAGTCCGGCATCGCCGCGCTGGACGAGGGCCAAAAAGCCCGCCGCGAGCAGGCCTCGCGCAAGGCGGCGGCGACCAAGGTCGATTTCTTCACGCTGGTCCGGGGGGCGTGATGACGAACCAGGCTGTCATCACCGCCGGCTTTTCCGATCCGGTCTTCCAGTCGCAGGCGGCTTTCCGCACGCTGCTGGCCGCGCTGTCTGAGCCCGGCTTGCCCCTTGCCATCACGGATGCCATCGCCGCCCCCGAAGGGCTGCATCCGGCGACCGCCACGGCCCTGCTGACGCTCGCGGATTACGAGACGCCGGTCTGGCTACCCGAAGCGCTGCGCAACGGCCCGGCCGGCGCCTGGCTGCGCTTCCATTGCGGCTCGACCCTGACCGAAGACCCGGCGCAGGCCGCTTTCGCCGTGCTCGACGCCGGCGTCGCCGAGCCGAAACCGTCCGCCTTCGATTCCGGCTCGGACCAGTTTCCGGAACGCTCGACCACGATCATACTGCAATGCACGGCGCTGGAGGGCGGCGATGCCCTCAAACTCTCCGGCCCCGGCATCGAGAGCACGCGTGAGATCGCCCCGCAGGGCCTGCGCGCCGGATTCCATGACGAATGGCGCGACAACGGCGCGCTCTATCCGCTTGGCGTCGATCTCATCCTGACCTGCGGCGAGCACCTGATCGGCCTCCCGCGCACGACGCAGATCGAGGAGGCCGCCTGATGTACGTTGCCGTCAAAGGCGGCGAGGCTGCCATCCTCGCCACGCATGATCTGGTCGCGGAGGCGCGTCGTGGCGACCCGACCGTGCCGGAGATTTCGGTGGCCCAAATTCGCGAGCAACAGGGCCTCGCCTGCGCCCGCGTTATGAACGAAGGCTCGCTCTACGATCGCGACCTCGCGGCGCTGGCGCTGAAGCAGTCACAGGGCGACGTGATCGAGGCGGCGTTCCTGATGCGCGCCTACCGCACCACGCTGCCGCGCTTCGGCTCGTCGGAGCCGCTCGATACCGCCGCGATGGCGATCCGCCGTCGGGTCTCCGCGACCTACAAGGATTTGCCCGGCGGGCAGGTGCTTGGCGCGACCTACGACTACACGCACCGCTTGTTCGATTTCGGGTTGATGGAGAACGCAGCCGTCATGGCCGGGCTTGGCCCGGCCACCTCCGAAGGAGAGGGCGCCCGAGCCCCCATGCCTGGGGATGCTCGGGTCAAGCCCGAGCATGACGGCCTGAAAGCTCCGCTCGACACCCACATGCCGCGCGTGCCCGACATTCTCGGCGCCGAGGGCCTGATGGAAGCGGAAGTACCGCCCGAAGGCGATCCCCGCCCTTTCGACTTGACGCGCGACCCGGTCTCCTTTCCGGCCGGCCGCGACGTGCGCCTGCAATCGATGGCACGCGGCGACGAGGGCTTCCTGCTTGGTCTCGGTTATTCGGTCCAGCGCGGCTACGGCAACAGCCACCCTTTCGTGGGCGAGGTTCGCGTCGGCGAGGTCTCGGTTGAATTCGTGCCGGAGGAGCTAGGCTTCGCTGTCGATCTCGGCGAGGTCACCTTGACCGAGTGCCAGATGGTCAATCAGTTCGACGGCTCGAAGGACGTGCCGCCGCAATTCACCCGCGGCTACGGCCTCGTCTTCGGCCATGCCGAGCGCAAGGCGATGTCGATGTCGCTGGTCGACCGGGCGCTGAAATGCCGCGACTTCGGCGAAGCGGCGGAATACCCGGCCCAGCAGGACGAATTCGTTCTCTACCACTCCGACAATGTCGAGGCCGCCGGCTTCGTCGAGCATCTCAAACTACCTCATTACGTCGATTTCCAGGGCGAACTGGAGCTGATCCGTCGCATCCGCAGGGAGCGCGAGGAGCGATTGGCCCAGGAAAGCGACACCCTGCAGGAGGCAGCGGAATGACCCTTCATCTCCCCAAACTCAGCCCCCATCCTGAGGAGCCGCGTAGCGGCGTCTCGAAGGATGCTCCAGCACCCTCTGAAACATCCTTCGAGACGAAGCCTGCGGCTTCTCCTCAGGATGAGGGCTTTGGAGAAACAAAGCCGGCTTACAACTACGCCTATCTCGACGAGCAGACCAAACGGATGATCCGCCGCGCCTTGCTCAAGGCCGTCGCGATCCCCGGCTATCAGGTGCCGTTCGGCTCGCGCGAGATGCCGCTGGCGCGCGGCTGGGGCACCGGCGGCATCCAGGTCACAGCCGCAATCATCGGCCCGGCCGATACGCTAAAAGTAATCGACCAGGGCGCCGACGACACCACCAACGCGGTCTCGATTCGCCGCTTCTTCGAGCGCACGGCCGCTGCCCGCACCTGCGAGGCGACGCAAGACGCGACGATCATCCAGACCCGCCACCGCATCCCGGAAGCGCCGCTGAAAAGCGGGCAGACCATCGTCTATCAGGTTCCCCAGCCCGAGCCCTTGCGCAAGCTGGAGCCGCGCGAGGCCGAGACCCGCAAGATGCACGCATGGGCCGAATACGGGCTGATGCAGGTGAAGCTTTACGAGAGCATCGCCCGCTTCGGCGAGGTGACGACGACCTACGACTATCCGGTGCTGGTGAACGGCCGCTATGTCACGGCGCCCTCGCCGATCCCGAAATTCGACAACCCGAAGATGCACAACTCGCCGGCGCTCCAGCTCTTCGGCGCCGGCCGGGAGAAGCGCATCTACGCCATCCCGCCCTATACCAGCGTGAAGAGCCTCGATTTCGAGGACCATCCCTTCCGCATCCAGAGCTGGACGCAGCCTTGCGGCCTTTGCGGCGCGAGCGACAGCTATCTCGACGAGGTCATCATCGACGACCAGGGCGGACGCATGTTCGTCTGCTCCGACAGCCACTTCTGCGAGACGCGCCGCGCGGACGGCCATCGCGGGACGATGCTGGGGGACGCGACCGCGAGCGGGCTGGTCGGAAAGGCCTCGTCATGACCCTCCGCATTTTTGATGCCCCGCCCCGTCATGCTCGCCCTTGTGGCGAGCATGACGATGCAGGCCGTCCAGCCGGGAGCAACTTCATGACCCTCCACACCACCTTCCCCGACACCACCCTCGAACCCGCACTCCTCCTATCCGTCGCGAACCTCTCACGCTTCTATGGCGAGCGCATCGGCTGCGCGGACGTCTCCTTCGACCTCTGGCCCGGCGAGGTGCTCGGCATCGTCGGCGAATCCGGCTCCGGCAAGTCGACCCTGCTGCGCTGCCTCGCCGGCATCGACAAGCCCGATACCGGCGAGGTTCTGTTTCGCGGCGGCCCTGAGCCGCTCGATATCTACTCGGTGTCCGAGCAGGAGCGCCGCCGCCTGATGCGCACGGCCTGGGGCATCGTGCACCAGAACCCGCGTGATGGGTTGCGCATGGACGTGACAGCGGGCGGCAATGTCGGCGAGCGGCTGATGGATCGTGGTGACCGGCATTATGGCCGGATCCGCGAACAGGCGCTCGACTGGCTTGCTCGCGTCGAGATCGCCGGCGCCCGCATCGACGACAGGCCGCGCCAATTTTCCGGCGGCATGCAGCAGCGCCTCCAGATCGCCCGCGTGCTGGTCTCACAGCCGCGCCTCGTCTTCATGGACGAGCCGACCGGCGGGCTCGACGTCTCGGTGCAGGCCCGCCTGCTCGACCTGCTGCGCGTGCTGGTGCGCGATCTCGGCCTGGCCGCGATCATCGTGACCCACGACCTCGCCGTGGCGCGCCTGCTCACCGACCGGCTAATGGTGATGAAGGACGGCCATGTCGTCGAGCAGGGCCTGACCGACCAGGTGCTCGACGATCCTCATCATGCCTACACACAGCTTCTCACTTCGGCGGTGCTAAGTGTTTGAGCTGACCCTTTGTCATTCCGGGGCTTCGCGCAGCGAAGAACCCGGAACCCACGACCGGGTGAGCGATCGCGCCTGTCATGATCTTATCTCACCCAGTCGTGGGTTCCGGGTTCGCGCCTCCGGCCCGCCCGGAATGACAGCCTGCCCGTCACACCCGCGTCACCTCGCCGGAACAAGGCACTGACACCATGACCACGATGATCCAGGTCGAGAAAGTCGCAAAGAGCTTCACCCTGCACAATCAGGGCGGAACGCGATTGCCCGTCTTCGACGACGTCAATTTCTCCGTCGCAGCCGGCGAGGCGCTGGTCCTGGCGGGGGCTTCCGGGGCCGGCAAGTCGAGCCTGCTGCGCATCCTCTATGGCAATTACCGACCGACGCAGGGCTCGATCCGCATCACCCACGCCGGGCGGCCGGTCGACATCGTCTCCGCCGTGCCCCGCACCGTGCTCGACGTGCGCCGCCGCACGCTCGGCTTCGTCTCGCAGTTCCTGCGCGTGATCCCGCGCGTTTCGGCGCTCGATATCATCAGCGACCCGCTGCTGGCGCGTGGCGCGACGCCCGAAGCCGCCAGGTCCAAGGCCAAGGCCATGCTCGCCCGGCTCAACCTCCCCGAGCGGCTCTGGACCCTGGCGCCCGCGACCTTCTCCGGCGGCGAGCAGCAGCGCGTCAACATCGCCCGCTCCTTCGTCGATCCCTCGCCGATCATGCTGATCGATGAGCCCACCGCCTCGCTTGACGCCGCCAACCGCGACGTGGTCGTCGAGCTCATCGCCGAGGCGCGCGCCGCAGGCTCGGCGATTGTCGGGATTTTCCACGACGAGGCCGTTCGCGAAAAGGTCGCGACGCGCTATCTCGACATCACCGCTTTCCGGAAGGCCGCCTGACGATGCAGACCGTTCTCACCAACGCCAAGCTGATCCTCGAAAACGAGGTCGTCACCGGCACCATCGCCTTCGACGAAAGCGGCATCACGGCAGTCGATCAAGGCAGATCCTCCCTGCCGGGCGCGATCGACATCGGTGGCGACTATGTCGCGCCGGGCCTTGTCGAGATGCACACCGACAACATGGAAAAGCATTTCATGCCGCGCCCCAAGGTCTTCTGGCCGAACGGGCTGGCGGCGGCGCTGGTGCATGATGCGCAGATGGCGGCGGCAGGCGTCACCACCGTCTACGACGCGGTCTGCGCCGGCACGCCCTTCTCCGCAAAGGACTACCGCAAGGACATCTTTGCCGACGTCATGAAGGCCCTCGCCGAGGGCAAGCGCGAGAACGTCTTCCGCATCGATCACCGCATCCATATGCGCTGTGAGCTGACAAGTCCCGACCTTCTCGCCGATATCGAGCCCTATCAGGACGACGAACTTGTCCAGCTCGTCTCGCTGATGGACCACACGCCGGGCCAGCGCCAATGGCGCAACCTCGAACACCTCAAGACCTATGCCGTTGGCAACGGCAAGACGGTCGAGGAATTCGAGGACGACGTGGTGGTTCGTCAGCGCGAGGGCGCCGCCAACGTCGCCAAGAACTGGGCAAGCGTGGTCGATATCTTCCGCAGCCGTGACATCCCGCTTGCCACCCATGACGACACCACGCCCGACCATGTCGATGAGGGCATCGCCTCCGGTGCCGTGATCTCCGAATTTCCGACCACGCTGGAAGCGGCGGCGGCCGCCAAGAGCCATGGCCTCGCCACCGTGGCCGGTGCGCCGAACGTCGTGCGCGGCGGCTCGCATTCCGGCGGTGTCTCGGTCTCGGAACTGGCTGAGAAAGGCCTGCTCGACGGCCTGTCCTCAGATTACGTCCCGGCCAGCCTGCTGCAAGCCGTGCTCAAGCTCAACGACGACCACGGCATCGCGCTGCCGGAAGCGATGGGCATGGTGACGTGGAAGGTCGCTGACATCCTCGGCCTGAAGGATCGCGGCCACCTGAAACAGGGACTGCGCGCCGACATCGTGCGCTTCAAGAAACTGGGCGCGACGCCGGTCCTCGCCGCCGTCTGGTCGAAGGGCGAGCGCGCGTTTTGAGCGGCCCGCGCTACGCTCTCTATTACGCGCCGGCAGCCGACAGCGCGCTCTGGCGCTTCGGCTCGGGTGTCCTCGGCTATGACGCGCTGATCGCGGAGGACATCCCCTTCGCCGTCCCGCCCGGTTGCGGCCCTGAGGAATGGCCGGATCTGACGGCGGAGCCGCGTCGCTACGGTTTCCACGCCACCTTGAAAGCGCCGTTCGAGCTGGCGCAGGGGCGTGGCGAGGACCAGCTGCGGGCCTTCGCCCACAACTATGCGGCCGCGACGGAAAGCGTGGCGCTCGCCGGGCTTTCGATTCACGCGCTTGGCCGGTTCGTGGCCCTGATTCCGAGCGAGCCGAGCAACGCGTTACAGCGTTTCGCCTTCGCCATGGTGCAGGCTTTCGAGCCGTTCCGCGCGCCGATGTCGGAAGCCGATCGTGCGCGACGCCTCAAGAGCCCGCTGACCCCGGCCCAGCACGCCTATCTCGAAGCCTTCGGCTATCCGTATGTCGGCGACGCCTTCCACTTTCATATGACGCTGACCGGTTCGCTGGCGGCGGAACGCGTCGACCCGATCCGGCTGGCACTCGATCAGGCTTATGCGCAAGCCGTGCCGCGCGGTCCCGTCCTCATCGACCGCATCGCGCTCTACCGGCAGGACGACCGCGCCGGCCGATTCCGACTGCTCGATTCCCATCCCTTGGGATGAGTATCCGTTGTTGCGAGCACCGCGAAGCAATTCAGGAAGACCGGGTGAGGCATTCAGCCCAGTCCTCCTGAATCGCTTCGTCGCTGCGCTTCTCGCAAGGACGAGAAACGCTTCAGCGCTCCAGCGCCGTCAGCCCGCGCAGCAAAGCGACGAGATCGCTCGCCGCCTCGGCCACGCTGCGGTCGTTCAGGATCGTCACGATCCTGGCATGCTCGGCGGTCAGGGGGGCCTCGCGCGCCAGCCTTGCCGCGATGTCGGCCTCGCTCTCCCGCCCGCGCGCCGCCAGCCGCTTCGCCAACACGGCCGGGGGCGCGGTGATGTTGAGCACAACGACGCGCTGCGCCAGCCGTTCGGCCTCCGCGATGGTCCCGCGCGAGATGTTGACGATGACGACTGCGCCGGCCGCAATCGGCGCGAGCTCTGCCGCCGGAATGCCATAGCTCAGGCCATGCGCCCGCCAGGCCAGCGCCATCTCGCCGGCAGCCTCAGCTTCCGCGAAGGCCGCCTCGTCGCAGGAATCGTGATCCTCGGCCCCGGCCATCGCCGGCCGGGTGATCAGCCGCCGCGCGAAGCGGAAGCGCTCGTCGCCGGACAGCTCGGTACGCGCCGCATCCATCAGCGTGTCCTTGCCGGCGCCGGACGGCCCCACCACCAGCACCAGCGCTCCCGAGACCGGGGCGGACGAAACATCATCGGAGAGGAGTGAGGTCATGGCCGGCAAGAAACTGGGTCTGGAACCTGTGATCGACCCGACCGCGCAGGTCAGGCAGGCGACGCTCGGGCGCTATACCGAAATCGGCGCGCGCACCTTTTTCGCGGAATCGACGCTCGGTGACTACTCCTATGTCGTGAATGACGCGAATGTCATTTACACGACGATCGGCAAGTTCTGCTCGATTGCGGCGATGACCCGGATCAACCCCGGCAACCACCCGATGCACCGGGCGAGCCAGTCGCACTTCACCTATCGCGCGTCCGCCTATTTCGAGGATGCTCAGGACGACGACGCCTTCTTCGACTGGCGACGCTCGCATGCCGTCACCATCGGCCACGATGTCTGGATCGGCCATGGCGCGATCGTCCTCGCCGGCCGCCACATCGGCAACGGCGCTGTCGTCGCGGGCGGCGCCGTCGTCACCAAGGATGTCGCGCCCTACACCATCGTCGCCGGCAACCCCGCCCGCGTCATCCGCAGGCGCTTCCCCGAGGAGATCGCAGAGCGGCTGCGAGCTCTCGCCTGGTGGGACTGGGACCATGCCCGGCTTCGCGAGGGACTGGACGATTTCCGGAACCTGCCGGTCGAGGGCTTTCTCGACCGCTATGAATGACCCACGGCACAGCAGCCGGCCAAGTCCGATCTGATACGGTTTCAGCGGGGCCAGCATACATTTGTTAACGATGTTCTGCGATTGTGCCGGACGGTCCGCAAGACCGCTGGGCACATTCGAGGCATCGTCCATGGCATCGTCAGATCAACTCGCCGCGCGGCTGGATTTCATCGGGCTTGATGCCAAGGCGCAGTCCCGCATCCGGGATGTACGCGAGCCCCTGCAGGCGGCGATCCCGGCAGCGCTCGATGCCTTCTACGCCCAGTTGCGGACCTGGCCCGAGACCAAGGCCTTCTTCACCAGCGAGCAGCAGATCGAGGGTGCCAAGAAGCGCCAGAGCGGCCACTGGGACATGATCTCCCAGGGCCAGTTCGACCAGGGCTATGTCGATGCCGTGACGCAGGTCGGCAAGGTGCATGCCCGCATCGGGCTGGAGCCGCGCTGGTACATCGGCGGTTATGCGCTGATTCTGGAAAAGCTGATCGGCGGGGTCGTCGAGGCTCGCTGGCCGAAGGGCCGCTTCGGCGGAAAGGTCGAAGGCGCGGCCGATCGCGCCGCCGAGATCGCCGCCATCGTCAAGGCGGCGATGCTCGACATGGATTACGCTATTTCGGTCTATCTCGAAGCCTCGGAATCCGCTCGCCTCGAGGCCGAGGCCAAGGCCCGCGCCATCGAGGAGACCAAGACGGCCGAGCGCGAACGCGCCATCGCCTATGTCCGCGCGGGCCTCGGCGCCTTGGCCCAGGGAGACCTCACCCATCGCATGTCGGCCGACATTCCCGCCGAATACGCCGCGATCCGCGACAATTTCAACGAAGCCCTCGAGCGCCTTCAGGACATGGTCGGCACGATCAAGTCGACCTCGATCTCGATCGCGAACTCCTCCCGCGAGATCAACGCCGGCGCCGAGGACCTGTCCGGCCGCACCGAGCAGCAGGCCTCCGCGCTGGAGGAAAGCGCCGCCACCACCGAGGAGCTCGCCGCCTCCGTCAAGACCTCGGCCGAATCCTCGCGCCGCTCGGTCTCGTTGGCCGACGACGCCACCTCCGTCGCCCGCACCGGCGGCACCATCGTCAAGGACGCGACCGAGGCGATGGCGCGCATCGAGGGGGCTTCCAAGAAGATCTCCGAGATCACCGGGGTCATCGACGGCATCGCCTTTCAGACCAATCTGCTCGCCCTCAACGCGGCCGTCGAGGCGGCGCGGGCAGGCGAAGCCGGGCGCGGCTTTGCCGTCGTCGCGGCCGAAGTTCGCGCGCTGGCCCAGCGCTCGGCCGACGCCGCCAAGGACATTACCAACCTGATCGCCTCCTCCGATGTCGAAGTCGGCGAAGGCGTCAGGCTGGTGCGGCTGGCAGGCGAGACGCTGGAGAAGATCGTCGATGCCTCGGCCCGCGTCTCGTCGACGGTCGGAGAGATCGCCCAGGCTTCGCTGGAGCAGGCCAGCGGCATTGAGGAAATGAGCCAGACCGTCAGCCATATGGACGAGATGACGCAGGCAAACGCAGCCCTTGCCGAACAAAGCGCGGCGTCAGCCCGCACGCTGATGGACCAGATCGAGCAGCTCAACCGGCTGGTGGCGAGCTTCCGCACCGAGCACCAGGCGCAGAAGCCGGCCGCGAGCCCGCGCCGCGCCGCCGCATAAGGCCAGCTTCAGCTCAAGCGCAGCCGCCAGACGCTGCTGCGCTTGATGTCGGCGTCCTCCAGCGTGCGCGTCACCGGCACCTGGTAGCTCGCGAGTTCTTCCAGCCGGTCCTTCGGCAGATAGCTGCGGCCTGGGTCTCCGATGAGCACGGTGGCCCCGCGCCGGCTCAATGCATCGAGCCAGCCGATCACCGCCTCCGCCATCGCGCGCTCGTAACAAACGTCCCCGGCGCAGATGACATCCCAGCCCTCGTCCCGGCCGACGAGATCGGCGAGACGGGCGGTGACGGCGACGCCGTTGGCCTGGGCGTTGAGATCGATCGCCGCCGCAGCGAAGCCGTCGATGTCACAAGCCTCGACCAAGGCCGCGCCCGCCTTTGCAGCCGCGATGGCGACGAGGCCCGAGCCCGAAGCGAAATCGAGCACATGCCGCCCTGCCACCAGCGCCGGATTGTCGAGCAGATAGCGCGCGAGCGCCTGCCCGCCAGCCCAGGCGAAGGCCCAGAAAGGCGGCGGCAGGCCGATCAGGGCAAGCTCGTCCTCCGTCTTCTGCCAGAGTTCGGTCGCCTCTTCCGCAACATGCAGCCGGATCTCCGGCGCATGCGGCACGGGCAGCAGGCGCGTGTGCTCGCGGATGAAGGCGGCCCGGTCGAGCACGACGTTGCCGCTCACGCGACGACCTCCGTCGTCGGCGCCTCGAGCAGGCCGCGATAGAGCGCCTTCACCGCATTCATCACGTCGCGCTCGGTATGGCCGTCGAGCAGGCGGTTGCGGGCATTCTCGCCCATGCGCTCGGTCAGCCCCGGCGAGCGGCCGAAGACCGCCAGCGCCTTGGCCAGCGCAGCCGCATCGTCCGCCGGAACCACCAACCCGTCCTGTCCCTCGCGCACGAAGCTGCGGCAGCCGGGCACGTCGGTCGTCAGGATCGGCCGGCCGCAGGCGGCGGCCTCCAGGATCGTGCGCGGCAAGCCCTCGCCGCCACGCGATGGCAGGATGCAGAGATGATGTGCCGCCCAGACACCCTCGATATCGCGCGTCGGCCCGGCCCAGTCGATACCCGGCCGCGCCGCCCATTCTCTCAAGGTCGCCTCCGGGATCGCCTTGGGGTTGGACGGGTCGGGCGCGCCGTGAATCGTCAGCGTGACGTTGGTGCCACCGGCGCGCGCAAGGCGCACCGCTTCGACCGCGAGATCGACCCCCTTCGACCACAGCATCCGCGCGACCAGCGCCACCTTGAGCGGCGGCGCCAACGGCATCGGCACCGGCATCAGGATCAGCGGATCGACGCCCGCGCCGCCGACGATCGCGACCTTGCCCCGGTCCAGCGGATCGAGCCCCAAAGTCACCGGATCGTCGGGGTTTTCGAACAGGAAGCGCACCTGCCGACCGTCGATCGCGCCACGCAGCCAGGAGATGGCGGCGAAGCGGGCAACGCCACCAATTGCATCCTTGCGGGCGCCGAGGAGGCCGAGACCGGTCAGCGCATAAATCCGTCGTTCGACCCCCGCGAGCTTGCCCGCAAGGCCGGCAAGCGCGATCGGCTTCAGTGCGATGCAGTGCAGAATGTCAGGCCGTTCGGCGGCGATCAGCACCTTCAGCGCCACGATCTGCTTCCACAGCGCGCGCGGATCGAGGCTGCGCCGTTCGGCCTCCAGCGCGATCAACCGCGCACCGGTCGCCTCGATGATCTTGCGGTGGTTGCGCTCCCGGGCGACGACCACGACGTCCAGCCCCATCTCGCCCGCCGCCCGCGCCATCGGCAGGAAATGCGAGGCGAAGAACCAGTCTTCCGTAGCGACGAAGAGGAGCTTGCGCGGCATGCGGCCATCAGGCCGATGCGGCCGGGAAGGTCAAGTAGGCAGACCCCAAGGCCATGCCTCTGCTCAAACGATCGAAGCCGACATGAAAAGGGGCGCTCGCGGCGCCCCAAATCCACTGCGGTCGCTGCAGGAAAGGCCTCAGCGGCGCTTGCCGGCGCTCCGCATCTGCATGTACTGCACCGCCTCCAGCAGCACCTTGCGCGGACGCTCGGCGTCGCGCTTGGCTTGCTCGGCCTTGCGGGCGACTTCCTTGGCGATCTCTTCGAGGCGCTTCTCTTCCTCGAGGCGCAAAACCTCAAGCGCAGCGAGGCGCTCCTGCTCGGCGCGAATCTTGGCCTTTTCCGCGTCACGCTCGGCGCGGGCCTGGGCGATGGCCTCCCGCTCCTCGCGTCGCTGCACCATGACCGGGTCGTCGGCCTTCGGCCGCGCCTGGAAGCGCTCAAGCAAAGCCTGCTTGGATTTGGCGGAATTGGACTGACGGTCGGTGAAGCTGCGGTCGTTCGGGTTCTTCAAGGGTGATCTTCTCTCGGTTGTGACGGACGATGAAAAAGGTCCGCGCGGGCGAAATAATCCAGATCGCGCAAAATTGGTACCGAATTTGGCGCGCGCCTGTTCCGCTTCCAGCGCACAACGGGGGCCGCTTTGGGCGCGGGACCTTGCCAATCCGATCACGCAAAGGCCGCTGCCGTCGACCTTTAGGTGGGTATTCGACGCCAAACTGTCAACGGTGGAGCCAAGGATCACGACGCTCGATACAGCCCAAATGGCGACGACGCTTTACATCGGCGGCGTTTTCCTCAAACAGGCTGACCCTGACGCCAGCAACCGATCCGCACCGCCGTGAAGACGCCCGCCCTTTCCGCCTTCCGCCGCATCGTCGTCAAGGTCGGCTCCAGCCTTTTGGTCGACCGGGCTCGCAGCCGGTTGCGCCACGCCTGGCTTGCCGCGCTGGCGGAGGATCTGGCGGAGCTGCATCAGAACGGCGCCGATATCCTCGTCGTCTCATCGGGCGCGATCGCGCTCGGCCGCACGGTGCTGGGCCTGCCGTCCGGGCCCTTGCGGCTCGAGGAAAGCCAGGCTGCCGCCGCCGTCGGGCAGATCGCACTGGCCCGCAACTGGGCCGAGGCGCTGGGCGCCCATGGCCTGACCGCCGGCCAGATCCTGCTGACGCTGGACGATACCGAGCAGCGCCGCCGCTATCTCAATGCCCGCGCGACGCTGGGTCGCCTGCTCGATTTGCGCGCGATCCCCGTCATCAACGAGAACGACACGGTCGCCACCAGCGAAATCCGCTATGGCGACAATGACCGCCTCGCCGCCCGCGTCGCGACGATGGCCGGAGCCGACCTGCTGGTGCTGTTTTCCGACATCGACGGGCTCTACACGGCGCCCCCCGCCAAGGACCCGGACGCCCGCCATATCCCCGTCGTCGAGCGCATCACGCCGGAGATCGACGCGATGGCTGGCGGCGCGGCCTCCGAATTGTCCCGCGGCGGCATGCGCACCAAGATCGAGGCCGGCAAGATCGCGGTTGCCGGCGGCACGCATATGCTGATCGCCGACGGGCGGGGCAAGAATCCGCTTGCGACCATCGCGTCCGGCGGCCGCTGCACCTGGTTCCTGACCGCATCGACGCCCGCCACCGCGCGCAAGACCTGGATCGCCGGCACGCTGGAGCCGCGCGGCACGCTGCATGTCGATGCCGGTGCGGCCCGCGCGCTGCGCGGCGGCGCGAGCCTGCTGCCGGTCGGCGTCGCCCGCATCGAGGGCGCCTTTTCCCGTGGGGATGCGGTCTCGATCCGCGATCCCGCCGGCGCCCTGCTCGGGCGCGGCCTCGTCGCCTACGATGCCGAAGAGGCCGCCCTGGTGCTGGGCAAAGCCTCGCGCGACATCGAAGCCGTTCTCGGTTATCCCGGTCGCGCCGAGATGATCCACCGGGACGACATGGCGCTCGGGCTGGGTTAGACTGGCGTCGCATGTCCGGAACTGAGCACAGCACACCATGACGAGCGACAGCGCCCTGCGCCTCATCGCGACGAGCGAGACCGCCGATATCGGCGTGGTCATGCAGGATGTTGGCCGGCGCGCCCGCGCCGCCGCCCGTCGGGTCGCGCTGAGCCCGGCCGAGCAGCGCAACGCCGCGCTTCTGGCCATGGCCGAGGCGCTTCGCGCTCGCGCGCCGCGCATCCTGGAAGCCAATGCGCAGGACCTCGCGGATGCACGCAAGGCGGGCTTGAGCCCCTCCCTCATAGACCGCCTCGCGCTCGACGAGACGCGCATCGCGGCGATCGCTGACGCTGTGGCGGAAGTCGCGGAGCTCGCCGACCCGCTCGGCCGCGTGCTGGCTGAGTGGACACGGCCCAACGGCCTGCGCTTCGAGCGCATCGCCACGCCGCTCGGCGTCATCGCTGTGATCTTCGAAAGCCGCCCGAACGTCACCGCCGATGCGGGCGCGCTTTGCCTCAAGAGCGGCAACGCGGCGATCCTGCGCGCCGGCTCCGATTCCTTCCGCTCCGCCAATGAGATCGCCGCCGCGATGCGCGAAGGGCTGGAAGCTGCGGGGTTGCCGGCCGACGCGATCCAGCTCGTTCCAACGCGCGACCGCGCCGCTGTCGGTGAAATTCTATCGGGGCTCGACGGCAACATCGACGTCGTCGTCCCGCGCGGGGGGAAAAGCCTCGTCGCGCGTGTCCAGAGCGAGGCGCGGGTGCCGGTCTTCGCCCATCTCGACGGCAATTGTCATGTTTATGTTGAGGCGCAAGCCGATCTGACCATGGCTCGCGATATCCTGCTCAATGCCAAACTGCGTCGCACCGGCGTCTGTGGCGCGGCCGAGACCCTGCTGGTCGACGCCAGCGCCGCCGGCACTCATCTGGCTCCCCTTGTCACGGCCCTGCTCGATGCGGGCTGCGCCGTGCGCGGCGATGAAGCGACACGCGCCGTGGACCCGCGCGTCACCCAAGCGACGGACGCGGACTGGGCCACGGAATATCTCGACCGCATCATTGCGGTGAAAGTGGTAGCCGGCCTCGATGCCGCGATCGACCATATCGAGCGCTACGGCTCGCACCACACCGATGCCATCGTGACCGCCGACGACAGAGCCGCTGCCCGTTTCCTCGCCGAGGTCGATTCAGCCATCGTGATCCACAATGCCTCGACACAGTTCGCCGATGGCGGCGAGTTCGGCTTCGGCGCCGAGATCGGCATCGCGACGGGGCGGATGCATGCGCGGGGCCCGGTCGGCGTCGAGCAGCTCTGCTCGTTCAAATACCGCGTCCATGGCGCCGGCCAGACCCGGCCCTGAAGCGAAACGCGGCAGCATGGCGAACGAGCACCTGCGTCTGCCGCCCCATGCGCCGGGCCTGTCCATTGGGTTGTTCGGCGGCAGCTTCAACCCCGCTCATGACGGCCATCGCCTCGCGAGCCTCACGGCGTTGCGCCGCCTTCAGCTCGATCGGGTCTGGTGGCTGGTAACACCCGGCAACCCGCTGAAGGACAATGCTGAACTGCCGCCATTGGGCGAGCGCGTGCGCCAGGCGCGTGCCGTCGCCGGCCATGCCCGCATCCAGGTCACCGGGATCGAGGCCACACTCAGGACGCGCTATACGGCCGACACCCTGCGTGCGTTGAAGCGGCGCTGCCCCGGCGTGCGCTTCGTCTGGATCATGGGCTCCGACAATCTGGCGAGCTTTCACCGCTGGAACGAATGGCGCAGCATCGCCCGGCTGATGCCGATCGCCATCATCGACCGGCCTGGATCCACGCATTCCGCCATGGCGTCGCCCGCCGCGAACTGGCTCTCGCGCTGGCGCCTTCCGGAAAGCCGCGCGGCAGGCCTCGCGGCCAGTCATCCGCCGGCCTGGGTGTTCCTGCACGGCAAGCGCTCGCCGCTCTCGTCGACTTTGCTGCGGCGACAAGCGGGCCGCGATTGAACTGCAGGCCCATCCGGCCTAATCTACGCGTTCACTCGTTCGCATATCTCGCGCCGCAGAGGCGCCCACCCGAGAGGATACGTCCCTGACCCGTCCAACCCTTGGCGACGCCGAGCC
This sequence comes from Allobosea sp. P5_A5, assembly GCF_056400625.1. Taxonomy (NCBI): domain Bacteria; kingdom Pseudomonadati; phylum Pseudomonadota; class Alphaproteobacteria; order Hyphomicrobiales; family Alloboseaceae; genus Allobosea; species Allobosea sp. P5_A5. Next base: position 168,189 of record NZ_JBFUKY010000010.1, read on the forward strand.
GAAGCCGATTCCTCCGGCCGCCGTTACGGAAAACCCCTCTGCCGATAGCATCGCCCTCACCCAGCGTGTCCTCGAGGATATGAAGGCGGAGGACATCACCGTGATCGACCTCGTCGGCAAGACCTCGCTGGCCGATGCGATGATCATCGCCTCGGGCAACGTCAACCGCCATGTCGCCGCCATCTCCGAAGCGCTGGTCGAGGCGATCAAGGCCTCCGGCCTGCCGTCTCCCAAGGTCGAAGGCATGCCGGCCTGCGACTGGGTGCTGATCGACACCGGCGACATCATCGTCCACGTCTTCCGGCCCGAAGTCCGGCAATTCTACAATCTCGAGAAGATGTGGGGCACCGACCGCCCCAACGAACGCCTCGACAGCTGACGAAGGCCGTCCCGTGCGGCTCGCGGTCGTCGCCGTCGGCCGGCTCAAGGATGGGCCGGAGCGCGAGCTCTGCGAGCGCTATCGTGAGCGCGCCGTCGCGCTCGGCCGCACGATGGGCCTGAGCGGGCCCGACATCGTGGAACTGCCCGAAGGGCGGGGCCGCCGCCCCGACGAGCGCAAGCGCGAGGAGGCCGAGGCGATCCTCGGCAAACTCCAGCCCGGCCTCGTTGTCGCGCTCGACGAACGCGGCAAAAGCCTCGGAAGCGAGGTTTTTGCCCAAAGGCTGGCTTCGGCGCGCGATGCCGGTACGGCCCATGCGAGCTTTTTGATCGGCGGCGCCGACGGCCTGAGCGATACCCTGCGCCAGCGCGCGGACCTCACTCTGGCCTTCGGCGCGCTGACATTGCCGCACCAGATCGTGCGCGCGCTGGTGCTGGAGCAGATCTACCGGGCGATGACGATCGTTTCCGGCCACCCCTATCATCGCGCATGAGCCTCGCTCGTCGCCTGATTCGCGTTGCGATCCCTCTCGCGCTGGCGATGAGCCCTATCGCGTCGGCCGCCCTTGCGCAGAGCCCCACGCCCGATCCGGAAATCCTCCAGCGCGAGGCGATGCAGAAGCTTGTCGAGAAGCAGGCCCGCGAAGCCGAGCTGAAGGCGATCGAGCAGCGCCTGTCCGGCAATACGCAAGCCCGAGAGGCGCTGGAGAAGGAAGTCGCCGCGATCCGCGCCGACCGCGCCGCCCTCAACAAGGCGCTGCTCGACGCCACGGCCCGCACCCAAACCGTCGAAGCTAAGCTCGGCGAGATCGAGAAGCGGCTGGCCCTGCTGCAGGCTAGCGAAGCCGCGATTCGCCGCTCGCTGGAAGGCCGGCGCGGCCTGATCGCAGAGGTGCTCGCCGCCTTGCAGCGCATCGGGCGGCGGCCTCCGCCGGCCGTGCTCGTCCGCCCGGAAGACATTCTGGAGGCGGTACGCGCCTCGATGCTGCTCGGCGCGGTCGTTCCCGACCTGCGCCAGGAGGTCGAAATCCTCGCGACCGATCTCGGCGAACTCGTGCGCCTGCATAATGGGATTGCGACCGAAAGAACCAATATTGGCACCGAAATGGAGCAGCTGGCGAGCGAGCGCCAGCGTTTGGCTTCCCTGATCGAGGCCCGCCGGGAGCGCGAGGCTGCCGCGTCCAAGGATGTCGAGGCCCAGCGCGCGCTGGGCGACCAGCTGGCCGGGCAGGCCCGCTCGATGCGCGATTTCGTCGACAGGATCGAGAAGGAAATCTCGGTCACCAACAAGGCCGCCGACGCGGCACGCCAGGCGATCGAGCAGGAAACCCGCGAGCAGCGCGACCGCATGACGGCGCTGGCTTTCAAGGACCCGGCGCGGCTGGCGCCGAAGATCGCCTTCGCGGAAGCCAGGGGCCTGCTCTCGCTGCCCGTCGCCGGTTCACGATTGCGTGGTTTCGGCGATTCGGACGGCGCGGGCGGCACGACGCGCGGGATTTCGCTGGAAACCCGAGCCGGCGCCCTAGTTTCGGCGCCTTCTGACGGTTGGGTGGTCTATGCTGGTCCGTTCCGATCCTTCGGACAACTCTTGATCCTGAATGCGGGCGGGGGATACTACGTCTTGCTGGCCGGAATGCAGCGCATCGATGTCGCCCTGAATCAGTTCGTGCTAGCAGGCGAGCCGGTTGCAGTGATGGGCGAAACATCGGAAGCTGCGGCGACGACCGTGGGAGTGGGGACCGGGCAGCCGGTCCTGTATATCGAATTTAGAAAAGACGGCGTCTCGGTCGATCCGGGCCCGTGGTGGTCGAAATCGCAAGGCGAAAAGGTCCGCGGATGATGCGCAAGGTTTCTCTCGTTCTCGCCGGCGCCATCATGGGGGCAGGCCTGACCGGATTGGCGACACAGACCCATCTGCTGAGCTCGACCAGCGCGGTCGCGGCTTCGGCGGATGTCTATCGAAGCCTCAATCTGTTCGGGGACATCTTCGAGAAGATCCGCACCGATTATGTCGACAAGCCCGATGAGCAGAAGCTGATCGAGGCCGCGATCAACGGCATGGTCTCCTCGCTCGACCCGCACTCCTCCTATCTCGACTCAAAGTCCTTCCGCGAGATGGACACCGATATGCGCGGCCAGTTCGGCGGCCTGGGCATCGAGGTGACGATGGATGACGGCGTCCTCAAGGTCGCCAAGCCGATCAAGGACACGCCGGCGTCCAAGGCCGGCATCCTCGCCAACGACATCATCAAGCAGATCGACGGCCAGGACGTGAAGGGTCTCTCGCTGACCCAGGCCGTCGAGAAGATGCGCGGCCTGATTAACACGCAGGTCACCCTCAAGGTCGACCGGGCCGGCAAGCCCGAGCCGCTCGACTTCACCTTGACCCGCTCGACCATCGTCGTGCCCGCGGTAGAGGAGCGCGCCGAGGGCGACATTGCCTATATCCGCATCGGCACGTTCTCCGAGCAGACCTTCGACGGCCTGCGCAAGGCCATCGACAAGCTCACAGCCGAGATCGGCCCCGACAAGCTCAAGGGCTACGTCATCGATCTGCGCAACAATCGCGGCGGGCGCCTCGACCAGTCGGTGCTCGTCTCCGACGCCTTCCTCGAGCGCGGCCGTATCGTCTCCACCCGCGGGCGAAATGCCGAGGAAACCCAGGTGTTCAACGCCAAGTCGGGCGACCTGACCAAGGGCAAGCCGGTGGTGGTTCTGATCAACGGCTCGTCGGCCTCCGCCGCCGAGATCGTTGCCGGCGCCTTGCAGGATCACAAGCGCGCGACGCTGATCGGCACGCGCTCCTTCGGCAAGGGCTCGGTCCAGACCGTGATTCCGCTTGGCTCCAACGGGGGCCTGCGCCTGACCACGGCACGTTATTACACCCCGTCGGGCAACTCGATCCAGGCTAAGGGCATCACGCCAGACATCGAAATCCAGCAGGACATTCCGCAGGAGCTCAAGGACAAGATCGCCGAGAACAAGGGCGAGGCTTCGCTCAAGGGCCACCTCAAGGCCGGCGAAGGCGAGGAGCAGTCCGGCTCCAGCTCCTATGTCCCGAACGATCCGAAGAAGGACACGCAGCTGATCGCAGCGATGGACCTTCTGCACGGCACGAAGAAGGACGCGCTGGTTTCGCCCGCAAAGGTCGACCAGCCGACGGCCCAGGCACCGGCTGCTTCGCCGGCTCCGGCGGTCGAAGCTCCCGCCGCCCCGGCGACGCCAGAGGCTCCAAAGCCGCAGAACTGAGCCGTCGGGCTCGACGGCGGTCGTCCGAGACGACAAGACTAGCGCGCGGACCACTGATTCGGGTCCGCGGCACCATCTCGAGGACGGCTGATCTTTGGCCGGAACGCCGCTCACGGAGCTGAACAGGCCGCTTGGCCAAGGTCGGCCGGGTCGATCCCATCCGCCTGCGCGGCCTTGGGCACGACGGATTGCGACCGCGGCGGCAGCTCTCGTGGGAACGGCCTTGCTTGGCGTCGTGCTCGTCGTCGCCATTCGGCGCGATCCCGACGGCGGTGAACCGATCGCCACCGCCAAAATCGAAAAACGGGCGGCTCCGCCGGTTGCTGTATCCGGGACCCCCGCCACCGCAAGCGCCGATACCCCCAACAAGGGTGCGGCCAGCGCCGACCAGCTCGAAGCCAGCGCGGGCGTGACCGTTTACCGGCCGGATGCGTCAGCCCCCGGCGCGATCGTCATCACGGTTCCCGACGATGCCGGCACCATCAAGCTCGCGACAGCGCCGGACAACCGCCTCATCGAGCGCTCGCGCTACGGCCTGCTGCCCAGGATCGCCCCCGACGGCACCACTCCGGCCAAATATTACGCCCGGCCGCTCGGTCCCGAGCCCGGCACCAAGCCACTCGGCCGCATCGCACTAATCGTCGGCGGTCTCGGCATCAGCCAGACAGGCACGGCAGACGCGATCGCCAAGCTGCCGCCGCAGGTCTCGCTGGCCTTCGCGCCCTATGGTTCCGAGCTCGAACGCACGGTCCAGCGCGCCCGCACCGAGGGCCACGAGGTCTTTCTGCAGCTGCCGATGGAGCCTTTCGACTATCCCGACAACGACCCCGGCCCACATACGCTGCTGACCGGCGCCAAAGCCGCCGACAATCCCGATCGGCTGTCCTGGGCGCTTGGCCGCTTCACCGGCTATGTTGGCATCATCAATTTCCTCGGAGGTCGTTTCACCGCGGACGACACCGCCCTGTCGCCGATCCTGCGCGATCTTGCCGGCCGCGGCCTGATGGTCGTCGACGACGGCTCCTCCGCCCGCAGCCAACTCGCCACTGCGGCGACACGCGCCCAGATTCCCGCGCTGAAGGTCGATCGCACGATCGATGGCGTTGCCCAGGCCGCCGCCATCGACAAGGAATTGGCGGGGTTGGAGGCGCTGGCGCAGGAGCGCGGGATTGCGGTGGCGGCGGCGACCGCCCTGCCCGTCTCGCTGGAGCGCCTCGCACGCTGGGCTCAGTCGCTCGAGGCGAAGCGGATCCAGCTCGTCCCGCTTAGCGCCGCCGGCGGCTTCCGAAACCCGAAGACGACCGGATCGCTGCGATGACCGACGCTGCCCCCGAAGGTTATCGCCCCTGCGTTGGGCTGGCCCTGTTCAATGCCGAAGGCCTCGTCTTCGTTGGCCGCCGCGCCGACAAGACGAAGCGTGAGCATGTCGCGCCGGGCCATGCCTGGCAGATGCCACAGGGTGGTATCGACGAAGGTGAGACGCCGTTGGAAGCCGCGCGCCGCGAACTGCGCGAGGAGACCAGCGTCACTTCGGTCGAGCTGCTGGCCGAGGCGCCGGGCTGGCTGAGCTACGATCTGCCCGTGGATATCGGCAAGGAGGCCTGGAAGGGCCGCTGGCGCGGGCAGGCGCAGCGCTGGTTCGCCTTCCGCTTCACCGGCCCCGACGACGAGATCGACGTGCTAGCACCGACCGGCGGCCACAAGGCGGAGTTCGATGCCTGGCGCTGGGCCAGGCTCGATGAAACCCCGGAGCTGATCATCCCGTTCAAGCAGGGCGTCTACCGCGAGGTGGTGCGTCACTTCGCGCCCTTCGCGGCGAAAGAGCGCTGAAGGCCGCCAACAGATCTTCCAGCGCGGTCCCCGTGGAGGAAGCTGGCGTCCCGGAAGGACGCACAACCCCAGCCTGACCTAGCATTACCTAGCCCGCTTACACTGTACGATTCCAGTGTGTTGCGGGTCTTCCTATCTGGCTCAGCCCGTTTCAGCCTGTTATGATCCGCTGCATTCGTTGGGGTGAGAGTTGGGGTAGGAAATGGCCCGAGAGGTCAAGAAGCTTTCAGCTAGGACCGTCACGACGCTGACGAAGCCCGGCCGGCATGGGGACGGCGACGGGCTTTATCTCGTGATCGACGCCAGCGGAGCGCGCCGCTGGCTGTTCCTGTTTCGCTGGCAGGGCAAGCTGAAGGAAATGGGGCTAGGCGGCGTTTCAACCGTCTCGCTTGCCGAGGCACGCGAGAAAGCCGCCGCCGCGCGCAAGCAGGTGAAAGACGGAATCAATCCGATTGAAGCCAGGCGCGCGGCCGAGGCCGAAGGCGAGAAGCGCCAGACCTTTGGCGCGTTCGCAGACGACATGCTGAAATCGATCCTGCCCGGCTTCAAGAATGTCCGGCACCAAGCGCAGTGGAAGCGCGCGTTGGAGCACTACGCAAAACCGATCCGTGACAAGTGGCTGGACGATATCGGCACGGACGACATTCTGCGCGTCATTCAACCGATCTGGCAGACGAAGCAGGAAACCGCGTCGCGGGTGCGTGGCCGGATCGAGCGTGTCCTAGATGCGGCGAGAGCTAAGGGTAAGCGCACCGGCGAAAACCCGGCGCGCTGGCGCGGCCATCTGCGCGAGCTGCTTTCCCAGCGGCGCAAGCTCTCGCGGGGGCATCATGCGTCAATGCCCTATGCTGATGTCCCCAACTTCATAGTCGCGCTGCGGGAGCGCGATGCGACTGCGGCGAAGGCGCTGGAGTTTCTTATCCTGACGGCCAGCCGCTCGAACGAGACGCTTGGCGCCGAATGGGCAGAGATCGACATAGCCCACAAGGTTTGGACGGTTCCTGCCAAGCGGATGAAGAGCGGCAAATTACACCGTATCCCCCTGTCCGCTCGCGCCATCGCGCTGCTGGAGGATCTGAAGGCGGCGCGCGTGAACGACTACGTTTTCCCCGGCCAGCGCGACAAGCGCCCGCTTTCTGGCATGGCGTTGCAAATGCTGATGCGCCGTATGGAGGTAGATGACTTCACGCCTCACGGCTTCCGCAGTTCCTTCCGCGATTGGGCCGGGGAATCCACGTCCTTTGCCCGAGAGGTGGCGGAGGCCGCTTTGGCGCACACGGTAGGAGACGAAGCCGAGCAGGCCTATCGCCGGGGCGACGCGCTGGAGAAGCGCCGCAAACTGATGGACGCCTGGGCGCGGTTCATTGGGGCTCCGAAGCCGAAAGCCAACAACGTCACGCCTATCCGCACGAAAGCGGCAGGATAGGTATCAAGACGGGCGGGGATAGGCCGGCCAGCCGACAAGCCGAGACGCACCACTCGGTTTCCCCGTCCTGGCCATCGGTGCGTCGCGGGGTGCGACGTGACTTCGAAACCGTTTTTCATTCCCAGGCATCGGTTCTGGTCAGAGTCCGACCTTTGGCCGCGCACACCTGAGCGATTAGTGTTTTTAGCTCCAGCGATGCTGCTAGCGAGCAAGCATATCCTTGGCGAAAATCATCAGGGAAACGAGATGAAGACAGAGCAGGTGCCTGACCTGGCGCCGTCGCCGCTGTTAGCACCTGCTGAAGATATTTCCTATGCCGTTGGCGTCTTGGATCATTTCAAGCCCCAGTGGCGTGAACGGCAGCCAACCGAAGCGCCGCCCCGACAGCAGATGCTTGGCCTTGGTGGAATTGCGCTACTTGGACAAACCGCTCCACTTCCTGAAATTTCAGACGAGGATTGGGCGTTTGCTCGACAGGAAATCCGAAAAGCGCAGTCGGAACGCTCGCCGGCCATACAACGTCGCGCCGAAGTGGTCGAATGGTTCGCGAGGATGATCCATGATCGAGGCTCAATTCGCTTGTTCGCGGTGCCGATCGGCGGCGGCCCTGTCAGTTCCGCCGCGCCCGCGTTCTGGAATGCCAAGCTGTCCGAGTTGGACCATATTCTACGAAACTGCTGCGCAAACTGGCACAACCCCTTGGACTCCAAAGCGCCGCCAGAGGTCTACCTGTTCCTGCACCAAGAGGATTTCATCAACGCACTCGTTGGCCCGGAAAACCCTGCCGCTTCCGCATCGGAAAATGCCGCCCTCGCCGTCTCATCTGAGAGAAAAAGCGCAGCGCCGGTTTTCGAGGAGGAACAACGCGACCCGCAGCCTCGTGAAGACAATCAGCGGTTCAAATCGCGGGATGGAAAACATCTGACGGAACTTCGAGATTTGACCGCTCAAATCCTTATCGCAGAATTTGGGGCCACCGGCGGGAAGGGACGCGCCGCTAGCCTCCGCATCAACGCGGTGTCGAGTTGGTTTACAGGCAACCGTAAGACCAAGACACACAACGTCAACGAGCCGAGCGACATCAGACGCCTGATCAAGCACCTCGACGAAACTTTTTTCGGCGATAACTAGTTGTATTCGTTCACGGATTTTAGGCGCGCCGCAGTCGCCTATTCTGCCGATTTTGCCTGCGTTGCCGCGCCGATTTTGCCGAAGCGAACTAACCCTGCGCTAGACCTAGCCATTCCCGGCAAGGAGCGCAGGAGGCAACGATGGCAACCCATCTCTATGAAGCTCCGCCCCTCGCCTATGACATTAAGGGGCTCATCAAGGCGTCCGGCTGGAGCCGGTTCAAGATTCAGGAAGACATCGCCGCCGGCAAGCTGAAGGCCCGCAAGTCCGCCGGCAAGCTCTTCGTTTTGCACGATGACGCGATGGAATGGCTTCGTGCCTTCCCTGTCCGCGAGCCCTCCAAGCAGGAGGCCGCGTAGCATCATGCGCCTGGAAACACTGAACCCCACGGCGCCGGGCAAGGCGTCCATGGGGTCCGGGAATTTGATCAGCTCGGCAGCGATCGATTTCCATCCTACCACGACGGCACTGGCGCTCAAGCGCATTCTCAACCGAGTTGCCGTCTCCCCGAGCGTTGCGCTCGTCATCGCCGATCATGCCGGCCTTCTCAGGGAGGCTCGCTGACATGGCAAACCTCAAAAGCATCACCATCGCCGTCGAAGGAGACCCGACGCCGCGCACCTTCAAGGGCCGCGACGCCTGGGCCTTGGACAACCTCATCACGGCCGGTGCGCGCGGATGCACGCCGATTGAGCATCCCGGCCCACGCTGGAGTCATTACGTCTTCAAACTCCGCCGTGGCGGCGTCGGCGTCGTGACCCATGATGAGAAGCACGGCGGCCCGTACGCAGGCAGCCATGCAAGATACGTCCTGACCGTGCCCGTTACTGTTATCGAGCGGAGGCCGGCGTGAGCGGTGAGCTGTACCTGATGGACGATGAGCGCGGGTGGTTCGTCATCCTCGAAAGCCGGCGCGGTGATAGCTCGGGCATTGATGGTCCTTATGCCTCGCGCATGAGCGCCGTGTTCGCGGGCCGGGGTATGGCTGTGCGGCTCGATGCCGACTTCGCAGAGGGGGAGGCCGGGAAAGTCCTGGCCTTCGCCACCGAAAGCGAGGGAGGCGCGGAATGATGTCGCTCAATCACATCGCGAAGGCGCTGGGCGGCGTCGTCACCAGCGGGCAGGTTATGGCGCCCGGACCTGGCCATCGTCCTCACGACCGCAGCATGGCCGTGAAGATTGGCGAGAGCGGTAACCTCATCGTTCATAGCCATGCCGGCGACGACGCGATGACCTGCAAGGCGTATGTCGAGCAAAAACTTGGCATCGTCTGGGAGCCGGGGCGTGGTGAGGCTGACGGAGCCGCGCGAGCCATCGACCGCATGCAGGCCCGCGCCAGCAAGGCGAACGGTCAGACCAACGGCAACGGGCCGGAAACTCAGCCCGTCGACAACCGGCAGGCTTACGCTCTCAGGCTCTGGGCGGAAGCGGTCGACCCGCGCGGGACCATCGTGGAAACCTATCTGGCCTCGCGCCGGCTAGACCTTCCCGATGCCGTCGCTATGTCCACGATCCGCTTTCATCCGGCCTGTTCATTCGGGCAGGGCACTCGTCTCCCCTGCATGGTTGCAGCGATGCGCTCCATCGAGACGGGCGCCGTCGTCGCGATCCACCGCACGGCGCTGTCGGAAGATGGCCGCAAGATCGACCGCAAGATGCTGGGGCCGGCTGACGGCGCCGCCATCATGCTTGGCGAACTGGACGCTGAGCGGGGAGCCCTTACCATTGGCGAGGGTATCGAAAGCGCTCTTTCTGGCCTTGCGATGGGCTATGCCCCCGCATGGGCGATGGGAACGGCGGGCGCCATCGGCAAGCTGCCGGTCCTGCATGGCGTCGACAGCCTCACCATCCTGGGCGAACACGACGGCGGCGCCAGCTCGAAAGCCATTCGGCAAGTCGGATGCGCCTGGCGCGAAGCAGAACGGGAAGTCTTCATCGCCATGCCCAAGCCCGGCATGGGGAAGGACGCGAACGACGCCTGGCAGGCCCGAGAGAGCGACCATGCCGACGTGCTGAACGTGCGCGAATTCGGAGAGACCAATCCAGATTTGGATGCATCGATTGAAGCCGGGATTTCCGGCATCAAAGCCACGCCCTTCATCCTGATGGACCCCAGCACCATCCCGACGCGCAAATGGCTCTATGGCCGCCACTACGTTCGCCGCTTCGTAAGCACGACGGTTGCGCCGGGCGGCCTCGGAAAGTCTTCCCTGTCCATTGTAGAGGCGCTTTCCATGGTAACGGCGCGCGACCTGCTAGGCGTGAAGGTCCGCGACCCGCTCCGGGTGTGGCTCTGGAATGGCGAAGATCCGCGCGATGAGCTGGACCGACGCATTGCGGCTGCCTGCCTGCACTATGGCGTGACAGCCGATGAGGTCAGCGGCCTTTATGTCGACAGCGGGCGCGATCTGCCCATCCGCATCGTCGAGATGGTGACAGGCGGAAAGGTCAGCGTAGCGGTTCCGACCGTCGAGGGGGTTGAGGCGGCAATCCGAGAGAGCCGGATTGATCTACTCGTCATCGACCCCTTTGTGGCCTCCCATGGCGTACCTGAGAACGACAACGGCGCGATTGACCGGGTGGCGAAGACCTGGGCGGGCATTGCCGAGCGGTGCAACTGCGCGATTGAACTGGTGCACCACGTCCGGAAAGCAGCAAGCGGGCCTGATGGCTATGCGGTCGAAGATGCGCGCGGCGGCTCATCTTTGATCGGCGCCGTTCGCAGCGCCCGCGTCCTCAATGGCATGTCGAAAGAGGAAGCTGAGCGAGCTGGGGTCGAGCCTGAAAAGCGCCGCCTTCACTTCCGGGTGGATGACGGCAAGGCCAACATGGCGCCCCCGATGGAAAGCGCGACTTGGTATCGGATGGATAGCGTAGATCTGGGCAATGGGCGCGGGCTCGAGCCGAGCGACAATGTCGGCGTTGCCACGGGCTGGGAGATGCCCGGCGTTTTGGACAGCGTGACGGCTGCCCACTGCGAACGTGTCATCGCTATGGTCCGCGCCGATCCTGACTACCGGACTGACAGCCAAGCGGCCCATTGGATTGGGAAGGCCATTGCCGACGTGCTCGGGCTCGATATCGAGAGCAAAGGCGGGAAAGACCAAGCCAAGCGCGTGCTCAAAATCTGGCTCGACAACGGAGTCCTAGCCAAGGAACGCCGCCCCGACCGACACCGCGATTTGCGCGAGTTTGTCATCGTCGGACCAGAGGGAAAATGAGCCGTTGCCGCACCTTCAAACGTGCGGCGCGGCAAGGTGCGGCAACCACGGCAAAAACTGCCGCGCCGCACCCTCCCTTATAGGGGGTGCGGGCGCGGCAAGTGCGGCGGCTTTTCAGGGTGCGGCAACGCGAGATGGAAAGGACATCGGAATGACGATCGAACCGGACTTCAAGAACCCGAACCGCGAGCCGGTCATATCCCTGATCGACCTTGCGAGACTGGACGATACCGAGATCGAGGAAGGTTATCGCGACGGTGCGGAAGGCACGCCCTGCGGCGACAATCGCTCGCGGTCCTACTGGCATGGCTGGCGTAATGGCGCCCGTGATGGCGGCCACCGTCCGAAGGGCGGCGACATGTGGGATTCGCTTTTCGTCCGCACCGTGGCCCCAGGCGGTAACATCAGCACCCTGCGCCAGCGCGTGGAGGAGTGCAGGGACGTGCTTCGCAAGACGGGCGAGCTGGCTTAGGTTGGGCAGGTCAAAGCGGAGATGCCTATGGCTGAAACCCGGATTGATCTTGCTATCGAGGCTGGCGCAAAGGCGATGCACGAGAGCGCCCGTGAGAAGCGACAGTTCACATGGGAGCAATCGTCGGAAGAATGGCGTCGCGATCTGAGGGCTTTCGTCAGGCCGATCGTCGAAGCAGCGCTTGACTCGTCTGATGCGTTTTTGGCTGCTGCGGCGAGTGCAAAGCCTCCATCAGACGCTAGATAGCCTCTAGGTGTCTCAGGCGTGGCCGCTGGCGGCCCTTCTAGGAGTGCTAGCTAGGGTAGTAGCGGGCAATTAGCTAGCTGCCCCCTATGAATCCGAGAATGCTTTCGGCAAGTCCGCCGACGAATCGCTGTTACGTTGCTCGCTGCAGGCCGCAGATGCTAAGCCTCTGCCAAGCCTTCGGTAACGAAAGATGATCCGCGTCATGCAATCGCGCGCGAGCAATGCGCTGATCGGCCTTTTTACACTGGCCACAGTCGCCGGGCTTTTCGGCTTAGCTTTGTGGTTCGGCAGTGGCACAGCAGAGACAGTCGCCGCTCGCCTGGTTTTCAATAGCGATGTTACCGGCCTCGGCCGGGGCTCCAGTGTCCTATTCAATGGCCTCAGGGTTGGAGAGGTTACGCAGCTTGAGATCGAGCCGACCAATCCGCGTCAAATCAATGCTACCATTAAGATCAATCGCTCAACGCCCCTGCGGGCCGATACGACCGCAAGACTCGAAGGTCAGGGTTTGGCGGGCGTGGTTGCGGTCCAGCTTCGGGGCGGCTCCGCCAATGCGGCGCCATTGCTCGCAGCCGCCGGTCAACCGCTGCCATCCATCGTCGCCGAGCCCTCCGAGGATATCCTCAAGAGGGTGGGATCGATCGCCAAGAGCATGGACGCGGCGATGGTTCAGATAGAGGGTGCGATTAACCGAAATGCCGGCCCTGTATCAGACTCGATAGCGGAAGCGGATCGGTCCACCGGCGGATTAGCCGCGAATATTCAAAGCCTCGAAAAGCTGATGAAAGGCGTAGGGAGCGCCGCCGATTTCATTGGCCCGCTACCTGAAAAGCTCCAGGCTTTCAACGACGGCGTGCTGGACAGCATTCGCTCGCTCGATCCTAAGCGTGTGGTTCGAATGATTGATGATGCTGATACGTCCACAGCCGGTCTGGCTGCGCAGGCACCCGAGTTCAACGCCACGATGAGCCGGGTCGCCTTGGCGACCGCAAAGCTCAACAGCTCGGCAGATCGGTTCGATGATATCCTCGCAGGGGCAAAGAACTATCTTGCAGGGCCTAACGGCGAGAACGGTCGGAAACTGCTCGATGACGTGAGCAATTACGCACGGTACCTGCGCGACCTTGCGGACTCTTTGGATACGCGTTCGGCGGCGCTGACAGTCGATATCGTTCGCGCCACGAGCGACGGATCGCGAAACATCAACAATTTTACGGGCGGCGCTCAGATCTGGCTATCGCGCTTTATCCGCCCCTTGCAGGGATGGAACGAGAATCCGCAGGGTTTAATGAGGGGCAAGCGCGACGCGCTCCCTCGGTACAACGGCCAGCGATAGTTACGAAAAGCCGTCGAGCGGCCGGCCTTGACGCCCTCGGCCGCTCAGAAGTAGAGGGGCGCTTTTGAAGCCAGGACCTATAGCCCGCGTCTACGACCGACGCCCCTTCACGCCCGCCATGCTCGCGGAGCGCTGGCACTGTTCGGAGCGCCATATCCGCAACCTGATTGCAGCAGGCGATCTGAAAGCATTTAAAGTCGGCGGCAAGCTTATGCGAATTTCGGTCGATGTCATCGAAGAGTTGGAACGCCGCGACGACTGTCATTCGACTGGGGAGGATTAGTTGGCGGTCTCGATCCGGCACCTTGCTTTCACCATCGCGGCTTCAATCGCGCTGGTTCCGGTGTGCCTGTCGGCAGCCGCCGCTCTGAGCTAAGTTTTCGGGCTGGCGAGGTCGTGGCCATTGACGGGGACACGCTCCGTATCGGCTCCCAGCGCATTCGGCTCTCCGCGATGGACGCGCCCGAGCTGAGTCAAACATGCCGGGCTAATAATGGGCGAATGACCTTATGCGGTCGCGACGCCCGAGACGCGCTCGGCCGGCTGGTGCGCGGCGGCGGGATCTGCACCGTTGAAACCCATGACCGCTATGGGCGAGAGGTTGCCACCTGCATAACAAAGGCGAGAACCGATGTCGGGCGCGAGATGATCCGCCTAGGCTGGGCGGTGCCTTACTGGCGATATGGCGGAGCCCGCTACTCCCAAGCCTATGACGAGGCTCTGACTGCCAATGCCGGGATGAATGCGGGCGCCTTCATCGAGCCCGAGCGCTGGAGGCGAGGCGAGCGGTGGTAAGGCTTAAGCCATCCCAGCTCGAAAATTGCGGCTGAGTCTTCATGTCGCCGTCTGCGGCTGGTTAAGCATCGACGATCAGTGAGCAGGCGGCCAGCCGATCCGCCGATCGAAGTCGGTATGCCACAACAACTCCGGCGCTGGATTTCGCTCGGGCAACGACACCAGCACGACCTGCAAGCCCGCGATTCGCGCCAGCTTCATCGCCGGAATGCAGTCGGTATCGCCCGAGATGAGGATGATCCGATCGGCGGCCTTGCTAGCGGAGAAAGTAGCTATATCTAGCCCGATGCGCATGTCGACGCCCTTCTGTTCGAAGTCAGGCGAGAAATCGTCGTCGGTCAGTGGTTTCTCTCCGGTGGGCGTGCGCTTTGGCTTGAACCCGCGAAATTTCAGCACACCGCGTCGGACCGCAAACAGGTTCTTCGCCGCCAGCTCCTTGAGCCAATGATCTGAACCCTCGAAATGGCGATACTCGCCTGAGATCGGCTGCTTGGCTTTTCCGTTATACGGAGCGCAATCGTAATACAGAACGCGCAGCAGCCGCTCGTCGCCCTCGACGCAAGAGTGAGCCACCTTCTCGATGAAGTCGGGATTGTACGTGTGCTTGGCCCTGCGGGCCAGCACACGCAGATGACCGCCGTCGATCAGAACAACCGATCGTGTCATAAAGAGAAACCCCCGAAGGCTGTGACGCCGTCGGGGGTTTCCAGATAGGTGCCCGCCTACGGGCGTAGCGGATATGAGCCATACTTGGTGATGACTCGGGTGGATTGTCAACGCAATTAATTGACAATCCGTTCCGCGGAATGACGCGGTATGCCTTCGCGAAAATCCGAAGCCAACTTGCTCTGACGCGGACGAGCGCGAGCTTTGCCCCGGCGGGGGGCGACGCGCTATTCTGCCAACGAGCTTTCAATTGCCCTCAAAGTGCCTTGCTGCCAGATCGAGAAGAACTGCATTTTGATCTCTTGATCAGACCTGGATTGCGAGATCAGGCCCGCCCTGTAGAGCTGATCAGGAAGATCGGCGGTCGAGGAATAGCAACGCAGGGAATGCACCCACGCTAGGGCTTCAACGCGTCCGCCTTTGGCTAGTGCCGGGATAAGCGAACGATAGACATCTACGCAGAAATCGACCGTATCGGCCGCCATGTATAGCGAACCCTCTTTCCGATTCAGCGCGGCAGTCAGGCGAAGGGGGTCGCTCGTCGACAGCTCTTGCCTGATCCATTCCAACTCTTTCGGAGGAAGACGGGGTATGCGTTCGGAGACTGCTTTCCAGTAGTCCAACAGGCCAACGGCGAACTCTCTGCGTGCTTCGGGCGACTTTGGCGCACTCGACCAAAATCCCGACGGCATCGCCTTACGCTGAAGCTCCATGGTGGCCGCGAAGACAGGCATCGCGGCCACTGCGAGGGCTAGTGCGCATACGCTCGCTAAAGATGATGAGCATCGTCCCGACATTCAGCTCCTCCAAGCCGTGGGATGGAGGCACGGCAACAGAACTTGATCAAGCGGAGCCTGAGGCTCAACCATCGCCGCCGTCTCGCGCATCTGAGAAATCAGGGCTGAGAGCATGCGGCGGCTGGCGATGGCCTCGGCGGTATAGCGGCCGTGCTTCAAGGCGTTCCGGTTACCCTTTGGCGCGCCGGGGTTGGTTCCGCCGTGCATGCGGCATCGCCCGTTCGGCATGGCTGGGGATTGGCAGGACAATCCCGCCCGCGTCCTGGCGCAGCATCGCGGGCTCAAGCGCAATCGCATCGTGTCCATGGGATTGATCCTCTGTTTCCGAAACACCCCCACCCCCCGGTTGGCCGCCGTTGAACTCGCCGAACGCGGCTTTCCCGCCGTCATAGACGTGGACGTGCTTCACCGTGACCTTCTGCTGTGTGGTCTTGCCGCGATGTCGACTCAGCGCTTCCGTCAGTGTCGCGAAGGTGCGGGAGAGCTTGTTCGCCTGGTTCAGGTTCTGGTCGCGAGCCTGCATCGGCTGCGTCGGAATCATCGCCCGGCGGTAGCATTCCATCGCAGCGTTGTGGGCCGCGAAGAGCTGCGCCGCCATCATGCCCTCTAGCTCATCCTTGAGGTGCTGCCGCATCAAGAACGCGTATGCGGCGTTGGCCTGCTGTCCTCGCGTCTCGGGCGTGCGGCCGGGGTCGTTGGCGTTGCCTAGCCAGATTGACCCTATAGCCTGATCGGCGAGGACGTTGTTCCAGTCGTCCGAGGTCGAGCCCCCGAGCCGGCTGAAATTGCCGCTCCAATCCGGCGGAACCACGGCGCTGCGCTTGACCTTCCTGCCCGCTTCGCCGGAAACCGGCGTAACTTGCGCCAGTTTCTTGTCAGCCTTGGGGTCTGCCTTCGCGACGGCCTTGCTCATGATCCGACTGCCTCTTGAGAATTGGCCCCAGACAGGGCACTTTTAGGTTGCGGTTTCGGAAGCGCTACACGGTGGGTCGACTGACACGCGGGTTTCATAGGCTGGGCATTGTGGTCGCCGTGCCGTTAGTGCTGGCAGCCTGCATCGGCGTCGTCTTCAGCATGTCCCAACCGCAGAATTTCATGGAAAGCGCTGGGGGCTTCTTCGCCGTCGCCGCAGTAGCTGTTGCCGCCGTTTGGTATGTGGCCTGCCGAGCCCTCGCATGGATCGTCAACGGTTTCCGCGAGCAAGCCTGAGTGCGTAGCGCTGCCGCGTCTCTGTTCGGTGGGTTGCTGATCGCCTGCGGTCCTTACCCTTGGTCATTTCTGCTGGTCCTGGTCTGCGGCGGCTGGCAGATATGGCGCACCACCCCGCGCCCCGACCGATACATTCAATGGCCCCGAATTTGAGGTGAGGCCGCTGAGCTGGCCGGCTTCGTCCGCGACGCTGCCGAGGAAGCGCATGACGGTCGGGCTCTTCGTTGCCATCTTCGTCAAGGTCTGGAGCTGAGCGGGATCGCCGCTGGCCAGCATCTCGCCTATCTTCTTCGACAAGACTTCATTGATCTTCGCGTTGCCGCTCTTGAACGCTTGCCGAGCTGCGATGCCCGCCATGGCGCCTAGACCAGCGCTATGCATGTCGCCGCCCTGGTAGAGCCCCATCCCGCCGCCAAGGCCGCCGGCGGCGCTCACCTCGACAAGCTGGCGGATCGTGGTCGAGTTGCCGAGGGCGTTCTGAAGCTTGAGCATCGCTGTCTCGACACCTAGGGCGGCCTCAAGCTGCGTAGCCTGGCTTTTGCCTACGGCAATCTCGACACGCTCCCGAGCGGCCGGGCTGCCGAAGATGGCCTTGACGATGTCGCGCCCGTCGCCGGTCTCCCGAATCTTGGCGATAAGGTCCGAACGGAAACCCTCCGCGAACAGCTCGCGCTCTGCCGGCCTCATCGCAGCAAGCGCCTTGCGGGCGTCGATATTGCCCATGCGGGAGGTGACGAACTTCTGCCCGGCCTCCAGCGCGTCCTCTGCCTGGAATGCTCGGAAGGCGCCCGAGCGGGCTTCTGCGAAGGCTGGCGCCTGCTCATCGAGATGGTTCAAGAGCTGCCGGCGCAGGTTGGTGTAGTCCCCGGCTAGATCCTTGTTCCCGGCCCGCGCTGCCTCCCCAGCCTTGCCGCGCAGCTCGCGCGAGACATAATCCCAAAATTGGAGGTTAGGCTTCGCGATCGATCCATCGGCCTGCCTCGCAAGGGTGAGATTGCCGGCGGTGTCGGTCCTGAAGGGATTGCGGATCGGCGGCATGCCCTCCGCGACCGTCTTGTTCGCTCCGGTCTTGATGACCGAGCGGATGGCGTCCTGCACCGCCGGAGCCTGCGCCAACCCCTCCAGGGTCTCGTTCCACATGCCATTGCCGCCCTGCATGTAGGCGCGGGCATAGGCTGGGCGATTGGCTGCACGGGCTGCCGACTGTAGCTCCTCCAGCGTCTTGCCGGCGCTCGACGGGCCGAAGCTACGGAGCAAGTCCGTGATGCGGTCGCCCTGTCCAGCAAAGCGGTCGCTGGTGGCTTCCGTGAGCGCGGCGCGGCCCTCCGGCGACGTGTTCGCTGCGGATCGAGCCAGCGCGCGCGTCGTCTCCCCGCCGACATCGCCGAGGACGGCAGGGGCACCGCCACTCTGCATCTGGGTGAGGCGTGCGGTCGGATCGGTTACGCCGTCGCGAGCTATGGCAGCATTGATGCGCCGGGCCGCTTCCGTCTCGGGCGTGACCGCAGAGCGGAACGGTGTCGCGACCTTGCTAGCAAGTTTCCCGGTGGCACTGGCGAAGGCTTCGGCCCCGCGAATGAAGGCCGGCGCCACTGCTCCGACGCTCGCCCCGATTGCACCTTGCACACCTGCCGAGGTCGCCTTGTCAGTCAACCCGCCATCGCTTTCGACGCCGCCGGTGATGGCGCCATAAAGGCCGCCCGTCAAAGCAGCATTGGCAGTCGTGGAACCCCTCACGCCTTCGCGGACGGCGCTGACGCTGGGCATCAACCCGGCCGTAGCCCCCAGACCGGCAACCTGTCCCGTCATTCGGGAGCCGGGGTTCAGCGCTTCGTCAGCCGCATCCATGGCGCGCTGCCGTGCAAGGTTGTCGCCATAGCGCTCGCTGAAGGTATCGCCCTGGCCGGCACCGAAGGCGGCATCGCCAGCGGCAGCAAGCTTGTTCATGCCAGGCACCCACCCGGCGACGCCGCGAATATAGGCATCCACCCGACCGAGCGGGCTGGCCTTGTCTTGATCGAGGCGCATCCGGACGGCATCCGCAAGATATTCGCCATCGCGGGCCTGCGTCGCATCTTCACGCTGGGAGCGCGGTGCGAAGCCGGTCGGATTGCCGCCACCTGAGCCAGCACCAGCGCCGCCGAACGGATCATAGTCAACCGGCGTGAGCTGCGGCGCAGCGCGTTGGTTCGGCCTGACGTTGACGACGAGCGGCCCCGAGCCGGCGTCCTGCGGCGTCTGAGGCGCGCCACGCTGCGCGACCCCGCCGGAAGAGGCCGGAGCCGGGGCAGCGGCGAAGGGGTCGTAATCGACCGGCGTAAGGTTCGGCTGCGCCATCTCAATCGACCTTCATGTATTTGCCGGGGCGGTTGGGATCTGGGACGTACCAATTCCCATTTGCAGCCTGCCGCGCGCCCTCCATCGGAGGGGCCTGCGGTGAGCGAGGCGCCGGCTGGGGCTGCGCAGCCGGGCGGGGTGGAGCGGGCTGATATTGCTGCTGGTCCTGGCTCTGCTGTGGTGGCGCGGCTTGGCCTCCCATCGCTCGCTTTTCGGGGCTCTTGTAATAGTCGCCGCCGCGAAGTTCGGCAGCGCGCTGCTGATTGAAGGCCATCCGACGTTCAGCAAGTGCGATGGCGCGGTCAAAAACTTTTTGCCGAGAGGCGTCAGACAGACTCGATGAGCCTTGAATGTCGAGCAAGATGGCCCGCTCGCCTTCAGTCGGGTTGCCACCGAAAATCGCCTTGAGCTGTCCTAGAGCGTTGGTCGTGACGAGGTTGTTGAGATCGACCGTGGCTTGCCCTGCCGTGCCGCCGTATCCATCGGGTAGGAATGAGCGAAGATAGCCTTGGGTGGCTGCGCCAGGGCCGCTCAGAGCCTGCTTGGAAATCTCCTTGGCCTTCTTCAAGTTGTCGATGGCGGTCTGAGCTGAAAGCGTCGCGTCGTCGGCCTCCATGACGGCTTTCTTGTCGGTCGCGCTGAGTGGGCCAGCATCCTCGCGCGGCATCTTGCCGGTGAGGATAAAGCCTTGATATCCGGCATCGCCCGGCTTGAGACCGGCCCGAGCTGCAGCAGCCTGGCGGGCCTCGACATCGTCGTCTGCGGTGTTCTTCTTCGCCTTGTCCTTTTCGGCGGCATACTCGGCCGGGTTCTTCGCGGTGGTCCACCCCATGCCCCGCGCGTACATGAACTCTTTCGCGCTATCGGGCATCTTCGATTGCTCAAGCGCGTCCTTCAGGAATATTTCCCCGAGGCCACGGGCATTCGCAGGCAAGTTCGGATTGGCCAGAGCTGATGTCAGCGCGCCGATCTGGCGCTGCTTGTTCTCGATGTCCTTCGTGTAGCGATAGTCTTGCGCTTCCTGCTGATTGGTCGGACGCGGCAGCTCGCTGGTGGGCACCGGGTTTGCCGCCGGCTGTGTCCGCTCGCCGGCCGCCGGTTGAACCTGGGCAGTTGCACCCGAGGTCGCCGGTGAACCGACCGCCGCCGGGCTCATGCCGATGGTCGGAGAGGCGCCGCGAGCCGGAATATCGGCCTGCGGGTTCGGCACCACCATGCCGGCCGGGGGCTGTTGCGGAAGCCGCGAGCCCTTGAAGTTGCCATCGGCCGGCGTCGGCTGGCCCTGGCCGCCGTAGTTCGCCCATGGGCTCATGATGCCGGCGCCGGAAGGGAGCCCACGCCGCGCCTCCTCGCCGGCAACGAGCCCGGCAAGCCCGCCTGCATCATTGCTGTTGGGATTGACCGCCGCGTATTGGCCTCCGAGTGGAACCGGCTGCGGCATCTGCC
>NZ_JBFUKY010000011.1:0-137115 GCF_056400625.1 Allobosea sp. P5_A5
TAGGGCTCGGACCCATAAAGAGGTTGGCACCGCTGGCTCTGTATGATTCACGGCTTCCCGGAGGAGGCCCGGATGAATCGGGATCGTTTCTGGCTCACGGATGCGCAATTCGCGCGGATCGCACCGCATTTGCCGACGGACACGCGTGGCAAACCGCGTGTTGATGACCGCCGGGTGATCAGCGGGATCGTCCATGTCCTCAAGTCAGGCGGGCGCTGGATCGATGCGCCGCCCGATTACGGGCCGCGCAAGACGCTCTACAATCGTTTCGTGAGGTGGGCCGGTAAAGGTGTGTGGATCGATATCTTCCATGCGCTGGCCAGTGCAGGCGGCCCCCCAGCGCAGGTCTTGATCGACTCGTCGGCCGTGAAGGCGCACCGCTCGGCCTCGGGGGGAAAAGGGGGGAGCGTAACCAGGCCATCGGCCGCTCGCGCGGCGGGCGCACGACCAAGATCCACGCGCTGACCGATCGCGATTGCCGGCCCATCGCCTTCCTACTCACCGGCGGACACGTCGCCGATTGCACGGCCGGATCGATCCTGCTGCAGCGGCTGCCGGCCGCCCGCATCCTCCATGGCGACAAGGGCTACGACAGCAACGCCATCCGCCGGCAGGTCGAGGAGAACGGCACCATGCCCAACATCCCGCCCAAGGCCAACCGGCGCTGGAAGAACTGCTTCTCCCCGGTCCTCTACCGCGACCGCAACGCCATCGAACGGATGTTCTGCCGCCTCAAGGATTTCCGCCGCGTCGCCACGCGATACGATCGAAACGCCGTCAACTTCCTCGCAGCAGTCTGCATCGCAGCGACCGTCAGCTACTGGTTATGAGTCCAGACCCTAATGCCGAAGGCGTGAACCCGGAACCCACGACTAGGCAAACGATCGCGGCTGTCGCAAATGCAAGTCTTACCCAGTCGTGGGTTCCGGGTTCGCTCCTGCGGAGCGCCCCGGAATGACAAGGGGGGCATCACGCTTTGAAGACCTTGTCCCACCATTCCTTCATCGCCGAATCGTTCTTGGCGAGGAAGGCGTAGTCGAGGTCCTTCAGGCGCTTTTCCTCCTCGGCCGTGAAGCCGATGCGCTTCTGCAGCGCCGGATCGACCGCGAGGCCGGAGACGGTGCCGTTATAGCCCATGTCGACAGCGAAGGCCTCCTGCGGAGGCTTGGCCAGCATCGCGTCCATATAGGCGTAGGCGTTGTCTTTGTTGGGGGCGTTCTTGGCGATCACGAAGCCGGAGACGTAGACCGGAATGCCTTCGACGGGCGAAACCGCCTCGCAGGGGATGCCGGCATTCTGCCACTGCACCACGCGCGCCTTCCAGATGGCGCTGATCCCGACTTCCTCGTTCTTCATCGCCTGGGCGAAAGCCTCGTTCGTCGGATAGACGCGCCCGCCGGCCTTCTTCACCGCGAGCAGGATTTCCTTGGCTTTGTCGAGGTCGTTCATGTCCTTGCCGTCGGTCGCGACCATCGAGGCCGCGATGAAGACCGACTGGTACTGGATGTCGATGAAGCCGATCTTCGACCCCCATTTCGGGTCGAGCCAATCCTTGAAGCCGGTCGGCGCGGGCGAGATCAGCTTGGGATTGTAGATGACGACGTTGCCGGAATAGATCTGGCCGACGCCGTAAGGGTACTTCATCGTCGGCAGCAGGTTCTTGGCGTTCGGCAGCTTGGCGTAGTCGATCGTCTCGGTGACGCCCGCTTCGCTCATCTCGAACATATTGGCGGCGGAAAAACCTTGGATATCGACCGTGCCGCGCGGCAGGCGCTTTTCGGCGACCATCTTGGCCCGGCGCGGCGCATCGCTCGCCTGGTCCTGAACGACCTCGATGCCCTTGGCCTTGAGGATCGGGTCCTCGATGTTCTTGGTCAGCAGCCGGGCGTAATCGCCGCCCCAGGTGCCGACGACCACGCGGCCGCCGGATTGCGCCAGCGCGGGGAGACCTGGCGCCCCGGTCAGGGCCAGTGCGGCTGCTCCCTTGAGAACAGTCCGTCTGTCGAATGCCGTCATGGTGTTATCCCCTCTCTTTATGATGCCACGCGAGGCTCATGCCCCATGCGGATAAACGAGGCCGGCGTCCTCGGCCCAGCCGATCGTGATCGTCTCGCCCGGTTTGGGCTCGGCGAGGCCCGGCCGGTTCGGGATCTGAAGCAGCATGCGGTCCTGCCCGTCGAGCGCGACCTGAACGTCCAGTTGCGGGCCGAGATAGGATGCGTGCATCACCTGCGTCGCGAAGCGGTTCGGCAGGCCATCCGCATCAGAGCCGATCGCAATCCGCTCCGGCCTTAGGGCGAGTGTCGCCTTCCCGCTCGCGGCGGCGGCCGAACAGGCGACGTCCCGTCCGCCCGTGGTACGGAACCGGCCCGGGGCCGTGACCTCGCCCTCGAGGAAGGCGCTGCGTCCGATAAACCCTGCGACGAACCGGTCAGCCGGCTTCTCGTAAAGCTCCCGCTGCGTGCCGATCTGGCGCACCTTGCCATCGTCCATCACGACGAGGCGATCGGCCATGGTCAGGGCCTCTTCCTGATCATGCGTCACCATGATCGTGGTGAGCCCAAGCTTGCGCTGCAATTCGCGGATTTCGACCCGCACCTCCAGCCGCAGCTTGGCGTCGAGGTTGGAGAGCGGCTCGTCGAGCAGCAGTACCTGCGGCTCCATCGCCAGCGCCCGGGCCAACGCGACGCGCTGCTGCTGGCCGCCGGAGAGCTGGCGCGGATAGCGCTCGTCGAACCCTCCAAGCTGGACCAGCCGCAAGGCCTCGGCGACACGCGGCCCACGCTCCACTGCGGGCACCTCGTGCATCTCCAACCCGAAGGCGACGTTCTGGGCCACCGTCATGTGCGGAAACAGCGCGTAGCTTTGAAAGACGAGGCCGCAATGGCGCTTCCACGGGGGAAGGTTGGTGACGTCGCGCTCGCCGATCGTGATCCGGCCACCGCTCGGCGGAATGAAGCCCGCGACCATCCGCAGCGTCGTCGTCTTGCCGCAGCCGGAGGGTCCGAGCAGGACCAGAAATTCGCCATCCGCCGCCGCGATATCGACATCGTCGACGACCGTCAGGTCGCCATAGCGCTTCGTCAGATGAGAGATCGAAAGGCGCGCCATTACAAGAGACCTGCCATCCGTCACACCACCCGGCTCAGTTTGACATAGCGATCGGTCACGAGCATCGCCGCGCCGATCAGGACGATCTGGATCAGCGAAGCCGCCGCCACCGTCGGATCGATCTTCCATTCGAGATATTGCAGGATCGCGATCGGCAGCGTCGTGCGGCCTGGCCCGACCAGAAACAGGCTCATCTCCAGATTGCCGAAGGAGGTGACGAACCCGAACAGCGAGGCCGCGACGAGACCGGACCGGATGCTCGGCAGCGTCACGCGCCAGAAGGTCGTGAACGGACCAGCGCCAAGGTTCTGCGCCGCCTCTTCGATCGACCGGTCGAAGCCTGCCAAGCTCGCGGTCACCAGCCGAACCACCCAGGGGATCACGACCAGCGTATGCGCCGCGATCAGCCCCCCGAGCGACCCCATCACCGGGATCTCGGTGGCGAGCTCCACCTCGATCTGGAAGACATAGGTCGCCGTGCCGAGCACGATGCCGGGCATCACGAGCGGGAGCAGCAGCAGGGTCGAGATGCCCGGCCCCAGCGGAATGCGATGCCGCATCAAGGCGAGACTGGCGGGCACGCCGAGCAGCAAGCCGATCAGCGTGGAGGCCACCGCGACTTCAAGGCTGAGGATGAAACCGTTGATGAAAGGCTTGTTCTCGGCCGCAGCCTTGAACCATTGCAGCGAGTAACCTTCCGGCGGAAAAGACGGGATCTCCTGCCGGAAGAAGGCAAGCCAGGTCACGAAGATCAGCGGCAGCAGGATGAAGCCAAGCGCCAGCCCCGCTGCCCCGTTGAGGGCATAGCGGCCAAATCTCAGGGAGCCCGCGCCCGTCACCAGGCAGCCTTGTCGCGCCGTGCGCGTTCGTTTGGCCGATTCACTGTTGCCACTGAAGACACCGCCACCTCATTCACCCGCGAAGCTTGGCACCAAGTTACAAACAGTCAAGCCGGTTTCTTATGCCCGACTGAGCAAGCGAGAGGCAGGTGATGCCGTCAATGCATCGTGTTCTTGTAGAAGGCGCCGCCCTTGATGATCGCGGCCATATGCTTGCCCTGCTCCTGAAACAGCCCGAAATCCTTGAGCGGATCGCCGTCGATCAGGATCATGTCGGCATAGGCTCCCGTCTTCAACGTGCCGAGCTTGCCTTCCATGCGCAGGATTTGGGCACCGACCGTCGTCGCCGAGCGGATAACCTCGATCGGCGACAGGACTTCGCGTCGCAGCAGGAACTCGCGCGACTGCTCGACCTGCAATTGCCCGAGAAGGTCGGACCCGAAGGCGACAGGCACGCCAGCCCGCTTGCAGATTTCTAGCGAGCGCAGCCCGCCATCGATCACGAGGTCGTTCTTGGCCAGCATGTCGCCGGTCATGCCGAACTCGGCGGCGCGCTCCTTCATGGCGTAATAGGCAACGAGATTGGCGGTGAGGAACATGTTGTTCTGCGCCATTAGCTTGGCCGAGGCGTCGTCGATCAGGTTGCCGTGCTCGATCGCGCGCACGCCGCATTCCGCCGCACGCGTGATCGCCTCCGGCGTATAGGCGTGGGCGCAGACATAGCGCCCGAAGGCCTTGGCCTCCTCCACCGCCGCCTTGACCTCGTCGACGCTGAACTGCATCGAGTCGAGCGGGTCGTAGGGCGAGGCGACACCGCCCGACATCATGATCTTGATGTGGTCCGCACCGAGCCGCATCTGCTCGCGCGCCGATTTGCGCACCGACGAGACACCGTCGGACACGTTCATCGTGTAGGCCATGGCGTTGCAGCAATGGCAGCGCGCTCCAAAGTCGGTGCGCCGGCGCGGGTCGCTGTGTCCGCCGGTCGGGCCGATGGCCGCGCCCGCGATGAAGAGCCGCGGGCCGGCGACGTCCCCCTTCTCAACCGCTTCCTTGATGCCCCAATCGGCGCCGCCGGTGTCTCTCACACTGGTGAAGCCACGGTCTAGCATGCCCTTCATCAGCCGGACGGCGCGCGCCGTCATCAGCGTGAGCGGCATGCTTTCGAGGGTCCGGATATAGACCTCCGAGAGGAAGACATGGACGTGGCTGTCGATCAGCCCCGGCATCAGCGTGCGCCCGCCGCAATCGATCACATCGGCGTTCGCCGCCTTGAGCGGCTTTTCCGATAGCTCGCGGATCTTGTCCCCCTCGACGACGAGCTCGTAGCCACCGCGCAGCTCCCCGAATTCGGGTTCGAGCAGGGCGAAATTCTTGAAATGCAGCGCTGTCACATCCGCCTCCGAACCTGAAATATTAGGCACGCCCTCAGGCGCTTGTCGACGGCCGGCCGCTTGCGCGAAGCCAACCGCGAATTCCTCAGCTCAAGCTCGTCCGCTTGATGAACTCGCCGCCCTTCATGATCAGCGGCATGTGGCGGCCCTGCCGGGTCAACAGCGAAAGGTCCTTCAGCGGATCGCCGTCGACGACGACGAGGTCGGCATGAGCCCCCGGCGCAACCACACCGATCTTGCCTTCGAGCTTCAGCAGCCGCGCCGCGATGAAGGTCGCCGACGCGATCACCTCCTGCGCGGGGAGCGCGCGCCCGCGAATGACGAACTCCTCGGACTGGTAGCGATGCATCTCGCCGAGCAGGTCGCTGCCATAAGCCATGGCAAGGCCGGCCTTCTGCATGATCCGCAGCGATTCCATGCCGGCCGAGCGCACGATATCGACTTTGGCGACCGAATCCGGCGGAAAGCCGAGCTTCGGCCCGTCGGAGACCAGCTTGTCGTAGGTCACCAGCGTCGGCACCGCGACCGCGCCTTTGCTGGCGGCGAGCGTGGCCGTTTCGGCCTGGATCAGATTGCAGTGCTCCAGCGAGTGCACGCCGGCCTCGACGCAGCGGCGGATCGCGTCATCGGTGTAGACATGCGCCGAGACATAGGTCCCGGCCATGCGCGCCTCCTCGACGATGGCTTCCAGCTCGCTGACGGAATAGCCGAGGAAATGGATCGGATCGGTGGGGGACGCGCAGCCGCCATTGGCCATGATCTTGATGAAGTCGGCGCCGCCCTTCAGCTCCTCGCGCGCCGCGCGCCGAACATCTGGAACGCCGTCGCAGATGCGGCCAAGCGCGCCGAGGCGATGGCGCTCGATCACGCTCGGCCGGTCGTCGTATCGGCCGCGGAAATCGGCATGGCCGCCGGTCTGGCTCAACGCCTTGCCTGCGATGACGAGGCGCGGCGTCGGGAAATGCCCCTCCTCCGTCGCCTGCTTCAGCCCGAAATCGGCGCCGCCGACATCGCGCACCGTTGTGAAGCCGCGCAGCAGCATCTCGCGCATGATGACGAAGGAGCGCGCGGTCACCAGAGAATCCGGCAGGCGCGCATTGGCGCCAAGATCCGCGACCCCCGCGATGACATGGACATGGGCATCGATCAGGCCCGGCATCAACGTCCGGCCCTTGAGATCGATGGTCTTCGCCTTGGCGGACGTGAGCGTCTTGCCGACCTCGCGGATCGTCCCGCCCTCGACGAGGACGCTGACCGGCTCGGCCGGCTCGGGCGCGGTCCCATCGACGATGCGGGCATTGGTGAAGAGCGTGGCGGCCACGGGCTGTTCCTTCAGGCGATAGGCGAGGATGTCGGAGCGTCTTCGAGCTGGCTGGCGGAGCCGACCGGTTCCATCGGAAATTGCTGGCTGACCTGGGCTTTCCAGAACCGGAGCATGCCTTCGTAATAGGCCGGATCGCCCGGGCGCAGGATCGTCTGGCTGATCATGCCGCGCACAAGGCACATCGTCGCGTTCATCACCGTGCGGGTATGGTCCGGGTCAGCCCCGGCCCGCACCGCGAGCGCGGTCCAGATCGCATCCAATCCGGCATGGAACTCTCGCACTGTCGCAATAAGCTGCGCGCGGAAAGCGTCGTTGTGGCGCGCCTCCGGCAGAAATTCCATCGTCACATAGAAGAGCCGATCGTCCATCATCTGCCAGATGTAGTCGACGATCTCATCGCTCGAGCCGCCTCGCTGCATGAATTCCTCGGCAAAGCGATGCAGATCGCGGGCGGTCTTGCTCAACAGATCCGCGACGGAGGCACTGATGATCGCCTCCCGACCGGCGAAATGATGCGTCAGGGCGCCGCGCGAAACACCGGCGTGGCGGGCGATGTCGGAGGTGGTGGTGCGGGCCAGGCCCTGCTGGTGCAGCAGGTCGATCGCCGAGCCCATCAGCCGCGCCGACATCTCCGCGCTCCGCTCCTGCTGCGATCGCCGCTTCGCCGGGTTCTGCTCGCGCTCCATCACACGAAACGTCGCCCGGAACTTTCAAACAATCAAGATTGTTTTTGCTGTTGGGGCTCGATAGGCAAGGCCGCGCCGCCGCTGTCCGGTTCGCCGCTTCGTGCGGCGAGACACTGCTGAGCAGCTTCGCTCAGCGCTATGAGCCCGATATCAGCTTTTGCAGCGCTTCTGAGAGCCCCAGGCTCGGCACCGGCGGAGGCAGGGCGAGATCGCCATGCAGCGGCTTGGCCGTCGCTGCCCGGGCGGCCTCGATGGCCGCGGCAAAGCCTGTTTCGACCGAGCAGAGCACAGGAACGCTCACCATCGGCTGAATGCGTGCGGCCAGGCCGGCGAGCCCCGCCCCGCCCAGGATGACGGCACCGGCCCCGTCCCGCGAGACCGTTTCGCGGCAGGCCGCCGCGAGCAGCGCAAGCGAACCCTCCGGATCGGCCGCGATATCGCCCCCCGTCGGAGCGACCGTGACGATGGCGGCGAGCTTATCGGACAGTCCGATGGAGGCGACGAACTCCGTCAGAATCGGCCCCCAACGCTCGCCGCCGGTCACGATCGAGAACCGGTCGCCGAGCGCAGCGGCGCGTTGGCAGGCGGCCTCGGCCATGCCGATGACGGGAACGGTCGCGAGTTCCTTGAGCGCCAGCAGTCCGGGATCACCGAAGCAGGCGAGATAGACCGCGTCGCAGTCGGCGCCCTCCCGCGCGTAGGCATCGAGCGCCGCATGTCCAGCAATGGCGCCCGCGCTGCGGCTCGAGATATAGCGCGCCCCGAAGCGACCCGTCGCAGGCTTGAGGGAGATCCCGGCCGGCGTCAGGGGCTCCAGCACGCGCAGCACCAGCGCCGTCATCTCCTCGCTGGTATTGGGATTGAGAACCAGGATATTCATGTTCTGCCCTTTGCGCATCAGGCTGCATCCTTTGCGACGCTGTGGGCATAGGTGGAGCGCGCGCGCCGGACATAACCTCCGATGCCGGGCTGCGCCTCCATCTCGCCATCCCGCACCACCACACGTCCCCGGACGATGGTCGTCATGGGCCAGCCCCTGACCATGATCCCTTCGTAAGGCGTATAGTCGCTGCCGTGATGAAGCAGGGCTTGGCTGATCGTCACCTCGCGGTCGGCGTCCCATATGGCAATGTCGGCATCCATGCCGATGGCGATGGAGCCCTTGTTCGTCAGCCCGTACATCTTCGCGTGGTTGGTCGCCGAGAGAGCCACGAACTCGTTCAGGCTGATGCGTCCCTTGCCGACTCCCTCCGAGAAGAGGATCGGCAACCGTGTCTCGATGCCGGGGATGCCGTTGGGCACCCAGCGAAAGGATGTCCGCCCTTTCGGCGCCAGCTTGCCGGCGGGGTCATCATATCGGAACGGGCAGTGATCGGACGAGAAGGTCTGGAAGACGCCGTTGCGCAGCCCTTCCCAGCAGGCGATTTGGCTGGCCTCGTCACGCGGTGGCGGCGAGCAGACATATTTCGCCCCCTCCATGTTGAGGCCCTCCATGTCCTTCTCGGTCAGCACCAGATATTGTGGGCAGGTCTCGCCGTAGACCTTGAGGCCGCGTGCGCGAGCCCGCACGATCTCGTCCATCGCCTCGCGGTTCGAGACGTGAACGATCATCACGGGCACGTCGATGAGTTCCGCCAACGAGATGGCGCGATGGGTCGCCTCGCGCTCGACGGGAATAGGCCGCGAGGTGCCGTGGAACTTCGGCGCGATGTGGCCGCCCTGCTCCAGCCTCTGCGTCAGGAAGCGGATCGCATCGTAATTCTCGGCATGGACCATGACGAGCGCGCCGGTCGCGCGCGCGACGCTCATGACCTGCAGCATCTCGTAATCGGCGAGCGCTAGGCCCTCATAGGTCATGAAGACCTTGAACGAGGTGTAGCCGTCCGCGATCAATGCGGGCAGGTCCTGTCCCAGCACCTGCTCGGTCGGCTCCGAGATGACCAGGTGGAAGGAGACGTCGGTGTAGCAGCGCCCGTCCGCCAGCGCATGATAGGCCTTCACCGTTTCACGTAGGCTCACGCCCTTCTCCTGGACGCAGAAGGGCAGGACGGTCGTGTTGCCGCCAAAGGCGGCCGAGCGCGTGCCGCTCTCGAAATCATCGGCCATGATGATGCCTTCGCCGCTCGGTTGGGCGAGGTGGACATGGCTGTCGATGCCGCCGGGCAAGACGAGCTTTCCAGCAGCGTCGATCGTGTCGCGAGCAGGCCCGAGGTCGTGTCCCAGCGCGACGATGCGCCCGTCGCGGATGCCGACATCGCAGGCGAAGGTGTCGGAGGCCGTCGCGATGGTGCCGTTCGCGATGATCAGATCGTAGCTCATGGGCTTGCAGTTCCCTTGCTCAGGCGATCGCCATCGCGGCGCCTGCGGTTTGATGGCTCGCGATTTCTTCACGCAGCGCATCCTCGAGCGAAGGCCCGACCGGCTCGCATAAGGTCGGCTTCAAGCGCGTTTCCACGAGCGAAAGATGTGTCGTCATCGCCTTGACGGCCTTTCCCCGCTCGCGCCCGGCCAGCGCGCGGAAGATGGCCCGGTGTTCGTCGCAGCCGCAGGCGGAGCCGGCCGACGTCTCGTAGCGTTTCACCAGCATCAGCGTGCGGCTGATGAGTTCCTGGGCCTGGCGTTGAACAAGCGGGTTCTGCGTCATCTCGGCCAGCAGATAGTGAAATTCGGCCGAAAGCTTCTGCCAGATCCCCTGATCGCCGCTGCGCAGGGCCTCGGCTTCGGCCTCGACATGCTGGCGCAGCCTCTCGACCTGAAGCGGCGTCAGATGATCGGCGAGATAAGCGGCCATGCCGCTTTCGAGAATGCGGCGCGCCTCGTAGACCATATGGCTTTCGCGAAGATCGGGCTCGATGGTGAAGGCGCCGCGGTGCTTGACCATGTCCAGCAGGCGCTCGGCGCCCAGCCGCTGCAGGACCTTGCGAATGCGCTCCCGGCTCACCCCGAAAAACGCGGCCAGACGATGCTCGCCGAGCTTGGTCCCGCCCGGAAGCCGCCCGGCGCGCAGCACCCCGACCAAGATCGCGTGAATCTCTTCTTCCTGCATGAGACGATTATCGCGACTGCCCGTGCGAAGGCCAACCCGGCGCATGCGCATTCTTTCGGCATACGAGCATCATATGAGGCACAATAGAGATAGCATTGTGCACAAAAATTGAAAGAGCGAACAGGGTCGAGCGCGGAAATTCTCTTCAAAAGATTACGCTAATAAATTGATATTTAAGGCACTTTAGTCAGTGCGTGACCAGAGACCCTAGTTGGCATGTCGGTTGCTGAGGAGAGCTCACCTCTCTTCCGAAGGGACCCGTCATGAATGCTTTCCCTGCCGTCCGCCTGAACCGCCGTTCTGTCCTTGTCGGCATCGCCGGCAGCGCGACTATGATCGCGGCCCCGTCCGTCCTCCGTGCCCAGACCAGAGAGCTGGTCGTCGGCGGTGCGGCTGGTCACAAGCCCTGGGTCGAGCAGATCGTCGTCCCGGCCTTCGAGAAGAAGTACAACTGCAAGGTGATTTTCGAGGGCACGCGATCGCTCGTGAACCTCGAGAAAATGCAGAAGAACAAGGACAAGCCGTACATGTCGGTCGTCCAGATGGACGACCCCGTCATGATCCTGGCGGTCAAGGAAGGATTGCTCGACCCGCTGACGCCCGCCAAGGCGCCGAATATGGCCGACCTGCTGCCCGGCTCGACCCATATGGACGCTATGTGGGCCAATTATCTTCAGCCCTGGCTGGGCATCGCCTACAACAAGACGGCCGTGAAGGCGCCCCCGGCATCATGGGCCGAACTGTTCGACCCCAAATACAAGGGCCGCGTCGTCATTCCCTCTCTTCAGAACACGGAGGGTCTCCCCATTCTCTTCGCCGCCGGCCTCCTGACCGGCGCCTCACTTGACACGGCTCAGAAGAACACCGATGCGGGTTTCGCGAAAGTCGCGGCCCTCAAGCCCAATCTCCTGACGATCTACACCCAGCAGCCGCAGGCCTATAACCTGCTCGAGCAAGGCGAGGCCCATCTCATCGGTCCCGCCATGTCGTCCTATTGCCTGGAGCGGAAAGCGGCAGGCGCGCCGATCGATCTCGCCGCGCCGAAGGAAGGCGTGTTCGCCATGCCGTCCGGCATCGCGGTGATCAAGGGGGCGCCCCAGGCCGAACTCGCCTTCGCCTATGTCAACGAGCTGCTCGGTGCCGAGATGCAGAGCAAGCTCGCCGGCCCAACCTTCTCGCTCGCGACGAACAAGGCCGTCCCAAGACCCGAAGGGCTCGGTGCCGACGTCAAAATCTTCCAGATCGACTGGGCCAATGTCGCTGCACAGCGCAACGACTGGATCAAGCGCTGGGACCGAGACATGGCCATCTGAACGAGCTGCCGCCGTCGATCTTCGATCACTGCGGTCGATTCTGAAAGTTTAGAGCCTGGCTCATCGGGAGCAGCCCATTGCGATCGGTCTTTCTGGACATCACCGGCGCCGGCAAGCGGTTCGGCCCAGCGACCGTGCTCGACGGCGTCGACCTCAAGGTCGGCAAGAGCGAGTTCATCTCGCTTCTCGGTCCCTCGGGCTGCGGCAAGACCACCTTGCTGCGCATCGTCGCGGGACTGATGCGGCCCGACGGCGGCAGCGTCGTGCTGGACGGCGAGGAGATCACGCGCAAGCCACCGCACCGGCGCGACGTGAGCGTCGTCTTCCAGAATTACGCGCTCTTTCCGCATCTCACCGTCGGGGAGAACGTCGCCTTCGGGCTGAAGGCACGCGGCGCGCCGGCCGATACGATCGCGCCGATTGTCTCGCGTTTCCTCGGCCTCGTGCAGATGACGAGCTTCGCCGACCGCTCGGTCAGGGCGCTTTCGGGCGGCCAGCAGCAGCGCGTCGCGGTCGCACGCGCGCTCGCCGTCGCGCCGAAACTCCTGCTGCTGGACGAGCCGTTCTCGGCCCTCGACCGGAAGCTGCGCGAAGCCATGCAGATCGACCTTCGCCGCATCCTGCGCGACGTCGGCACCACCGCGATCTTTGTCACGCATGATCAGGAAGAGGCGCTGACCATGTCGGACCGTATCGCGGTGATGCATCGCGGTCGAATCGAGCAGCTCGACAGCCCCTCAGTGATATACCACCGCCCCGCCACGCCGTTCGCGCTGGATTTCGTCGGGCTGTCGAGCCGCCTGCCGGGCACGGTCCTCGGGACCAACCAAGGCGTCGTCTCCGTCGAAACCGCGGCCGGAACGATACGGGCGCCGGGCGGCTTCGTGCCCCGCAGCCGAGTGGTGCTTGGCGTCAGGCCCGAACGGGTCACCATCGGCGGCACCGGCGAAAATCGCCTGGATGCGACCCTGCTTGACGTCGTCTTTCAGGGCGCCCGCGTCCAGCTCCATTTCGCCGCCCCGGAGGGCGGGCGGATCATGGTCGAGGCGCAGGAGGCCCCGGCCGGGGTCGAAGCGGGCACCACCTTGCCGTTGAGCTGGCGGATCGACGACACGATGATCTATCCGGAACCGCAGGAAGGACCGGCGGCATGAGCGCCGGCCGCCGTCTCGACCCCATCGTGCTACTGGCCCTGCCCGCAGTCACCTATCTCGGGATCGTCTACGGGTTGCCGCTGGTCTTCCTGCTCGGGCGCAGCCTTCTCAGCCCTGGTGGCCTGGCCGCCTTCGCGGGCTTCTTCGCCGATCCCTTCAGCTGGACCGTGCTGGCCAATACGCTGCGCAGCGCGGCGCTGGTCACGCTGCTGTGCCTCGCGATCGGCTACCCCACCGCTCTTGTCCTCGCGCGGGCCGGTGGCCTGGCGCAGGCGGCGATCCTGATCGCGATCATTCTGCCGCTCTCGGTCGGCGTTGTGGTCAAGGCGTTCGCCTGGCAGATCGTCCTGCGCCGCGACGGCATCGTCTCGCAGATCATGACGGGCCTGGGGCTCTGGAGCGAGCCGCAGCGCCTGCTCTTCACCGAAACCGGGCTGGTCATCGGCGCGGCCAACATCTTCGTGCCCTTCATGATCCTGCCGATCTACTCGGTGCTGAAGCTGATCGATCCGCGGCTGGGCGAGGCCGCGGCGACCCTGGGCGCCACGCCGATCTACCGCTTCGTCAAGGTGGCGCTGCCGCTGTCCCTGCCCGGCATCGTCACCGGGATTGCCTTCGTCTATTCGATGGCGGTGTCGATGTACGTCATCCCCAGCCTGGTCATCGGCGACCGGTTCCAGACGCTGGCGACCCTGACAGGCCGCTCCTTTCTGTTCATGCGCAACGAGCAGCTCGGCTCGACCACCGCCGTGGTGCTGCTGGCGCTGGCCGTGTCCATCGTCGTGGCAAGCTCCTGGCTGTCTCGACGCCTGGGAGGCGCATCGTGACGCCGATCGAGACCATCACCCGCTGGCTGTGCGGTGCCGTGGCGGCGTTGACGGTGCTTTTCCTCATGACGCCGCTGCTGGTCACGGCGGCCGTCTCGTTCGGTTCGAGTGCGGTCTTCACCCTGCCGTCGCCGTCCTGGTCTCTGCGCTGGTACGAGGCGCTGGCCCGCTCGCGCGATCTGTGGCCGCCGGTCTTCACCTCGCTGCAACTGGCCGCGCTTTCGACCGCGATCGCGCTCGTGCTCGGCACGCTTTGCGCCATCGGCCTGCTGCGCGGCGATTTTCGAGGCCGAGAGGCGGTCGTCACCTTCTTGGTCTCGCCGCTGATGCTGCCCGGTCTCGTGATCGGCATCGCCATGCTCGAGGCATTCCGCGCCGCTGGCTTGCGCGAGGTGTGGCCGAGCCTTCTGCTCGCCCATGTCGTGATCACGCTGCCCTATGTGGTGCGGACGGTCTTCGCCTCGCTTTCGCTGTTCGACTTCGCGCTGATCGACGCGGCGCGGACGCTGGGCCTGACCTATCCGAAGGCCATCATGAAGGTGCTGGTGCCATCGCTGGCGCCGGCCTTACTGACCTCGGGGATGTTCGCTTTTCTCGCCTCGATGGACAATTATCCCATCTCGATCTTCTTCACGGATGCCTGGACCAAGACCTTGCCGATTCAGATGCTGCAATATGTCGAGGAAAGCCCCGACCCCACCATCGCCGCGATCTCGACGCTGCTGATCCTGCTCTCCATCGCTGTTCTGGTGATCGGCGACCGGCTCGTCGGCCTGCGCCACATGGCGGAGATTTGACCATGCTGCCCGACATCACCACCGATCGCGATTTTCGCGGCTATGGCGAGGCTGTACCCAGCATCCGCTGGCCGAATGGCGCGCGCCTCGCCGTCAACCTCGTCATCAATGTCGAGGAGGGCGGCGAACTCAGCATCGGCCAGGGCGACGAAAAAAACGAGTCCGTCTACGAGGTCGTCGAGGAGATCCCCGGCGTTCGCGACCTCTGCATGGAGTCGCATTTCGAGTACGGGACACGTGCAGGCTGGCCGCGCATCCGTAAGCTTCTCCAGGCCTATGGCGCGCATGGCACCGTCAACGCCATCGGCCGCTCGCTGATGATCTCGCCCTGGCTGGCGCAGCAGGCGGTCGCTGATGGCCATGAAGTGGCGGCGCATGGCTGGCGCTGGGAGCGCCACGCCACCATGACGGAGGAGCAGGAGCGGCTGGTTATCGCGCGCACCGTCGAGGCGATCACTCGCACCGCCGGCAGCCCGCCGTGCGGCTGGCACACGCGCTCGGCCACCTCGCCGAACACCCGCAGGCTGCTGCTGGAACAGGGCGGCTTCTTCTACGATTCCAACGCCTACAACGATGATTTGCCCTATCTGGTCGATGTCAGCGGGCGAGACCATCTCGTCCTGCCCTATTCCTTCGACACCAACGACATGCGCTTCACCCGCAATGGCGGCTTCGTCTTCGGCGACGATTTCGCGCGCTATTGCATCGACGCGTTCGACCGCCTCTACGACGAGGGCGCGAGCGCGCCGCGCATGATGACGGTCGGCCTGCATCTGCGTATCATCGGGCGGCCGGGTCGGATCGGCGGTCTGGAGCGTTTCCTGGCGCATGCGGCCTCGAAACCCGGCGTCTGGTTCGCGCGACGTGACGAGATCGCGCGGCACTGGCTCCAGCAGTCCGGCCGCGAGGACCTGATCGGCGGGCGCTGAGACGACGGCTGACGCAATGCCTATCGACAGCCCTTCATCGGCTCGCGCGGCTCATCGTCATGCCGTCGAGATAACCATCGTAAAACCGCCGGACATGCGGCATGACATCGCCCGCAAGCCGCATGCGCTCGATCTCGGCTGCGGTCTTCGGCCGCGACAAAAGCTCGGCGATTTCGGACAGCACAGCCTCCCGGTCCACCTTCAGGAACCGCCCCTCCCGATAAATCCATTCGCCCGCGACCAGCACGGCATGGACCGACCGGGCCTTGGCGCGCTGCACCAGCACCTCGACGAAACCAAGCGCATCGTCCTGATAAGGCCAGGTGACCGACTGCCATTCGAACAGCACGCAATCCGCCGCCATCCCCGGTGAGAGCCGGCCGATCTCGCCCGCGAAAGGCGTGGTGCGTGCTCCATGCTCCGTCGCCATGCGCAGCACCTGCGCTGCAGAAGGATGGGCCGCGTCGATGCCCGGTTGGCGATGAGCGCGCAGCGCCATGCGCATCTCCTGCAACATGTCGCGATCGTCGTTAATACCCGCCTCGTCGATGCCAAGCGCGACCGGGATCGCCTCGGCGAGAAAGCGGTTCACCGGCGCGATACCACTCTTCAGCCGGAAGTTGGACGAGCAGTTATGGCAGACGCAAACGCCGCGCTCGGCCGCCAGCGCGATGTCGGCTTCGCTCATCCAGACGCCGTGTCCGATGGTGAAGCGTGGCCCGAGCAGTCCGAAGCGGTCGAGATGCGCGAGCGCGGAACCGCCGGTGCGCTTCAACGCGTATGCCTTCTGGTAGGGCGTCTCCAGGACATGCATGTGCACCGGCAGGCCCGTTCGCTCGGCGAGGCCCGCCGCAGTCTCCAGCGCCTCATCCGAAAGCCAATGCAGATTGGCGGTAGCGATTTGCACCCTGATCCGCTCGCCATCCCCATGGCGCCGCAACAACTCGTCGAAGATCGCGACCTGATCCGCCAGCGCAAGCGTGAAGCGTTCGAAATAGGCGACGAGCGCCGGCCGCAATTCTGCTGGAACCCGCGCCACAAAATCCCGGTCGGCTTCGTAAACGAGGCGGTTCTGGTCCCGCAGCGCCATCGAATAGGAGGCCCGCATGCCGATCCGCCGGTAGGCGCCGATCACCTTGTCCGCAGCCGCCAGCACGGCTTCCGGCGCGCCCGGCGCACGACTGTGCAGATGCTGGACGGTCGTGACCCCGCTCTCGATCATCTCGAAGGCGGAATACAGCGTGTCCAGTTCGAGATCGACGTCGCGAAGGGCCAGGCGTGATGCGAACCAGAGTTCCAGCGGATGGTCCGGCGAGCCGAGCTGCAGCGGCGTCAGTCCGACATGATGATGCGCGTTGACGAAGCCTGGCGTGATCGCGAACCCTGCCCCGCCCTCGACCAGCGCGTCGGGCGATTGGGCGCGTAACGCGTCGACAGCGCCGAGCGCCGCCACTACGCCGTCCCGGATCAGGATCCCGGCATCGGCATGCAGAATCGGTGCGCCACCGTTATCGAAGCCTTCGAGCAGGGTCGCGCCCCAGACGATGCGATCCGTGGTCATCAGTGCCTCCAATCGTCCGGTCGTCGGCGCGGTCTTGCGGCACCAGGCGTCATGACAGCAGGACGAGCCGCGTCAGCCGGCTGGGATTGCTTTCGGCCAGCAGGATGTCACCGTTCCCCATGCCGAAGAGCCCGTGTGCTCCGTTGAGCATCGGCCGGCAGCGGCCTAGCCGTTCGCCCGCAGGGCCGATCTTCTGGAGGCTGGGGATCAGGTCCGTCACATAGCTGTTGCCCTGCGCATCGCCCCAGATCGCGACGGGCTGGTGGAAATGCGTCCAGCTCTGCAGATAGCTGCCGTCGGCATCGAACACCTGAACCCGGTTATTTGTCCGATCGACCACGACGACGCGCCCGTCGGCATGGGCCCAGATCGCATGCGGCCAACCAAACTGCCCTTCGCCGCTGCCCTGGCTGCCCCAGCTTCGCATGTGGACGCCATAGGCGGAAAAGCGATGAACGCGGCTCGCCGCATAGCCATCCGCGACGTAGATATCGCCCCAGGCCGAGACATGGACATCGGCCGGATGATTGAACGGCGAGAGTGGCTCGCCGCGAGCGCCCAGTGCGCCGAGGCGCTCGCCCGAAGGCGAGCAGATGATGACCTCGTGCATGTCGCGGTCGACGCAGAGCAAGCGGCCTTGCGCATCGGAGGTCAGCATATGGGAATCGGCGATCAGGTCCCCACCCCAGCCGCCGAGATAGCGACCATTCGGATCCAGTTCGATCACGCGCGGGTCGTTCGCCTGCGTCAGCGGGTCGTGCCGCAGCATGACAAACGCATGTCCGCGCCCATCGACGGTGACATCCGTGACGAAACCGCTATTGGGCGGCCAGGAGCCGAAAGGCCGCTCCACCCGGTAGCGCGTGTCACCGAGGGCGACGACGAGTTCCTGCGTTTGCATTGCCTGTCCCTGTTCGCTCAGTCGCCTCGGTAGGGATGGACCGTGTGCCAGTGCCGGGCGATGTCCAGCCGGCGCGTGACCCAGACGCCCTCATGGCTCTGCACGTAGTCGAGGAAGCGTGCCAGACCTGCGGCGCGCGCCGGATGGCCGATCAGGCGCATATGCAGGCCCACCGACATCATCTTGGGCTGGGTCGCGCCCTCAGCGTAGAGCATATCGAACGCATCCTTGTGCCAGTCGAAATAGTCGTTCGACGTCGCGAAGAAGCCCGAGCCGAACTTGCCGTCATTGTTGACGAGCGAATAGGGCACGACGAGATGCGGCTTGCCGTCGGCCGTCTTCCAGTAGGGCAGCTCGTCATCATAGGCATCGGAATCGTAGAGGAAGCCGCCCTCCTCGACGACCAGCCTGCGCGTGTTGACGCTGGGTCCGTAGCGGCAGTACCAGCCAAGCGGTCGTTCGCCGACCGTAGTCTCCAGCGAGCCGATCGCCCTGGCGATGTGCTCGCGCTCTTTCGCCTCGGTCAGGTCGTAATGCTTGATCCAGCGCCAGCCATGGCTGCAGACATCGAAGCCGGAGGCTTTGATCGCAGCGGCAGCCTGCGAATTGCGCTCGAGGGCGAGCGCGCAGCCGAACACCGTCATGGCTAAGCCGCGCTCCTGGAACAGCCGCATTAGCCGCCAGAAACCGACGCGGCTGCCATAGGCGAACATGCCCTCCCCCGCGAGGTCGCGGCCCTTCACCCCGGTCGGCAGGCCGTTCGCCTCGGTGAGGCCGAGTTCGGTGTAGCCCTCGCCGTCCTGCACGGACGGTTCGGAGCCTTCCTCGTAGTTCATGACGAAATTGATCGCGATCCGCGCGCCTTCGGGCCACTTCGGATCGGGCGGGTTGGCTCCATACCCGATCAGGTCGCGATCGTAGATCGGCTGCATGCGGAGGCTCCAGCTCAGGCGCTCAGGCGCTCATGCGCTTCGTCAGACCGGTCAGCCGGTCCATGACGAGCATGAGAAGCAGGGTGGCGAGGATGAGCACGCCGGCGACTGCGGCGATGCGCACGTCGAGCGTTGATTCCATCATGCCCCACAGCCGGATCGGCAGCATCCCGGTGCGCGCCGTGGACAGGAAGAGCGACACCGGGACGTTGTCCATCGACGATACGAAGGCGAGGAAACAGCCGGCCGCGATGCCGGGCGCGATCAGCGGCAGCGTGATGCGCCGGAAGGCATAGAGCCGGCTTGCGCCGAGGCTCTGCGAGGCCTCGATCAGCGTCGCGTCGAGCTGCGTCAGGCTCGCCAGCGTCGTGCGGAAGATGAAGGGCGCGACCACGACGAGATGCGCCGCGATCAGCAGGTTCAGCGACGGCCGGATGCCCAGCACCGAGAAGAACATCAACGCCGCGAGTCCGTAGGACAGAGCTGGCAGAACCAGCGGCGAAAGGAAGCTGGCCTCCAGAAGCCGCGCCGAAGGTCGGC
Organism: Allobosea sp. P5_A5; assembly: GCF_056400625.1. Classification (NCBI taxonomy): domain Bacteria; kingdom Pseudomonadati; phylum Pseudomonadota; class Alphaproteobacteria; order Hyphomicrobiales; family Alloboseaceae; genus Allobosea; species Allobosea sp. P5_A5. The sequence goes on from NZ_JBFUKY010000011.1 coordinate 19,355, forward strand.
TCACCCGCGCGACCGAAACCGCCGCCATGACCGACATGACCATGCCGACGATCGTCGCCACGGCGGCGACCCAGACGCTGTTCCACGCCGCCATGTGGATCTGCGCCGAACGCACGGGGTCGAACAGCTCCTGATACCAGCGCAGCGACAGCCCGGGCGGCGGGAAGCGCAGGGTCTGGGTCGTGGTGAACGACGTCGCGATTACGATCAGCACCGGCCCGATCAGGATCGCGATGGCGAGGCCGGCCAGCAGGCCGACGACCCAGCGATAGGAGATGTCCGCGACGGTCGCACGCTGCACGGGTCTTTCCTCAATCCGTCCGGGCGAAGCGGCCGAGCAAGCCGAGCGCCATAATGCCCGCGAGAACGGTGAACAGCAGCGTCAAGGACGCCACCGCTGCGAAGGGCCAGTTATAGAGCACGGTCGCCTGCTGGTAGATCAGCGCCGGCAGGTAGACCAACCGCGCACCACCGATGACCGTCTGGGAGATGAAAGCCGTCGTCGCCGAGGCGAAGACGAGGGTCGCGCCAGCCACCCAGCCAGGCAGCGTCAGCGGCAGCACCACCTTGAAGAAGGTGCGCCACTGCGAGGCGCCCAGCGCACGGGAGGCATCGACAAGGTTCTGGTCCATCCGGCTCATGGTCGTCAGCAGCGGCAGCAGCATGAGCGGCATCTCGATCTGCGTCAGCGCGATGACGAGGCCGAGTTCCGTCTGCAGCAGGTTGAGCGGCGCCGCCGTGAGCCCCAGGCCCATCAGCATCTGGTTGGCGACGCCTTCGCGCGCCAGGATTACGATCCACGCGAAGGTGCGGATCACGACGGAGGTCAGCAGGGGCATCAGGATGATGAAGGTCAGCACGCGTTGCAGCCGCGGTCCGCAGGCCCGGAACACGAGCGCGAGCGGATAGGCCAGGACCGTCGTCGCGGCAACGGCGAAGACGCCGAGCTTCAGCGTGTCGACGATGACCTTGAGATAGAACGGGTCGCTGTAGAACTTCAGCCAGGAGTCGAGCCCGAACCGCGTCTGTTCGGCATCGGCGTAGAAGCTGATGCCGAGCAGGATCGCGAAGGGCGCGCCGAAGAAGACAAGATAGGTGAGCCCGAGCGGCGCCGCGAGGCCCCACTCGACTCTTGGCCCGGAAGCAGCGCTTCCCGGCAAGGCAATCGCCCCGCCCATCGCGGCCGCCTACTTCGTGATTTCCTTATTGAAGCGCTCGATCCAGGCCGCCCGCTGCGGATTGATCTTGGTCCAGTCGTGCGTGACCATCTTCGAGAGTTCGTCCAGCGACTTGATGTCGAGCGCGGGATCCAGCGGCGTATCCACGTTGATCGGCACCATGTTGTAGGGCGCCTTCTGCAAGGCGTCCTGGATCGGGGCCGAGATCGCTGTGTCGATGTATTTGTAGGCGGCGTCGACGTTCTCCGCGCCCTTCACGATGTGCAGCGTCGTCTGAAAGGTGATCGAGCCCGATTCCGGCGCGATATAGGCGATATCGACGCCCCTGCCCTTCAGGATCGAGACCGTGTTGGTGTTGCCGTACATCACATCGACCTGCCCTTGCTGAAACAGGCCCGGCAGGGCGGCCGGCGCCGCGATGGCCGCAACCTTTGGCACGGCGTCCTTCAGCGCCTTGAAGGCTGGCTCCATATTGTCGATGCCGCCGCCGAACGCCTTGGCGATCTCGATCAATGAAACCGTGCCGAAGGTGGTCTGGAACCCGGTCAGGCCGAGCCGCTCGACATAGGGCGACTTGAACAGGTCTGCCCATGTCTTCGGTGGCGTCGCGAATTTCTTAGGATTGTAGGCGATGCCGACGACCTGCGCGTTGCAGGTGACCGCATGCGAGCTGACGAGCCCCTTGGGGAGTTTGGCCGCATTGGGGAGCTTCGTGGCGTCGATCGGCTCGAACAGCCCGGCCTGCATCGCCGCCGCCGCAGGGCCCGGGTCGAGCACGAAGCAGTCGAAAGGCGGCAGGCCACGGGCAGCGCGAACCTTGGCGACCTGATCGACCGCAAAAAGCGAGTCGAAGGCGACATCGACGCCGTAGGTCTTCTTCAGCGCCGGAGTGACGACGTTGCGGTAAGCTTCCTCCCAGGTGCCGGGATAGATCGCAGCCGTGAGGCTGCCGGCGGCGCGCGCAGGAAATCCGACACCCGTCAGGGCTGCAACCGTGCCGAGGCCAGCCAGCAGATCGCGACGATTGATCATGGTCATCTCTTGCTTCCCTTGGGTTCTAGGCTCGGGTCTTCGGAAACAGGGCTGGTCGCGCATGCGGGGCGAGACCGCAGAAGGCGGCATCCGGCAGGCGGATGGCTTCGCCGGGTCGGCGCGAAGCGGCGATCTTGAGCGAGAGCCGGCCCGGCGCGGACACGTCGTGGATCAGCTCGCCGCCGATGGGCAGGCTGAATTTGGGCGTGACGGCGAAAGCGTCGTCCGCTGGCACCTCGCTCAGCTTCATCTGCTCAGGGCGAACGGAGACGATAACGGGGGTCCCAGCGGCCAATCTAAGAGGCGAGGCCACGCTCCAGATCGCTCCGGTGGCAAGTTTGACCTGATATGCCCCCTCACCGACCCTTTCGACGACGCCGTCGATCAGATTGCTCGAGCCGATGAACCCGTTGACGAAAAGATTGGCAGGTTCGTCATAGATCTGGGTCGGTGTGCCCACCTGCTCGATGCGCCCCTGGTTCATCACGGCAATCCGGTCAGCGATCGCCATGGCCTCGTCCTGGTCATGCGTGACCATGATCGCCGTGAGCGCGAACTGACGCTGCAAGCGCTTGATCTCGATCTGCATGTCGAAGCGCAGATTCTTGTCGAGCGCGGCAAAAGGCTCGTCCAGCAACAGGATTCGCGGCCGAATGGCGAGCGCGCGCGCCAAAGCGACGCGCTGCTGCTGGCCTCCGGAAAGCTGGCCCGGTTTTCGCTCCGCCATCGCCTCGAGCTGGACGATCGCCAGCATCTCGGCGACGCGCGCAGCCTGCTCCTCTCGGCTTTCGCCACGCGCCGCGAGCCCGTAGGCGACGTTCTGCGCAACCGTCAGATGCGGGAACAGCGCATAGTTCTGGAAGACAATGCCGATCTCGCGACGGCTCGGTGGCAAGCGATCGACCGCCTTGTCGCCGATGACGACCTTTCCGTTACTCTGTTCGACGAAGCCGGCGATGATCCGCAGCAGGGTTGTCTTACCGCAGCCCGAGGGACCAAGCAGCGCGACCAATTCGCCCGGCCTGACCTCCAGCGTGACATTGTCCACGGCGAAGGCGCCGCCATAGCTGTGGGTGACACCGTCAAGCGTAAGCGGCTGCCCGACAGCGGCGGCGGCGGTCATCGAACAGCCTCAGTCGAAAACAGGTGCTGCAGACTGGCGGACAGGGCCCGAGAGATTGGAGGAGGCTCAGAAAATCGGCCTGCGACTTCTGCGTTTTGCATTCTCAAGAGCCGCGCCCGCCTTGCCTTATTCACCTGACGGCGATGCAAAGTGCGTGCCGCAAAAGTGAAATTCCCGACGAAAAGCACTGGCGGGCTCTTGAGAAGGCGGAGTGCTTTTCCCCGCCCATGCGCTTCCGCTTCGTCCGTTAACACGCGGGTTGTATGGCTATGTCGTATCTGTTAAACGTTTTTCTACGAGATCGCGGACAAGGCTTCCGATGAAAAATGGACGCGCGACAATTCGGGACGTTGCAGCCCGTGCGGGGGTTTCGATCGCGACCGTCTCGAATGTTTTCAGTGGCAACAAGCCGGTGAATGCCGATTTGCGCGAGCGCGTTCTACAGGCTGCCAACGTGCTTTCCTACCAGGTCGATCGCGCCGCCTCGCAACTGCGCTCAGGCCAGGCCCGCGTAGTCGGCGTCCTCGTTCCCGATCTGGACGACGTCTTCTTCACCTCGCTGATCTCGCAGCTCGAAGTGCTCGCCCAGAAGGACGGCTACGATATCCTCATTGCCAGCTCCCGGGACGATCTGGGGCAGGAGCAGTCGCGGCTGCGCGCCCTGCTGGCCTGGCGCCCGTCGGGGCTGATTGTCGTGCCCTGCTCCGATGCCGTCCCTGAAGTGCTTCGCGGCGAAATCGGCCGGCTGCCGATCGTCTTCGCCGATCGCGTATCGCCGGAGGGTTCGGTCGTCGACACTGTGGCGATCGACAATCACGAAGCCGGAGAGATCGCCGCGAGGCATCTTCTCGGCAAGGGTCATCGCGATATCCTCGTTGCAGCCTCCAGCCCTGCCATTTCGCCGATCCGCGAGCGCATTCGGGGTGCCTGCGAGCTAATTCATAGCACGCTCAACCGCGAGCCGACCGTGATCGAACTCGGCTCCAACGCCGATCGCGGCGCCGCGGCTTTCCTGCATTGGCTCGAAAGGCACAATCAACCGAGCGCTGTCATCGCGCTGACCAACGTGACGACGCTGAGCACGCTCTCGGCGTTCGCCCGGATGCGGATGGACATTCCTGACGCCGTCTCCGTCGTCGGCTTCGACGATTATCCCTGGATGAGCGCCCGTAAGACCGGCCTAACCGCGATCCGCCAGCCTCTCGCCGATATCGCGGAAGCAGCCTGGAGCCGGCTGCGGGCTCGTATGGCCGGAGACGCAAGCCCGCCCAGCCACTCGGTGCTGCAGGCCAGCCTGCAGGTCCGCGATTCTGTACGCGACCTCGCAGTGGCAGCAGAGCACGGCAGCGGCCGTGATGCCGGTCCGCTTCCGGATCCGGAAAGGACCTCGAGCTCACCCAAAGCGGTACACTGACGAAGACAACGACGGACGCGCAAGCGTCACAGCTACCGGGTCACGAGAGCCCGGAGTGAAAAGAAGTCCCGGAGGAAAAAGTGCGTCTACCATCGGCACGATTGCTGCCATTGTTGGCCCCAGTGCATCTGCTCATCCTGAGCGTGATCGTGCTGCCGTCGCTCTATGTTGTCTGGCTGAGCCTGAACATATCGAGCTTCGGCCAGGCGCCAAGCTTCGTTGGATTGCAAAACTATTGGCGCGTCCTCACCGATCCGGCGTTCCACAGCGCGCTCTGGAATACGGTCGTGATTGTCATCGTCGCGGTGCATCTGGAGCTGGCGGTCGGCCTCGGCATGGCTCTGCTGTTTGCCAGTGGTCTGCCGTTCCGGCGGTTCCTGCTCGTCGCGGTGCTCGCGCCCTATGCCGTCAGTGAGGTCACGGCAGTGGTCATCTGGCGCTTTTTGTTCGATCCCGATGCTGGGCCGATGACATTGGCACTTATGGCGCTCCATCTGCCGACGCTCGACTGGTCGTTCGAGCCGTCGCATGCGATGGTCCTGATCGGCCTGTTGACGATCTGGCTGCACCTGCCTTTCACCTTCGTCATCATCTATGCGGCCCGCCTTGCCATTCCCGCAGAGCTCTACGAAGCCGCGCGGATCGACGGCGCAACCCGCTGGCAGGCTTTCCGCCGCGTGACGTTGCCGATCCTCACGCCGGCAATGCTGATCGCCCTGCTCTTTCGATACATCTTCGCGTTTCGCCTGTTCTCGGAAGCCTGGCTTTTGACCAAGGGCGGACCGGCGCGCTCGACGGAGGTCGTGGCGATTTACCTCTATCAGGAGGCCTTCAGCTTCAACGCCTTCGGCTCTGCCGCCGCCACAGCCTGGATCATGGTCATCGCTTCGCTGGTGCTGGCCGGGCTGTACGTCCTCATGCTGCGGCGCACGGGGGCGGCCCATGCGCACTGAACGTTTCCTCTTCGGCGCCGGCAAGGCGATTGCCGTCGCCGCGATCCTGATCTGGTCGCTATTCCCAATCCTATTCATCGCGATGTCGTCGCTGAAGCCAGGGCCGGACATCTTCGCAGTGCCGCCGAAATGGCTCTTCACACCGACGGTGAAGCATTACACCGAGCTCTGGCGGTCCTGGGGCGTCTTCTTCGAGGGCCTGCTCAACAGCCTGCTGATCACCATCGGCGCAACGCTGCTCGCCATCGTTGCCAGCGCCTGTGCCGGATATGTCTACTCGCGACATTCGGGACGCTGGCTCAATGCCAGCATGGGTGGTCTCATCATCGTCCGGCTGATCCCGCCGATCGTGGTGACGCTGCCGCTGTTCCCGATCGTGAATTGGCTCGGTCTCAGCGATACGCATCTCGTGCTGATCTTGCTCTATGCGACCTTCTTCGTCTCGCTCGGCACCGTGCTGATGCGCACGTTCATGGACCAGATCCCGCGAGAACTGGACGAGGCCGCCTCGATGGACGGCGCCAGCCGCCTGACCATCCTGCGTAAGGTCATGATGCCGCTGGCGATGCCCGGTGTGCTTGCGGTGGCCGTCTTCGTGGTCGTCTTCTCATGGAACGAGTTCCTCTTCGCCTTCATCTTCACCGCGACGAAGGCCAAGACCGCGCCGCTCGTGATCTCCGAGATGATCGGCTCCATCGACGGCGTCGACTGGGGGATCCTGTTTGCTGCCGCGACGGTGCAGCTCGTGCCCGTCCTCGTCTTCGTCATGTTCATGAACCGCTACCTCGTCGCCGGCCTCACCGCCGGATCGACGAAAGGATAGCCAACCAAAAAAGGGAGGAAAGAAATGTCGAAAAATCGAGAAACCAATCTCAATCGTCGTGCCTTCGTCGCCGGATCCGTCGCAGCCTGCGCCACGCTCGCCACCCGACCGGCGCTCGCTGCCGGCAAGACGCTGAATGTGCTCAGCCATAAGGTCCATCAGACCGTGCTCGGCAGCGGCGAGGGCGATCTGCTCGCCGCCTGGCGCAAGGCCAATGATGCCGAAATCGCTTTCACGACCTTCGATTCAAATCCGCTGCAAGATCGGCTTTTCCGCGAGGCGAGCCTGAAGGAGACCGAGTACGGCGTCGGCTATCTCATCGACAACCGCCCGACCTCGCAGATCGCGGCGCTGTTCGAGCCGCTCGACGCTTACCAGAAACAGGATGCGATCGAGGATTTCGCCGATATCGCGCCGGGCCTGGTGCAAGGCATGACGGTCGACGGCAAGCTGATCGGCATCCCGGTGCGCCACGCCACGCAAGGGCTGTTCTACAACGAGGCCCTCTTGGAGGAGGCCGGAATTTCCGCGCCGCCGACCACGCTTGAAGAGCTGCTGGATCAGGCGAAAAAAACGACGTTCACCTCCAAGGCCGGCACGCCCGTGACCGGCATTGTGCTGGCAAGCGACCTCGCCGTCTTCCCGGTGATGTTCGCCCGCGCCTATGGCGGCGATTTCATCGGCCCGGATTTGAAGCTCGTGCCGAACCGGGAGGCGATGGAGCAAGGGCTGTCGGCGCTGCGTGCCTTGTTCGAGGCGGGCCATCTTCCGCGCAGCTACGCGACCACCAAGAACGATGATCAGGTGACATGGCTGCAGCAAGGGCGCGCCGCCTTCACTGTTCTGCCTTTCGCGCGCGGCGCTCAGCTCAACAATGCCGAGCAGAGCAAATATCCAGGCAAGATCAAGGCCGTCGAATTTCCCGGCTCCGCGACGATCAAGGGCAAGGCGCCGATGGCATCCGTGGTCGAGGCCTGGGCGATGTCGATCCCGAAGAACGCCAAGGACAAGGCGCTAGCCTGGAGTTTCATCAAGGAAGTCTCCAGCAAGCGCGTGACGCTCGGCATGGCGATCAACGGCAACGGCCCCGTCCGCGTCTCGACTTATGCGGATGAAGGGCTGAAGGCCAAGAATGCGCTCGCCGCCGTCGAGGCCAAGGTCCTTGCGACGGCGCGCGGCGCCTTCCCGCCATTTCCCGAGGCCGCCCGCGCCCAGGCGACCTTCCTCGAGGAGGTCCAGCTCGCCGTGCTCGGCCGCAAGCCGGTCAAGGACGCCGTCTCGGCCATCATCGAACGTGTCAAGCCGATGATGCCGGCCTGACCGAACACCCTCATGGCCGGTGTCATAGCGCCGGCCGCACCATCATCTGATCCGACCCAAAAGGAACTGCCTCATGTCCATGATCGGGGTTCGCAACATCGAGGAGCCGGCGCGCTCCATCCCGGTTTCCGCCGATTACGACGTGCTCGTCGTCGGCGGTGGCCCGTCTGGCCTCACCGCCGCGCTCGCCGCAGCCGAGGATGGCCTGCGCGTCGGGCTGATCGAGAGCCGCAGCTTCGTCGGCGGCAATATGACGATCGGCCTGCCGGTACTCGGCTTCCTCGGCCAGAAGGGCAACCAGATCATCGACGGTCTGCCCGAGAAGTTCATCGAGCGGCTGCGCCGCGAGCGCGACGGCGCCAGCGAGCATCGGCCCTGCCCGCTGCATATGGGTATCACGCTGGTCGAGCCCGAAGCGGTCAAGACGGTCGCACTTGAGATGCTGACCGAGGCCGGCGTCGATGTTCTGTTCTACACCTTCTTTGCCGGCGCGCTGGTCGAGAATGACGTGATCCGCGGCGTCATCACCGAGAGCAAAAGCGGTCGCAGCGCGATCCTCGCCAAGGTCGTGATCGATTGCAGTGGCGATGCGGATGTCGCCTATAGCGCCGGCGTCCCGACGGAGAAGGGCAACGAGAACGGCGGTATGCAGCCGCCGACTCTGATGTTCTGCCTCGCCGGAGTCGACACCGACGCGCTGCGGCTCTCGATCGCCAACGCCCCGCCGGAAGCCCGCACCTATCTGACCGACTTCATTCCGGCTGAGTATTTCGGCCAGAACCGGCAGTTTATCGTCGTCGGCATGCGCGAGCTGATTGCCAAGGCCAAGGCCGAGCGTGGGCTGGAAATCCCCAACGAACGGACGATCATCATCACCGGCCTGAAGAAGGGTGAGGTCTGGATCAACATGACCCGCGTCAAGGGCACGGATGGCACCGACGCCCGCAGCCTGACCAAGGGCGAGATCGAGGGCCGCGCCCAGATCGACGATATCGTCACTTACTTGATCAACTATGTCCCGGGCTTCGAAAAGGCCTACTTCACTAAGACCGCGCCCTTCCTCGGCATCCGGGAAACGCGCCGCATCCGCGGGAAATATGTGATGACGCAGGAGGATGTGCTCGCCTGCACCCATTTCGACGACGCGATCGCGGTCGCGAGCTATCCGATCGACATCCACCGCCCATCCGACGACGGCTGCACGTTGATCTGGTGCGGCGACTGCTACGACATTCCCTACCGCTCGCTTGTGCCGCAGAAGATCGGCAACCTGCTGGTCGCGGGGCGCAGTATCTCGGCGACGCATGAGGCAATGGGCGCGATCCGGGTCATGGCGACCTGCATGGCGATGGGCGAAGCGGCGGGGCGCGCCGCCAAGATCTCGGTGCGCGGCAACCGCCCGCCTGCCGATATCGACGTCGAGGAATTGCGCCGCCAGCAGCTCGAGCACGGCGTCTATCTGCGCAATCCCGACGGCACGCGCGCCGGCACGCCAGCCCGCGCCGCCGCCTAACGATGGCCGGGCATGTCATCGGGATCGATGTCGGCACGAGCAGCGCTCGCGCCGGCATCTTCGATCGACGCGGCCGCATGGTCGCGACAGCGAAGCGTGACATCGCGCTGTATCGCGACGGCCCGGACATTGTCGAGCAGTCGAGTGCGGACATCTGGTCCGCCGTTTGCGCCAGCGTGCGCGAGACGCTGGCGCAAACGAGACTGCTGCCGGAGGAGATCGCCGGGATCGGCTTCGACGCGACTTGCTCGCTCGTCGTGCTGGATAAAAGCGGCGCGCCGCTGCCGGTTGGCCCACATGGCGATGCCTCCCGCAACATCATCGTCTGGATGGACCATCGTGCCATCGGACAGGCCGAGCGCATCAACGCCACCCGGCATCCCGTGCTCGGCTATGTCGGCGGCGCGATCTCGCCCGAGATGCAGACGCCGAAGCTTCTCTGGCTGCGCGAGAACTTCGTCGAGACCTATGACGCAGTGTGGCAGTTCTTCGACCTCGCCGATTTCCTGAGCTGGCGCGCTACAGGTTCGCTCGCCCGCTCGACCTGTACCGTGACCTGCAAATGGACCTATCTCGCGCATGAAGGGCGCTGGGACCCGAGCTATTTCCGAGCAATCGGCCTAGGCGATCTCGCCGATGACGGCTTCGCCAGGATCGGCACCGAGATTGTTCCGGGCGGCACCGCGCTTGGGCAAGGGCTGACCGAACAAGCTGCCGCCGAACTCGGGCTCAGGCCCGGCACCGCTGTCGCCGCCGGTTTGATCGACGCGCATGCCGGGGGCCTCGGCTCGGTCGGCGTGCGTTCCCCCTATGGTACGGCGTTGACCCGGATGGCCTATGTCTTCGGCACCTCGGCCTGCACTCTGGCAAGCAGCCAGGAACCCATCTTCATCCCCGGGGTCTGGGGCCCCTATTTCGGAGCGATGGTGCCCGGCCTGTGGCTCAGCGAGGGCGGGCAATCCGGCGCCGGCGCCGCAATCGAGCAGCTGATCAGCTTCCATCCAGCCATGCCCGAGGCGCAAGTCCTCGCCGCGGCCGAAGGCCTCTTGTTGCCCGATTGGCTCGCCACACAGGCGATGCAGCGCGTGGCCTCGCCATCGGAAGCGGCGCATCTCGCCGGCGACCTGGTGGTCGTGCCCGACTTTCTGGGCAATCGCTCGCCTCATGCCGACCCGCAAGCACGCGCCGTCATCGCCGGGCTGGCCATGGAACGCGACCTCGACCACCTTGTCGGGTTCTATATCGCCGGCCTGACAGGGATCGGGTACGGCCTCCGCCAAATCATCGAGGCCAGCCGAGCAAAGGGCGCCACGATCGAGGCGATCGTGCTCAGCGGCGGTGCCGGTCGTCATCCGCTGATCCGGCAACTGCTGGCCGATTGCTCCGGGCTACCGCTGCTGGTGCCTGACGAGGTCGATCCCGTCCTGCTCGGCTCGGCCATGCTTGCCGCGGCGGCAGCGAAGGTTTTCCCCAGCGTTGGCGATGCCACGACGGGCATGGCGCCGGGCGCGACAGTGTTCGACCCGGCCGGTGGCGAGATCGCCGAACTCCATGCACGACGCCTCGCGGCATTTGAAGCGATGCAAACGGCGGCACGCACGGCGCGCCAGTTGATGAGCCCCACGCGGAATCAAGCCGGACCGGAGACGACGACGTGACCCAGGACCTGACCGGACAAACCGCCGCGATCACCGGCGCTGCCTCGGGAATTGGTTTTGCGTGCGCAAAGCGGCTGATCGCCGCCGGAGTGCGCGTCGTCCTCATCGATCGCGATGGCGAAGCGCTCAGGCGAGCTTGCGAGCCGCTTGGCTCTAGTGCCGTCCCGCTCATCGTCGACCTGACCGATCCGGCTTCCGTCGCCGGCATGCTGCCTGCGATCCTCGACAACGCCGGCCGGCTCGACATCTTTCACGCCAATGCCGGCGCCTATGTCGGCGGGCCAGTGGCCGAGGGCGATCCTGACGCCTGGGATCGGATGCTGAACCTCAACATCAACGCGGTTTTCCGCAGCATCCACGCCGTGCTGCCGCACATGGTCGCGCGCAAGACCGGCGACATCCTCGTTACCAGCTCGGTTGCCGGTGTCGTCCCGGTGGTGTGGGAGCCGATCTACACCGCCTCGAAACATGCGGTTCAGGCTTTCGTCCACACACTGCGGCGGCAACTCATCCCTCATGGCCTACGCGTCGGTGCCGTGCTGCCCGGCCCGGTCGTCACCGCCCTGATCGCCGACTGGCCGCAAGAGAAGCTCGACGCGGAGCGCGCCCGCGGCGGCCTGATCGAGCCGGAGGAGGTGGCGGAGGCCGTGCTTTTCATGCTGACCCGCCCACGCAACGTCACCATCCGCGACCTCGTGATCCTGCCCCAGAGCACGGATCTTTAGCCAGCAACAACCGGCAACCGCAACGAGGCGAATGAAGGCTTGAAACCGAGGTCGACGGCCGGGATTCGCTGGACAAGGGCCTGGAGAGATCGTCCCGCTCGCATATGCTCTACGCTCTGGAGGGCAGCCTCAAGCGCCTTCAGGTCGATCATATCGATCTTTACCAGATCCACGGCTTCGACCAGATCACGCCGATGGAGGAGACGCTGCGGGCGCTCGAAACGGTCGTTCAGCAGGGCAAAGTCCGCTATATCGGCGTCTCCAATTGGGCCGCGTGGCAGATCGCCAAGGCGGTCGGTATTTCCAACCAGTTCAACCTGGCCCGCTTCGTTTCGCTTCAGGCACATTATACGATCGCCGGACGCGATCTGGAGCGTGAACTGGTGCCGATGATGGCGTCCGAAAGCATCGGCCTGATGGTGTGGAGTCCGCTGGCCGGCGGTTTTCTGCCGGGCAAATACGGCCGCGACGGCGCCAAGGAAGGCGACAACCGCCGCGCCACCTTCGATTTCCCGCCGGTCGATGAGGAACGCGGCTACGACGTCATCGACGCAATGAAGCCGATCGCGGAAGCCAAGGGCGTCTCGATCGCCCAGATCGCACTCGCCTGGCTTCTCCACCAGAAGGCTGTCACCAGCGTCATCATCGGTGCCAAGAAGCCAGAGCAACTCGATGACAACATCGCCGCGACCAAGGTGGCGCTGACCGACGTCGAACTGAAAGCACTCGATGAGGTCAGCAAGCTGCCCGCGGAATATCCCGGCTGGGTATTCGAGTTCCAGAGCAAGGTCCGTGGCGACCAGCTCAAGCAAGAACCGCGCGGAGCCTGAGAGCGCCAGCTTCCAGTTATGCCAACCGAGCCACGAACCTGAACGATTTGGCCTGGGTGCGGGCAGCCACCGGCAAGCCCGGCCGCAAGACGTTGGCCGCCATCATCGAGCGGCTGACACTGCTTCGGGCAATCGGGATCATCTCAATTCTGGCCATCGCGTGCCGAACGGCGGGCATCAAACAGGCTTTGCTCAGCCGCCAGGAGCTAGCTAGGCGATCTCCGGCTCGCCTTGGCGGGCCACCAGCTCAGGAAGAGGCGCGAGCTGACGCGCTACCAGATGACCCTGGACAAGGTTGAGCGGTTCTAATGGCTCAGGCAGGAGGCGATCGTGCATGCACTATTGCTCGACAGGGTCCGAAGCGGAGCTATCCGGAGCATGCCCTGACCCTGGCGCGCGTGCACGAGTTCAACGATGCGAAGGCGAAAGTGCGTCGTTGCATCCGTCTCCCAACAGGTTGAAACCGATCACGAGCAGGATAATGGCCGCGCCGGGCCAGACTGCCATCCAGGGTGCCTCGCTCAGAAACTGTCGGGCGACATCGAGCATACTCCCCCAGGACGGGTCCGGTGGCACCTGTCCCAATCCCAGGAAAGCGAGGCTCGCCTCGGCCAGCACCGCGACCGCCATGGTGAGCGAGGCCTGGACGACGATCGGAGGCAGGATGTTGGGCAGGACATGGGCCGCCATGATCGAGACCGGGCCGATGCCCTGTGATCGCGCCGCGGCGATGTAGTCCTCTGCGCAGACCACAAGCGTCTGCCCACGAGCCAAGCGAACGAAAATCGGGGTCGCCGACAATCCGATCGCCACCATCGCGTTTTCCAAGCTCGGGCCGAGGAAGGCGGCCAGCGCAATCGCCAGCACGAGGAACGGCATGGCCAGAAACGCGTCAGCCAATCGCGAGATTGCCATGTCGACGAGGCCGCCGGCATAGCCGGCCAACAGTCCCAGCGGAACGCCGATGCAGACGGCCACGACGATGGCCACAAGTCCTGCCGCCAGGGAGGCGCGCGAGCCAAAAAGGATTCGTGAGAGCACGTCGCGGCCTAGATCGTCGGTGCCGAACCAGTGCAGGGCGTCGGGCGGCTGGCGGATCGCCATCCAGTCCGACGCGTTAGGCGCATAGGGTGCGATCCAGGGAGCCAGCAGCGCCATGGCGATGAAGCCGAGCACGATCGACCCGCCTGCGACCGCAGCCGGCTCGCGCAGGGCGCGGGCCAGGAATCCGCTTGGACGGCGTCGTTCCGGAGCTGCGATGTTTGTGGCCGCGCTCACGTGCGCAGCCTAGGGTTCAAGACGCCATAGGCCAGATCCGCCAGCAGGCTCATCAGCAGGAAAATCGCGGCGGTGCAGAGCACCACGGCCTGAACGACCGCGTAGTCGCGGCTGAAGACGCCGTCGACGATCATTTTGCCGAAGCCCGGGATCGAGAACACCTGTTCGGTCAGCACCGCCCCGGCGAGCAATTCGCCGAACTGCAGTGTGCCCAGCGTGACAACCGGGATCAGCGCGTTGGGCAGCGCGTGGCGCAGCACAATGCGGCGGCGTTCGACACCCTTGGCGCGGGCCGTGCGGACGAAGTCCTGGTTCAGGGCGGTGACCATGGCGCTGCGGGTATGGCGCATGATGATCGCGGCGGTGCCAGTGCCGAGTACCAGTGCGGGCATCGCCATGGACCTCAGATTGCCCAGCGGATCCTGCAGGAAGGGGATGTAGCCGCCCGCCGGGAACCAGCCGAGCTGGACCGAAAACAGCAGGATCAGCATGATGCCGAGCCAGAAATTCGGCACGGAGAGGCCGGCCAGGCTGAAGATGCTGGCGCCGTAGTCGAGCCAGGAGCCCGGCTTGAGCGCCGCCAGGATGCCGAGCGGCAGGCCGATCGCCAGCGCCACCAGCATCGCCAGAGAGGCGAGCTCGATCGTGACAGGCAGCTTTTCCGCCAGCATCGTGCCAATCGGCAGTCGAGTGCGGATCGAACTGCCGAAATCGCCGTGCAGCAGGTTGCCGAGCCAAGCCAGGTACTGGACCGGCACGGGATCGTTGAGGCGGTAGTGCTCACGCAGATAATCGATGACCTCGGGGCTGCGCTCCTCGCCCGCCATCGCCAGCGCCGGATCGCCGGGAAGCAGCTTCTGCAGCAGGAAGACGAGCATCGAGACGAGCAGCAGCGTCGGCAGCGCGACGGCGAGGCGTTTAAAGAGAAGCGAGGTCATGGGACGCCGGAAGCTGGCCGCCGGCATCGCTGCCGGCGGCGTTCAGTTCAGTTGGCGGGCTTGAGGCCCGTGACGCGAAGCAGGCCATCGGGGTACATCATGACCCCTGCGACCGTCTTGCGCGCGGCGAAGAACCAGTTGGGATGGTAGAGCGGGATCGACGACAGCGCGCCAAGATAAATGCCGGTCGCCTTATCGTAGAGCGCCTTGCGCTTGCCTTCGTCGGCCTCGGCGCGGGCCTGCATCAGGAGAGTATCCAGCTCCTTGCTGCTGAACTTGTTGACGTTCTGTGACCCGGTGGTCGAGAAGAACGAGACGAGCGTCGGGTCCGGATCGGCGCGCCCGCTCCAGTTGCCGATATAGGCTTCGAAATTGCCGTTAAGGTAGCGCTCGATCGCAGAAGCCGTTTCCAACGGCTGCAGCTTGACATCGAAGCCTGCCTCCGCCGCCATGGACTGGATGATCTGCGCGACGCGCCCATCGGCCAATGCGTTTTCATAGGTCAGTTCCAGCGGCACGCGCGTCAGCCCGGCCTTGGCGATCAGCTCCTTGGCCTTGGCGACGTTGCGGGCCGGGATCGGATGTTGCTTGCTGTAGTACGGGCTCGAGGGCGGGATCATCTGATTGTCGGCAAGAAACTCGCCGTTGAACGCGACCCGGTTGATGACGTTGCGGTCGATCGCGAGTTCGAAGGCCTGCCGCAGGGTCTCGTTTTGTCCGAGCGGCCCCTTTGCCTTGTCGCCATTGCCGACGTTGAACATCAGATGCGAGACAGCGACGCCCTGCCCGGCATGTAGAGCGAGGTTGACGTCGTCGCGTACGGTTTTGAGGTCGGTCGGCGCGATGCGCTCGGCGATATCGAGATCGCCCGCCCTCACCCGCTGCAGCCGGACCGTGGAATCGGGCACATAATTGTAGACGATCTCGTCATAGCCGATCTTCCCGGCATCCCAGTAGCCGGGGTATTTCTTGACGCGGATCAGGTCGCGCGACTTGCGCTCGACGAAGGAGTAAGGCCCGGCGCAGACCGGGGCGGCGCCGAAATCGGTGCCCTTGTCGCGAGCAGCCTTGGGCGAGACCATCATGCCGGCCCGGTCGCTGAGATTGGCCAAAAGCGGCACGAAGGGTTCCGACAGCGTCATGCGAACCTTGTCGGCGGCGAGAACCTCGACACCGGCGACTGGCGCGAGCTCAGCCTTGCGCTTGGAATCGGGCAGCGTCTTCATGCGCTCGATGTTGAACTTGACCGCCTCGGCGTCGAACGGCGTACCGTCGTGGAAGGTCACGCCATGACGCAGGGAAAACGTGATCGACCGGCCATCAGCGGCCCATTCCCAGCTTTCGGCAAGCTGCGGCACGATCTTGAGATCGGTCGAGATGTCGACGAGCTTATCGCACAGCGATGCGAAGACGAAGCGGCCGGCATAGGTGCCGCTCGACGCCGGATCGAGCGCGTCGGGATCATCCTGGGTCCCGACCTTCAGCGTCGCTGACTGCGCCGAAAACGCCGTCATCGCCAGCGCTGAAACAGCGATTATCAACCGGCTTGCCGTTTTCATTGGACCCCTCCTTCGACGGTGCGCAGCACCGTCTTCCAGCAAGGCAACCATGCATAGCGGCATTTGTAAAGCAGGCGAACGAAAGCGCCGGAAATAAAGTCATTAGCTATGACTGAATCACCAAACGCCACTCCGATCGGGCTGTTGACGACTAACGAAAGACGTTATTAGTTCGGTAGACAGACTAACTCGGTGACGCATGACATTCGACGCATCCGATCTGGCAACCCAACTCGCCGTGGTGGCGCCCCAGGAACCAGCCCTTCGGCTAAGCTCGGCCAGGCTGGTGATCGAGCGGCTCCTGCGGGACGGCGCGACCTCCCGAGCCGAGATCAGCCGGTCGACCGGTCTCTCCAAGCAGACGATCTCCGAGGTGATGCGGACACTCGAACGTGAGGGCTGGGTGCGCGAGGACGGCCAGATGCAAGGCGCGATCGGACGCACCGCTGTGACCTATGCGCTGCGCCCGGACGCCGCCTTCGTGCTTGGTATCGATCTCGGCGGCACCAAGCTCGACGTCGCGCTCGCCGATCTCGGCGGCACGATCGTGGCCGAGCGCGTCGAGCCGACCGACAGGGCCGGCGGCCGCGCGGTCGTGGCGCAGATCGGCAGGATCTCCGACGACCTGATCGCATCCGCCGGGATCGAGCGCACGCGGCTGCGCGGCGCCGTAATGGGCAGTCCCGGCATCGTCGACCCGGCGAGCGGCGCGATCACCATCGCACCCAACATCCCGGGGCTTGACCGCTTCGACGTCCGCGCAGCGTTGGCCGCGACACTCGGCATCGATGTCGCCATCGAGAACGACGTCAATCTCGCCGCGATGGGCGAGCACTGGCGTGGCAGCAGCCGAGGCGAGCGCAACTTTGTCTTCGTCGCGATCGGAACGGGAATCGGCATGGGCATCTTCTGTGATGGGCAGCTGATCCGCGGCGCGCGCGGGGCCGCCGGCGAGATCGCCTATCTGCCTGTCGGCGGCGACGCGTTCGATGCGCGCGGTCACACGCTCGGAACGCTGGAAAGCGCGATCGGCAGCGCCGCGATCAGCGACCGCTATGCCGGTCTTGGTGGTCCTTCGGGAACGCCGGTGCGAGCCATCTTCGAAAGCCTGTCGGAGGATACCCGCGCGAGCCTGGCGATCGACGAGACGGCGCGGACGATCGCAACCGCCCTGCTCGCAGTCCATGCCGTGCTCGATCCGCAGCGGATCGTGCTGGGGGGCAGCATCGGGGCCCGCGTCGAACTCACGGAGCGCATCGGCGGCTATCTGGCGCGCTGCATGCCTCAACCGGTCCCGCTCGTGGTCAGCGCGCTCGGCAGCCGCGCCACGCTGATCGGCGCCATCGGCAGCGCCATCGACGGCGTCCATCGCGCGCTGTTTGGCATCGGCACCGACAGCGCCGCGCTCGCCCTGCCTCCCGTCGCAAGGGATGCCGCCGAATGAGGACGGTCTTCCAGCCCCGCCTGATCCTGTGCAGGGACGCTCTGGCCGCGGCCGAGCAGACCGCCGTCCACGTCGCGGCCGCGCTCCGCGGACATCAGGTGCTGGGCCTGGCGACCGGCGCAACGATGCTGCCTCTCTACGAGGCGCTCCACGAGCAGCTGAAAGATGCGCGGCTGGCTGGGCGTGGCGTCGTCGGGATCGCGCTCGACGAGTATGTCGGTCTTGCCGCCGGCCATCGCGCCAGCTTCGCGGCCTATCTCGACCGGGCCTTCATGATGCCGCTGCGGCTCGACAACGGTCAGGTCGTGATACCAGACGGGATCGCGGCCGACCGCGCTGGTGCCGCGGCGCGGCACGAGGCGGCCATTGCGGCTGTCGGCGGCATCGACCTCCAGCTTCTCGGCATCGGCGCCAACGGCCATATCGGCTTCAACGAGCCGGGCTCGGCACTCGACAGCGTGACTCGCGACGTGACGCTGGCGCCGGACACGCGCCTGGCGCAGGCCCAGGCCTTCGGATCGCTCGCAAACGTGCCCTACCAAGCGATCACCGCCGGCATCGCCACGATCCTGGCTGCCCGCGAACTGTTGATGCTGGTGACCGGCGAGGCCAAAGCCGTGGCGCTGACTGCGGCATTGGAAGGCGCCATCGGCCCGCACTGTCCGGCCTCGGCGCTGCGGCTGCATCCCAATGCAGTCGTGATCTGCGATGTCGCAGCGGCGAGCCTGCTTCAGGATCGCAGCCTTATCGAGGAGATATCCGAGACATGCTGACGGCGAACTGGGGCGATCGCGACTTCATGCGGCAAGGCCGCTCGCTGGCGGTCGGCGACCGCGGCCTGGCTGCGACTTCGCATCCGCTCGCGACCCAGGTGGCCGTCGATATTCTCAAGGCTGGCGGCAACGCGGTCGACGCGGCAATCGCGGCGATCGCTCTTCAAGGCGTGGTCGACCCGCACATGACAGGGATCGGCGGCGATTGCTTTGCGCTCTATGCGCCCACAGGCGGCACGCCCATCGCCATCGACGGGTCGGGACGGGCTCCGGCGGCCGCAGAACTCGGCTGGTTCCTGGAGCGCGGCATGACCGCCATCGCCGACGACAGCGTACATGCGGTGACGGTGCCGGGCGCGGTCTCGGCCTGGTGCCGGCTCAACGCCGACCACGGCCGCCTTCCGCTCGATGCGGTCCTGGCGCCGGCGATCCGTGCGGCCGAGGACGGCTTTGTCGTCACCCCGCGCGCCGGGCTCGACTGGGCGCGCTACGGGAATCGCATCACCCGCCATTCAGACGGCGTCGCGGCCTACCTCCCGGGCGGCAAGGCGCCTGGTATCGGAGCCCGCCTGGATCATCCCGCGCTGGCGAAGACTCTGCGGGCCATAGGCGCACGCGGTGCCCAGGCGTTCTACACAGGCGATGTCGCCGACGACATCATCCGGGCGATGCAGAGCCGCGGTGGGCTTATGACGCAGGAGGATCTCGCAGGCTACGAGGCGCAGTATCGCACGCCGATCGGCGCCGATTATCGCGACCATCGGATGCTGGAATGCCCGCCGGCCGGACAGGGCGTCGCGGCGCTTCTGATCCTGCGGCTGCTCGACCGCCACGACCTGGCCGCCGCCGGCCTGTCGGAGGCCGACCGCATCCATCTCCTGGCCGAGGCGACGAAGGCGGCATACCGGCAGCGCGACGCGCTGGTTTGCGATCCCGAGACGAGGCCCGTCGACGTCGATGCGTTTCTCTCGGATGCGACGGTGTCGACCCTGTCGGCGCGCATCGACCTCCGACGAGCCTCTGAAGCCGCGGCCTTCGACATGCCTGTGCACCGCGACACTGCCTATGTCTGCGTCGCCGACCGCGATGGCAACCTCGTCTCCTTCATCAATTCGCTGTTCTTCGCCTTCGGCAGCGGCATCTATGCGCCACAATCGGGCGTTCTGCTGCAAAACCGAGGCGCGGGTTTCCGGCTGGTCGAAGGACATCCAAATGCCATCGCGCCGCGCAAGCGGCCCTTCCACACCATCATTCCGGGCCTTGCTCTCAAGGATGGCAGGCCGGTCATGGCGCTCGGCGTAATGGGCGGCCAATATCAGGCCACCGGCCATGCCCACATCCTGTCGGCGGTGATCGATCGCGTTCTCGATATCCAGGCAGCTTCGGACCTGCCGCGCAGTTTTGCCTTCGACGGCAAGCTGCAGCTCGAGCCGACCGTCACGCAAGCGACGATCGACGACCTGGCCGCGCGCGGCCACGACGTAACCATCGTCGACGAGCCGATCGGTGGTTGCCAGGCGATCTATGTCGATCATGACCGCGGCGTGATGTTCGGGGCGACCGACCATCGCAAAGACGGCCTGGCGCTGGCGCTGTGACGCGATGAGAGACGCGCCCCCTCCCTCCCCGATCGTGCTTGCCATCGAGGATCTGAGCCTGGCGCTGCCGGCCGGCGCCGACCGGGCACTTGCGGTCGACGGCGTCTCGCTGAACTTGCGGCGCGAGCAGATTCTGTGCGTGGTCGGCGAGTCCGGTTCAGGCAAGTCGCTGTGCGCCTCGGCATTGATGGGACTGCTGCCACGCGCGGTCAGGCCGGTCGGCGGCCGCATCCTGTTCGAGGGTCGCGACCTGCTCGCCCTGCCCGAGAGCGAATGGCGGGCGCTGCGCGGGTCCAGGCTCGCGATGATCTTCCAGGAGCCGATGACGGCCCTCAACCCGGTGATCCGGATCGGCAAGCAGATCGAGGAAGTCTTCCTCTCGCATGGCCGCCTCTCGGCGGAGGAGCGCCGCGAGCGGACGCTGGCGCTCGTGGCGGAGGTCGGACTGCCGGACCCGGTGGCGATCCTGCGCGCTTATCCGCACCAGCTTTCCGGCGGCCAGCGCCAGCGTGCGATGATCGCAATGGCTCTGGCGCTGGAACCGGCCGTACTCGTCGCCGACGAGCCGACCACGGCGCTCGACGTCACCACGCAGGCGCAGATCCTCCGACTGATTCGCGACATCCAGCGCCGGCGTGGCATGGCGGTAATGTTCATCACCCATGATTTTGGCGTGGTACGCGAGATCGCAGATGAGGTCGCGGTCATGGAGGGGGGGATTGTCGTCGAAAGCGGGCCGGTCGCCGCCGTGCTGGGCGCGCCGGCGCATGCCTATACGCGGAGGTTGCTGGCAGCTGTCCCGACCCTCGACCCACCGGTCCGGCGCTCGCTCGACGCCGAGCCGATCGCGGCCAGGGCGCGTAATCTTGTCAAAACCTATCGCGGCAGGGGCTGGTTCGGCGCTGGCCGCCAGGTCGCGGCCGTCAAGGACATCAGCCTCGACATCAGACGCGGCGAGACGCTGGGCCTCGTCGGTGAATCAGGCTCGGGCAAGAGCACGCTCGGACGGCTGATGCTACGGCTGACTGAGCCTGACGGAGGCACACTCCAATTGGGTGAGGTCGACTTCAGTGCGGCACGTGGCGACCAGTTGCGGCGTGCGCGCCGGCATGTCCAGATGGTGTTCCAGGATCCGTTCGCCTCGCTCAATCCTCGTCGACGCATCGGCCAGGCCATCGCCGATGGGCCGATTGCGCATGGCACCCCCCGCGCCGAAGCCATGGCGCGCGCCCATGAGCTGCTCTCCCTGGTGGGCCTCGATCCGTCAGCGGCGGAGCGTTACCCACACGAGTTCTCGGGCGGCCAACGCCAGCGTATCGGCATCGCCCGCGCGCTTGCCCTGCGGCCAGCGCTGCTCGTAGCCGACGAGCCGGTCTCGGCGCTCGACGTCTCGGTGCAGGCCCAGGTTCTTGCGCTGCTCGAAGAAATGAAGCGCCGCTTCGACCTCGCGATGCTGTTCATCACTCACGACCTCACCGTAGCCGCACAGATCTGCGACCGGATTGCGGTGATGCGCGGTGGAGAGATCGTCGAGATCAAGCCGGCGGCCGAGCTGATCGCGTCGCCCGCCCATCCCTATACGCAGGCGCTGCTGCGGGCGATCCCAGGCCGGACGCCGCCCCTGCCCTAGCCGGACCCGAATCAGGAGACCGATCATGAGCCAGCCCACCCCCCTGCCCTTGCTGCGCGTCGGCTTCATCGGCACCGGATTCATTGCGGCTTTTCATCTCCAGTCCATGGTCGGGGTTCGCAACGTCGTGGTCACGGGCGTCTATAGCCGCTCGGCCGATCGCCGCAGTCGCATCGCCGATCTCGCCAATTCGCTTGGCCTCGGGCCTGCGCGCGCCTTCGACAGCGTCGAGGCGATGATGATGTCGGGCGAAGTCGATGCGCTCTGGATCATGACGCCCAACGACACGCGCCTCGATATCATGCGCGACATTCACCGCCTCAAAAAAGCCGGCGCTCCGCTCCGCGCCGTCGCGTGCGAGAAGCCGCTGGCGCGCAGTCTTGCCGAAGCGCGCGAGATGCTGTCACTGGTCCAGGATGCAGGCCTGCTGCACGGCTATCTGGAGAACCAGATCTTCTCGACCGCGGTGATGCGCGGCAAGGACATCATCTGGCGACGTGCGGTGCCACAGGGCGGCCGGCCCTACCTTGCCCGCGCGGCCGAGGAGCATTCGGGCCCCCACGAGCCCTGGTTCTGGCAAGGCGAACGCCAAGGCGGTGGCGTGCTGTCAGACATGATGTGCCATTCGGTCGAGGTCGGGCGGCATCTGCTGACGGCGCCCGATGCACCGCGCTCCTCGCTGACACTCGTCAGTGCGAACGCGACGGTGGCGACGCTCAAATGGACGCGGCCCCGCTATGTCGCCGATCTAAGACAGCGCATGGGCATCGAATTCGGACAACGCCCCGTCGAGGATTTCGCCCGCGGCATCGTCACGCTCAAAGACGAGGCCGGCCATGAGCTGGTTATCGAGGCGACGACCTCCTGGGCCTATGTCGGTGCCGGCTTGCGCATCCAGTTGGAACTGCTGGGCCCGGAATATTCGATGGAGTTCTCCTCGCTCTCGACCGGCCTCAAGGTCTTCATCGGCCGCGGCGTCAGCGGCGCCGAGGGCGAGGACCTCGTCGAGAAGCAGAATGCCGAGCAGGGCCTGATGCCGGTCGTCGAGGACGAGGCCGGAATCTACGGCTACACCGACGAAAACCGCCACATGGTCGAGGCTTTTCGGCATGGCCGGCAGCCTTGCGAGACCTTCGCGGACGGGGTCGGCGTCATGGAAATCCTGATGGGGCTATACAGATCGGCCGAACTCGGCGAGACGGTCCGGTTCCCGGATCCCGTCCTCGAAAGCTATATCCCCGTGGTCGCCCGACCGGTCTGAGCACCGTTTCCCGCAAACGATGGTTGATCGATAACGCGACCGGCCTCCCAAAATTAGCGTATTTGGGTTTCGGGAACGGCCCTTCGGCCCGTTCAACTCACGCGCGTGTAGTCGTTGGCCGGAAGGTGGCGTAGTCGAAGGCTGTTCCGTTCGGCCCGTCCAGCCGCAGCGTCTTCCGACCTGACGATGGTGTTGCCACCCGGTAGGATAACCACCAGCCCCTGAACTCGGCGGAGGCCGCGACAAGGGCCGATACGATCTCCTCAAACGAGAACGTCATCGCGTCATCAAGGTCTGGCGCGCTCGGGGGTCAGAATGGCCGCTATGGGCTACACTCGCGGGAAAACCGACCCGTCGCTAGCCGTCGCAAACTTGGCAGTGGCGCCTTGTCAGGCGATCTGGCTCGAGGGCAAAATCGTTCGTCTCATCAAACGCGGCTGGCGGATAGGCTACAAAGGTCTCGCCGCGCTCATGGCGACAGCGTGGGACAGCCAGCTCTCGCCGATCGACCTCCGCTCCCTAACCACCGGTCAGCGCGCGGATGACCTGTACGGAGCAATTTTCGCTCTCGCCCGCGCGAAGGCCAACAGGCCTGCTGCGGGCCCGCTTGGGCAGCGGGCGATACGGCTTCTGGATGCCTGCATTGCTTCTCTGGGGTTTGAGCTTCTCCCAACGCGCCGATCTTCAGGACGCGCAGCAGCGGCACAACCGTGAGCGGCGGAATCGCGGCAGCCAGCTCCCT
This sequence comes from Allobosea sp. P5_A5, assembly GCF_056400625.1. NCBI lineage: Bacteria > Pseudomonadati > Pseudomonadota > Alphaproteobacteria > Hyphomicrobiales > Alloboseaceae > Allobosea > Allobosea sp. P5_A5. The sequence goes on from NZ_JBFUKY010000011.1 coordinate 43,147, forward strand.
ACTCAAAAAACAAGCGATGCCTCGATTTCCGCGTCGTTCGCCTCGCCGAATTCGAGCCGGAAGAAACAAGGCAGCCTGCCGACATGCGGCGATCAAGGAACGGTGGAAGCGACAGCGGAAGGAGCAAGCGCCCACGCCATCTCGACCAATATGGCCAATACCCTGGCCGCTTCGGCCCGGCTCCAGCAGACTACAACCCCCTCAACATCGCCAGTGTCTGCGATGGTGACGCTAGCCGCCGGGTAGGGCGGGCAAAGCCTCAGAAAGAACAATCGGGACGAACAATGTAACCAAGGGGGGGTCATAAAAGTAGAACCAAACGCCCATCAACTGGGCTAACCCTTTGATTAAATGGCGCGGGTGACGGGGCTCGAACCCGCGACCTCCGGCGTGACAGGCCGGCACTCTAACCAACTGAGCTACACCCGCGCAGGGTGGCTGAGGCGTTCGCCGTCAGCGACGTGGTGAGTATTGCCCAAGGCTGGACCTGTCAAGCCGAGCATGCCGGCAAAATCAAATTGCCCGAGTTTTATTCCAGGTCGCCGGGTGCGGCGGTCTTTTCCCCCGGCTCATTCGGGCGAAGTCAGGCAAGGATCCAGCATCACATGGCGCTCGTTCTGACGATTATAGCCGCCGCGCACCACGACATGATCGCCGAGCTTCAAGTCCTTGGCGCTATAGGTCACGCAGAGCACGCGCACGCTAGGGTCGGAGCAGACCGCGACATACCAGACGGTCCCATCCGTCTGGAGCAATGTCACCGGGCCGGCAACCGCCATGTCGACTCGCGAATCGCGCGGTACCGCGTCCGGCAATTGCGCCGCGATCTCGTCGCAGCTGGCTGGCGTGGCGATCTCTTCCGCGCGCGAGAACGCCGGACGCCCTGCAAAGAAGGAATCAGGCACGATTGTCTGCGCCGCGGCTTGTTGAACGCCACAAACGAACAGCGCGCTCATCCAACGAAGATACGAGAGGACGCAAGGCGGATGACGGCTCATCGCCTCACCCTGCCGAGGAAGATGGCGAAAATCCGCCGATGTCGTTCCAGGCGCGGCCGACAGACGCGGGAGCAAGACTTGCGATGCCTGCCTCGAAGCCTTAAACGCCTCCGCAGAGGGCGGTTAGCTCAGTTGGTAGAGCGCCTCGTTTACACCGAGGATGTCGGCGGTTCGAGCCCGTCACTGCCCACCACCTCCTATCAGGACCAGCCGGATTAAAGAGCCGACGAGCCCCATTGGCGGCCCGTGTCATGCGCTCCCCGGCCGATAACAGACAAAAGAGCCGGCGCTTTCGCGCCGGCTCTGTATTGGTCGGAAACGGGACAACGCTCAGTGAGCGACAAGGCCCGCTGAGTCCTCTTCCGCGCTCTTGGGCGGCGCGGCCTTCAGATCCTCTTCCCAGACGATCGGAACCGGTTGGCGGGTCAGCGCATGCTGGAGAACCTGCTCCATTCGCGAAACCGGGACGATCTCCAGCCCGTCACGAACCGACTTCGGCAGATCGACCAGATCCTTGGCGTTCTCCTCCGGGATCAGCACCTTCTTGATGCCACCCCGTAGCGCCGCCAGAAGCTTCTCCTTCAGCCCGCCGATCGGCAGCACCCTCCCCCGCAGCGTAACCTCGCCGGTCATGGCGACGTCACGGTTGGTCGGGATGCCGGTCATGGTCGAGACGATCGCCGTCGCCATGCCGATACCCGCAGAGGGGCCGTCCTTCGGAGTCGCGCCCTCGGGAACGTGGACGTGGATGTCGCGCCTGTCGAACAGCGGAGGCTCGATGCCAAAATCGACGGCGCGCGAGCGGACATAAGAGGCCGCCGCCGAAATCGATTCCTTCATCACGTCCTTGAGGTTGCCGGTGACGGTCATGCGGCCCTTGCCGGGCACCATGACGCCCTCGATCGTCAGCAACTCGCCGCCGACCTCGGTCCAGGCCAGCCCGGTGACAACACCGACCTGATCCTCCGTCTCCGCCATGCCGTGGCGATAGCGCGGCGGGCCGAGATACTCTTCGAGCAGAGTCTCGTCGACAACGACCTTTTCCCTCTTGCCGAGCACGATATCCTTCACGCCCTTGCGGACCGTGTTGGAAATCTCGCGCTCCAGGTTACGCACGCCCGCTTCGCGGGTGTAGCGCTGCACCAGCATCTGCAAGGCGTCGTCGGTGACGGACCATTCCTCACCGTTCAGCCCGTGCTTCTTGATCGCGTTCTGGATCAGATGCTTGCGCGCAATCTCGACCTTCTCTTCCTCGGTGTAGCCGGCGATGCGGATCACCTCCATCCGGTCCATGAGAGCCGGCGGGATGTTGAGCGTGTTCGCCGTCGTCACGAACATCACGTTCGACAGGTCATAGTCGACCTCGAGGTAATGGTCGTTGAAGGTCGAGTTCTGCTCTGGGTCGAGCACCTCGAGCAGGGCCGCCGAAGGATCGCCGCGGAAGTCCTGTCCCATCTTGTCGATCTCGTCGAGCAGGATGAGCGGGTTGGAGGTCTTGGCCTTCTTCATCGACTGAATGATCTTGCCGGGCATCGAGCCGATATAGGTGCGGCGGTGACCGCGAATCTCGGCCTCGTCACGCACGCCGCCAAGCGAAACGCGCACGAATTCGCGTCCGGTCGCCTTGGCGATCGACTTGCCGAGCGAGGTCTTGCCGACACCCGGAGGGCCAACGAGGCACAGGATCGGGCCAGCGAGCTTGTTGGCGCGCTGCTGCACGGCGAGATATTCGACGATGCGGTCCTTGACCTTGTCGAGACCGAAATGGTCGTCATCGAGCACGAGCTGTGCCGCGTTAAGGTCCTTCTTGATCTTCGACTTCTTGCCCCACGGGATACCGAGCATCCAGTCGAGATAGTTGCGGACCACGGTCGCCTCGGCCGACATCGGGGACATCTGGCGCAGCTTCTTCAGCTCCGCCACCGCCTTGTCACGGGCCTCCTTCGTCAGCTTGGTGCGGGCGATTTTCTCTTCCAGCTCGGCCAGCTCGTCGCGGCCTTCCTCGCCGTCGCCCAACTCCTTCTGGATCGCCTTCATCTGCTCGTTGAGGTAATATTCGCGCTGCGTCTTCTCCATCTGGCGCTTGACGCGCGAGCGGATGCGCTTCTCGACCTGAAGCACCGACATCTCGCTTTCCATCAGCGAGAGCACCTTCTCCAGGCGCTGCGAAACGCTGGTGATCTCCAGCACGGCCTGCCGGTCTGCGATCTTGACCGCGAGATGCGAGGCGACAGTATCGGCGAGCTTGGTCGGCTCGTCGATCTGCGTCACAGCCGCGACGATCTCGCCGGAGATCTTCTTGTTGAGCTTTACATAGCTCTCGAACTCGGCAACGACCGAGCGGGCCAGAGCCTCTACCTCGACCTTCTTGCCCTCTTCCTCGTCGAGACCGGTGGCCTCGGCCTCGTAAAAGGACTCGGCCGCGGAATAGGCCGACGCCTTGGCGCGGCCGACACCCTCGACCAGAACCTTGACGGTCGAATCGGGCAGCTTCAGCAGCTGCAGGACACGGGCGAGCGTGCCGATCTCGTAGATCTCGTTAGGCTGCGGGTCATCGTCGCCGGCGTTCTTCTGAGTCGCCAGCAGGATAAGCCCGTCCGTCTTCACCACCTCCTCGAGCGCGCGGATGGACTTCTCGCGGCCGACGAAGAGCGGGACGATCATATGGGGGAATACGACGATATCGCGCAGAGGCAGAACCGGATACGTGCCGGTCTCGCCAGAGACGAATGGAGCGCGTGGCGTCGAGCCAGTCATGGCAGTTCCTTTGCAGTTGCGTCCGGCGGACCCCCGAGATGGGCGATACGATCGAACGTTGCGGCCGGGGCGACCATTCGCTCCTCCGCCCTTGCGCACCGCACCCTCGACAGGCATGCGACTCTCGCAAGTGCACCTAAAGTGGAGACTTCCTCGCCGGCTTTCAAGCAAGGCATCCGGCTCATGCACCGCTGCATTGCGTCACGGTAAGGGCCGAGCAAATACCGGGGCTTGCGGAAGCTGCTCAACCGGCGAGTACGCCTTGAACGCAGAACGCGCGCCATCGGCGCGCGTTCTGTCCTGGTAAGCCAGAGTGCCAAATCACGCCGAAGCCGACTTGGTCTCCTCCTCGCGTTCCGAATAGATGAAGAGCGGACGTGCCTTGTGCTCCACTGCTTCCGGCCCGATGACGACCTGCTCGACGCCTTCCAGCCCGGGCAGCTCGTACATGGTCTCGAGCAGGATGCCCTCCATGATCGAGCGCAGACCACGCGCGCCGGTCTTTCGATCGATCGCCTTGCGGGCGATCAGGCTGACCGCCTCCTCGGTGAAGGTGAGCTGCGTATCTTCCATCTCGAACAGGCGCTGATACTGCTTGACCAATGCGTTCTTGGGCTCGGTCAGGATGGTCTTCAGCGCGGGCTCGTCGAGATCCTCCAGCGTCGCCAAAACCGGCAGACGGCCGACGAATTCCGGAATCAGGCCGAACTTCAGCAGATCCTCGGGCTCGACCTCACGGAAGATTGCGCCCGTACGGCGCTCGTCCGGCGCCTGCACCGAAGCGCCGAAGCCGATCGAGGTGCCCTTGCCGCGGCTCGAAATGATCTTGTCGAGGCCCGCGAAGGCGCCACCGCAGATGAACAGGATGTTCGTCGTGTCCACCTGCAGGAACTCCTGCTGCGGATGCTTGCGGCCACCCTGCGGCGGCACGGAGGCGACGGTGCCTTCCATGATCTTGAGCAACGCCTGCTGGACGCCCTCGCCCGACACGTCGCGGGTGATCGAGGGGTTGTCGGACTTGCGGCTGATCTTGTCGATCTCGTCGATATAGACGATACCGCGCTGGGCCCGCTCGACATTGTAGTCGGATGCCTGAAGCAGCTTGAGGATGATGTTCTCGACATCCTCGCCGACATAACCGGCCTCGGTCAGGGTCGTCGCATCCGCCATGGTGAAGGGAACGTCGAGGATGCGGGCGAGAGTCTGCGCGAGCAGCGTCTTGCCCGAGCCGGTCGGTCCGATCAGCAGGATGTTCGACTTCGCCAGCTCGACGTCGTTGTTCTTCGTCGCGTGGCTCAGGCGCTTGTAGTGGTTGTGCACCGCCACGGAGAGCACCTTCTTGGCGTGCTCCTGGCCGATGACGTAGTCGTCGAGAACCTTGCGGATCTCCTTGGGAGTCGGCACGCCGTCCTTCGACTTCACCAGCGCGGACTTCGATTCCTCGCGGATGATGTCCATGCACAGCTCGACGCATTCATCGCAGATGAACACGGTCGGGCCCGCGATGAGCTTGCGGACTTCATGTTGGCTCTTGCCGCAGAAAGAGCAGTACAGCGTGCTCTTCGAGTCGCCGCCGGGCTTGCTGGCCATTGTCCATCTCCAGTTCGGGAAGACCGGACCCCATCAGCCGAAGCGGATGCGACCGTCGTCTCGCCGTCATAAATAAGCGCTCAGATCACGATGATTGGGTTAACGACCCGTTCCGCTACATCCGGATACGCTGGGCCGGTTCAACCCGGATCATAATGGAGCGCCTGTCCGCGCATCCCCGACCCCATGCAAACACGGGGCCGATCCTCTGACAATATGGTCTCTGCACCGGGCCACGCCAACCCACTGCAAAGAGACCACGCGTCGCACCTCAGACAGCCGGCTCGTCGGCGCGCTTTTCGATGACCTTGTCGATCAGGCCGAAATCGCGCGCCTGCTCGGCGGTCATGAAGTTATCCCGCTCCAGCGCCGCCTCGATCTCGGCATAGCTGCGGCCGGTGTGGTGAACATAGATCTCGTTCAGCCGGCGCTTCAGGCTCTCGACTTCCTTGGCGTGGATCAGGATATCGGTGACCTGACCCTGGAAGCCGCCCGAAGGCTGATGGACCATGATCCGTGCGTTGGGCAGCGCGAAGCGCATGTCCTTGGCGCCGGCGGTCAGGAGCAGCGAGCCCATCGAAGCGGCCTGGCCGACGCAAAGCGTCGTCACCGGGCAGCGAATGAACTGCATCGTATCGTAGATCGACATGCCCGAGGTGACCACGCCACCCGGCGAATTGATGTAGAAGGAGATTTCCTTCTTGGGGTTCTCGGCTTCGAGAAACAGCAGCTGCGCCACGATCAGCGAGGCCGAGTAGTCCTCGACCGGACCCGTCAGGAAGATGATGCGCTCGCGCAGCAGGCGCGAATAAATGTCGAAGGCCCGCTCGCCGCGGCTCGACTGCTCGACCACCATCGGGACGAGATTGTTGTAGGTCTCGATTGGATCGCGAAGCATGGATCAATCCTTGATGGGAGCCCCGCTCGGCGGCGGCTTTATCGAATCGGCGGTGTTCTGGAAGACACACCACATAAGCACGCCGAACGTGGCTGAAAAGGGAAGCGCCGCCGGTCCCGGGGCCGGCGGCGCGAATGCTGTCGTTAAGGTTGCCGGAAGCTCCGGATCGACTCAGGCTCGCCTCAGGCCGACGCGTCCTCGGCCTTGTCCTCGGCGTCGGTCTTGCCCTCGGACTTCTTGACCTTCTTGGCAGGCGCCTTCTTCGGCTTGGCCTCGGCAGTCTCCTCGCCATCCTCGTCGGCGTAGAGCGCGTCGCGCGAAACCGTCTGGTCCTCGACCTTCACCTGACCCAGCAAATGGTCCACGACCTTCTCCTCGAAGATCGGGGCGCGGATTTCGGCGAGAGCCTGCGGGTTCTTGCGATAGAACTCCCAGACTTCCTTTTCCTGGCCCGGGAACTGGCGTGCGCGCTCGATCAGAGCCTGGGTGACCTCGTCGTCCGAGATCTGCACCTTGGCCTGCTCGCCAATCTCGGCCAGCACCAGACCGAGGCGAACGCGTCGCTCCGCGATCTTGCGGTAGTCGGCGCGGGCGGCGTCCTCGGTGGTGTCCTCATCGGCGAAGGTCTTGCTGGCCTGCTTCATATCGGCCTCGACCTGGCTCCAGACGCTGTTGAACTCCTGGTCGACCAGCGTCGGCGGCAGGTCGAAGGAGTACTTGCCGTCGAGAGCGTCCAGCAGGCCCTTCTTGAGCTTGCGGCGCGACTGCGCAACGAAGTCGCGACCGATCTGCTCGCGGACCGCTTCCTTCAGCTTGTCGAGCGATTCCATGCCGAAGCCCTTGGCAAGCTCGTCGTCGATCTTGACGGCCTCGGGGGCCTGCACATCGGTCACGGTCACCTCGAACTCGGCCGGCTTGCCGGCGAGGTTCTCGGACGCGTAGTTTTCAGGGAACGTCACCTTGACGGTGCGCGTCTCACCGGTCGAGGCGCCCTCGAGCTGCTCCTCGAAGCCGGGAATGAACTGCCCCGCGCCAAGATCGAGCGGGATGCTGTCGCCCGTTCCGCCATCGAATTTCTCGCCGTCGAGCGTCCCGACGAAGGAGATGATCAGGCGATCACCCTTCTCGGCGATGGCCTTCTCGCCCTTCGTGGCGAAGCTGCGGTTGCCGGCGGCCATGCGCTCCAGCGCGGCGTCGACCTCGGCGTCAGGCACCTCGGCGACTGGCTTCACCAGCGACACGTCCGAGATGTCGGCGAGTTCGATCTTCGGCAGAACCTCGAGGGCGACCGTGAAGGCGAGATCGCCCTTGGCCTCCATCGCCGCCTCGATCTCGTCTTTGTTCTCGGGGAAGCGGATCTGCGGCTCGAAAGCGAGCTTCAGGCCATGATCCGCGACGATCTTCTGGTTCGCCTCGTTGACGGCGTTCTGGAGCACATCGGACATAACCGAACGGCCATAAAGACGACGCAGATGCGCGACAGGCACCTTGCCCGGACGGAAACCGTTGATCTTGGCCTTGCCCTGGAGATCCTGGAGGCTGCCATCGAGCCTGGTCTTCAGGTCGGCGGCGTTCAGCACAACCTGGAATTCGCGCTTGAGGCCCTGCGAGAGGGTTTCTGTCACGTTCATTTCTTATACCGCCAACAGCTCGTTTACGTCTCGATGTCCAAAGCGCGACGCCGGTCGTTGAGACCGCCACCGCGCTCGCGAAAATTCTCGTACCGGACCTAAAAAGTGAACACCACTTTTCGGGAGATCCGATGCAGCAATACCTCTAAGGACCGCCGTTGTCGCACCCGGCCGGGTGCGCGTCGATCCTGCCGATGGTGCGGGCGGAGGGACTCGAACCCCCACGACTTTCGCCGCTGGTACCTAAAACCAGTGCGTCTACCAATTCCGCCACGCCCGCCGGCCGATGATGTTTGCGCGCGATCGAACGCAGCGCGGCCATCTTCAAGCCGCGGTGCTATACGCATTTCGCCCGGCGCTTGCAGCAAAAAAATGACGGTTCTGTAAAACGGCCCCGCCCTGCCAGTCCTCTTGCCAGAGCGTCTTCGCCTCTCGCCAGAGCGCTGCCGCCGCTTTATGCCGGGCTTCATGAGCAGCAGCCCACCCGCTTCGTCCGGCATCCGCCGTCGCGATCTGATTGCCGGCATTGGCGGGGCGAGCCTCGTCTCCGCCCTGCCCGCCCGTGCGCAGCAGCCTGCGCCGTCCGATGCGCCGAAGCCCCGTACGCTGACGGCCCAGCCGGCCAAGCTGCGCCTGCGTCCCGCGCCAGCGGCGGAAACGGAACTCTGGGCCTTCGACGGCGAGACACCGGGTCCGACGCTGCGAATCAGGCAGGGCGACACGCTGCGGCTCAAGCTGGAAAACAAGACGACGGCGCCGCTTTCGCTGCACTGGCAGGGCGTGCGCGGCGAGGCGGCGCAGGATGGTGTGGGCGGCTTCAGCCAGGCCCCCGTCGCGCCGGGCGAAAGCGCCGAATACCGGCTGACACCGCCTGATCCCGGCACGATCCTCTATCGACCGCTTAGCCTCGGCAACTCCTCGGAACCCAACGGCCGTGGCCTGAGCGGGCTCCTGATCGTCGAAGAGCGCGAGCCGCCCGCCGTGGATCTCGATCTGCCGGTCGTGATCCGCGACTGGCTGCTCGGCGAGGACCAGGCGATCCAGCCCTTCACCCTGTCCAGCACCGCGTCAGCCGCCGCCGGGCGGCTGGGCAGCTGGCTCACCGTCAACGGCAAGTCGCCGCCGCATTCGCTGAAGCTCGCACCGGGATCGCGCGTCAGGCTGCGGCTCGCCAACGCCTGCAACGCCCGGATCATGCGGCTGCGATTCGACGGCGCCAAGGTTTCGGTGATCGCCGTCGACAGCCAACCCACCGAACCCTTCGAGCCCGTTCATGCGCAGCTGCCCTTCGCGCCAGGCACACGTTACGACGTGATCGTCGATCTGCCCGACGCCACCGGGGCCTCGCTCGGCATCACGGCGCTCGTCGGTCCGGGCCTGCCGCTGCTGCGGATCGTGACGGAGGGAACAGCCAGAATGCCGCGCAGCGAGGGCGCGATCCTGAAGCCCAACCCCGCTCTGCCCGCTGCCGTGCGGATGCAGGATGCGCTGCGTCCCGAATTCGTGATCGAAGGCGGCGGCAAGCCGACACCGGAGCGCACGATCGACTTTGCCGGCATCGATCTGGCGCGACCCTGGCGCGTCAATGGCGGCACCGGCTCGAAGGACGCCAAGCCGCTGTTCAGCGTCAGGCGCGGCGCGCCTGTCGTGATGGCGATCGACAACCGGACCGCCTTCGTCCAGCCGCTGCACGTGCATGGCCATGCCGTGCGTCTGCTTCACCCGCTCGACGATGGCTGGGAGAACTATTTTCTCGACACGGTTCAGATTCCGGACGGCAAGAAGCTGCACATCGCCTTCCTCGCCGACAATCCCGGCCGCTGGCTGATCTCCTCAACGGTGCTGGAGCGATTCGACCTCGGCCTGTGGAGCTGGTTCGAGGTCACATGACCGCACGCACCCTCCTGCGCGGGCTGCTGGTCGCGTTCTATGCGGCGGCCGGGCTGCTGCATCTCGGCGCTCCCGATGGCTTTTTGCCGATCGTGCCGGACTGGGTACCGTTTCCGCGCGAGGTCGTCATCATCACCGGATTGGCCGAAATCGCCGGCGCGGTGGGCTTGCTGATCCCGCGACTGCGCAAGGCGGCAGGGATCGGTCTCGCGCTTTATGCCCTGTGCGTCTTCCCGGCCAACATCAAGCACGCCTTCGACGGCATCGCCGTAACCGGCCTGCCGTCGAGTTGGTGGTATCACGGTCCGCGGCTGGCATTTCAGCCCGTGCTGATCTGGTGCGCGGTATTTGCCTCGGCCGTGATCGACTGGCCGACGCGGCCCAAGCACTAGCCGGCCCAAGTACTAGTCGGCCCAAGCACTAGCCAACCCAAGGAGCGCTAGCCCAGCCCCAGTTGGTCGAGCACCTCCTGCTCGATCACATCCTTGCTGTCCTCGACGGAAACAATCAGCGGACGCTCGTCCGGTCCGGGCTCCTCGAGCGTCGCGAACTGGCTGTTGAGAAGCGCGGGCGGCATGAAGTGATGTTGGCGCGCGGCCATGCGTCGCCCGATCAGTTCCCGCGAGCCCTTGAGATAGACCAGCGCCACATCCGGCCGCTCGCCCACGATGACCTCGCGATAGGCCCGCTTCAGCGCCGAGCAGGTGACGATGCCATGCGCGCCCTTGGCCCGCAGATCGTCGATCCAGGCCGCGATGGCCGCCAGCCATGGCTTGCGGTCGTCGTCGGTCAGCGGCGTGCCGCCGGCCATCTTGGCGACGTTGTCCGGCGGATGGAACGAATCGGCGTCCCGGAACGGCCAGCCGAGCCGTTTGGCCAGCCGCTCGCCCAGCGAGGTCTTGCCCGAGCTTGCGACGCCCATCACGACGACGACTGCGGGTTTGACCCGCTGCAATGCCTCCGGTGCCACCTATCAGCCCTTATGCGGACTGGTGGAGACCGGAACGGAATCCGCCCCGACAGCGACCGGCCCGGCCGGTTGCACAATCCCCGGCTTCGGCTCGACATGGCCGCCGAAGCCGGCGCGCATCGCCGAAAGCACTTTCTCGCCGAAGGTATGGTCGACGCGGGAGCGAAAACGCGCGAACAGCGCCGAGGTGAGAACCTCGGCCGGCGTCGCGGTTTCGACGGCCGCATCCACCGTCCAGCGGCCTTCGCCCGAATCGGAGACGTTGCCGGTATAGGCGGACAGCTCTTCGTCGGCGGCGAGCGCTTCGGCCGTCAGGTCGAGCAGCCAGGATGTCACGACCGAGCCTCGGCGCCAGACCTCCGCGATCTCCGGAACATCGAAATCGAAGCCGTAATCCGGCGGCAGGCCTTCCTTGGCGGAGGCGTTGCGGAGCAGGTCGAAGCCTTCCGCGAAGGCCTGCATCATGCCGTATTCGATGCCGTTATGGACCATTTTGACGAAATGGCCGGCTCCGACCGGGCCGCAATGCAGATAGCCGTCCTCGGCGGTCGCGTTGCGGCCGTCTCGATGCTTGGTCAGCTCGATCTCGCCCTTGCCCGGTGCCAACACCTTGTAGATCGGCTCCAGCCGGTCAAAGGCCGCCTTGTCGCCGCCGATCATCAGGCAGTAGCCGCGCTCCAGCCCATGGACGCCGCCGGAGGTGCCGACATCCATGTAGTGAATGCCCTTGGCTGCCAGTTCCTTGCCGCGGCGGACATCGTCCTTCCAGAAGGCGTTGCCGCCATCGATCAGCGTGTCGCCTTCCGAGACCAGCCCGGCCAGCTCCGTGAGCGTCGCTTCGGTGATCTTGCCGGCCGGCAGCATCACCCAGACCGCGCGCGGCGCCTGAAGCTTGCTCACCAAGTCCTTGAGATCGCTGGCAATAACCGCACCGTCGGCAGCAAGAGCCTGCCCTGGCTTGGGGTCGCGGTCATAGACCACGCATTCATGGCCGGCGCGCATCAGACGGCGCACGATGTTGCCGCCCATCCGGCCGAGGCCGATCACTCCGAGTTGCATCAGGGCATCTCCCGCTCGCGCCGACTAACGGCGCCGGCGGTCTTGACGCTAGGTTCTGCCCCGCCGACGCGCCGGCCGCAAGCGCCACGCTCAAGGGAAGAGCAGGATCGGAGCCTGAGCCTGCTCGGCCGCGAGCAACCGCGCCGTTGCACCGACAGGCAGGGCGCCCTCGTTTCTCCATCGATCGAGAGCTGCCCTCGCCCGTGCCGCATCGGAGAAACCGAGCGCCACGACCGAGGAGGCGTCGAGGCCCGACGCCTCCTCGGTCGCGGCGAAGATCATCCGCGCGGCGCCCAGCAAAGCGAGGGCGGAGAGCCGCTCCCGCACGGCTTCGCGGCCTGCCCTGTCGGCCACCGCGTATTCGAGGAAGAGAATCGCCTCCGTCACGGCTTAGCCGTTACGGAAAGTGTAGCTGTAGCCGTTGATCGCCGGCACCCCGCCGAGATGGGCGTAAAGCACCTTCGAACCCGCCGGGAAGAAGCCTTTCCTCACGAGGTCGATCATGCCCTGCATGGATTTCCCCTCATAGACGGGGTCGGTCATCATGCCTTCGAGCCGGGCGGACATCCGGATCGCCTCGATCGTCTCCTTCGAGGGTACGCCGTAGACCGGATAGGCGTAGTCCTCGTTCAGCACGATGTCGTCGGAGACGATGTCCTTGCCGCCGACGAGGGCCGAGGTCTTCTGCGCGATGTCGAGCACCTGCGCCTTGGTCTGCGCCGGGGTGAAGGACGCGTCGATGCCGATGACGTTGCGCTGGCGCCCGTCCTGCGCGAACCCGACGACCATGCCGGCATGGGTCGAACCGGTGACGGTACAGACGACGATATAGTCGAACTTGAAGCCGAGCTCGGCCTCCTGCGCCCTCACCTCCTCGGCGAAGCCGACATAGCCGAGGCCGCCGAACTTGTGCACGGAGGCGCCGGCGGGAATGGGGTAGGGCTTGCCGCCCTTGGCCTTCACGTCGGCCAGCGCATTTTCCCAGCTCGCGCGGATGCCGATATCGAAGCCCTCGTCGACCAGCTCGACATGCGCGCCCATGACGCGCGACATCAGGATATTGCCGACGCGGTCATAGACGGCGTCATCATGCGGCACCCAGCTCTCCTGCACGAGCCGGCACTTCATGCCGATCTTGGCCGCCGTCGCGGCGACCATGCGGGTGTGATTGGACTGCACGCCGCCGATCGAGACCAGCGTATCCGCGCCCGACGCGATGGCGTCCGGCACGATATATTCGAGCTTGCGCAGCTTGTTGCCCCCGAAGGCCAGACCGGAATTGCAGTCCTCGCGCTTGGCATAAAGCTCGACGCCGCCGCCGAGATGAGCCGACAGACGGGGCAGCTTCTCGATGGGGCTCGGCCCGAAGGTCAGCTTGTAGCGCTCGAATTTATTCAGCATCGGTCTTGCTCGCTCCATTAAACCGATGCGAAACCTAACAAAACAGACGCGGAAGGTGCTTTCGAAATGAACCGGTAATCTGTTCTCATTTCTGCTTGAGATCGGATTTTGTGATCAAGATCGTTGGGGCACACCGACATTTATGGAAGATTCTTTCATGGCATCGGAAATGGACCGCACCGACCTGAAAATCCTGCGTCTGCTTCAGGCGGACGGCCGGATGGGCAACGCCGAAATCGCCAAGCGGGTGAACACCAGCGCCGCGACCTGCCATCGCCGCATCCAGCGTCTTTTCACCGAGGGCTACGTCACCGGAGTGCGGGCGCAGGTCTCTCCAGCGAAGGTAGAAAGAGGCACGCTCGCCATTGTCGGCGTGGTACTCGACCGCTCGACGCCGGAAAGCTTCGGCACTTTCGAGGCGGCCGTGAAGGATCTGCCGGTGGTGCTCGACTGCCATGTCGTCGCCGGCGACTTCGACTATTTCCTGAAAATTCGCGTGCGCGACATGGCGGATTTCAACCGGCTGCACGCCGAAACGCTGCTGGCCTTGCCGGGCGTGCGTCAGACCCGCACCTTCTTCGTGATGAAGGAAGTGGTGGAGAACCGGCCGCTGGTGTTTTGAGGGCTGGCCTAGAGCAGCTGACTCTTAATCAGCGGGTCGAAAGTCTCGTCATTGTGAGGAGCGCAGCGACGAAGCAATCCAGGGGCGGCAGCGCTCGACGTCCCCCTGGATTGCTTCGCTTCGCTCGCAACGATGGATGCGATCTTTACACCTGGATCAATCGCTGCACCTGCGCGCCGTCCAGCTCACTCATCGGCCCCGACAGCACGACTTCGCCGCGATCCATCACAAACATGGTATCGGCAAGCTCGCGGGCGAAATCGAAATACTGCTCGACCAGAACGATCGCCATGTCGCCCTTCTGGCGCAGGTAATCGATCGCCCGGCCGATATCCTTGATGATCGAAGGCTGGATACCCTCGGTCGGCTCGTCCAGCACCAGCAGTTTGGGCCGGGTGACCAGCGCCCGCGCGATGGCGAGTTGCTGCTGCTGGCCACCCGAGAGGTCTCCACCGCGCCGGCCGAGCATCGACTTCAGCACGGGGAAAAGGTCGAACAGTTCGTTCGGTATATGGCGGTCCTTGCGGGCCAATGGCGCAAAGCCGGTTTCGAGGTTTTCCTTCACCGTCAGCAGCGGGAAGACCTCGCGGCCCTGCGGCACGAAGCCGATCCCGGCGCGTGCGCGGTCCTCCGTGCGCAGCGTCGAGATGTCCTGCCCACCGAAGGAAATGCGACCTGCGCTGATCGGTTGCTGGCCGACGATGGCGCGCATCAGTGTCGTCTTGCCGACGCCATTGCGGCCCATCACGCAGGTCACCTTGCCACGCTCCGCCGTGACGGACACGCGGCGCAGAGCCTGCGCCGCGCCGTAGTGAAGATCGATGGCATCGACGGTCAGCATGGGATGCGCTCGATATTTCCGTCATTGCGAGAAGCGCAGCGACGAAGCAATCCAGGGGAACTAAGCGAAGCGTGCCACCCAGTCTTTCTGGATTGCTTCGCTACGCTCGCAATGACGGAGTGGTCGCTGCGCATCACTTTCACCGTCCCAGATACACTTCGACGACGCGCTCATTGGCGCTGACCTGGTCGAGCGGGCCTTCGGCCAGCACCGAGCCCTCGTGCAGCACCGTGACCTTCACACCAAGCTCGCGGATGAAGCCCATGTCGTGCTCGACCACGATGACGGAATGATCCTTCGCGATCTCCTTGAGCAGCACCGCCGTCTGCGCCGTCTCGCCATCGGTCATGCCGGCGGCGGGCTCATCGACGAGCAGGAGCTTGGGGTCCTGCGCCAGCAACATGCCGATTTCGAGCCATTGCTTCTGGCCGTGCGAGAGCGAGCCGGCCAGAAGGTCGCGCTTGTCGGCAAGTTTCACGATGCCGAGAATATCGTCGATGCGCTTCTGCTGGGCCGGCTCGGTTTTCCAGAACAGCGTCCGGCCCACCGTGCGCTTCGACTTCAGAGCGAGCAGGATGTTGTCCTCGATCGTGTGGAAGTCGAAGACGGTCGGTTTCTGGAACTTGCGACCGATCCCGAGATTGGCGATGGCGGCTTCGTCGAGCTTGGTGAGGTCGACATGACCTCCGAACATCACCGTGCCGACATCCGGCTTCGTCTTGCCGGTGATGATGTCCATCATCGTCGTCTTGCCGGCGCCGTTGGGCCCGATGATCGCGCGCATCTCGCCGGGCTCGATGGTCAACGACAGTCCGCGGATGGCCTTGAAGCCGTCGAAGGAGACGCTGACGCCGTCGAGGTAGAGCAGTGACGATGTGAGAGCGCCGGGGTTGGGAGCATTCATAGCCTCACTCCGCCGGGGCCGGCTCGGCGACCGGCCTTTGCTTGGGCTTGCGTCGTCCCGCCCACAGCGCCTCGGCTGTGCCAAGGATGCCCTTGGGCAGGAAAAGCGTCACGACGACGAACAGCCCGCCGAGCGCGAAGAGCCAATACGGCGCCATGAAGCCGGAGGTGAAGACGGTCTTGGCCCAGTTCACCACCACAGCACCCAACGCTGCGCCGACCAGGCTGCCACGACCGCCGACGGCGACCCAGATCACGGTCTCGATTGAATTCGCCGGCGCGAATTCGCTGGGGTTGATGATACCGACCTGCGGCACATAAAGCGCACCCGCCACGCCCGCCATGCAGGCCGAGACGGTGAAGACGAAAAGCTTGAAGCGATCGACGCGGTAGCCGAGAAAGCGCGTGCGCGACTCGGCGTCACGGATCGCGATGACGACCTTGCCGAGCTTCGAGACCACGATGCCTCGCGCGATCAGGAAGCCGGCGGCCAGCATCACGCAGGTCATGGCAAACAGCGCCGCCCTCGTCCCCTGCGTCTGGATGTTGAAGCCGAGGATGTCCTTGAAGTCGGTCAGGCCGTTATTGCCGCCGAACCCCATATCATTGCGGAAAAAGGCCAGCAGCAGCGCGTAGGTCAGCGCCTGCGTGATGATCGAAAGATAGACACCCGTGACGCGCGAGCGGAAGGCAAACCAGCCGAAAACGAAGGCGAGTAGGCCCGGCACCGCCAGCACCATCAGCATCGCGAAGGGGAATGACGAAAACCCGTACCAGTACCAGGGCAGCTCCTGCCAGTTCAGGAAGACCATGAAGTCGGGCAGTAGCGAGTTGCCGTAGACGCCGCGCGTGCCGATCTGGCGCATCAGATACATGCCCATGGCGTAGCCGCCGAGTGCGAAGAAGGCGCCGTGGCCGAGCGAGAGGATGCCACAATAGCCCCAGACCAGATCGAGCGAAATCGCCAGCAGCGCGTASCAGAGATACTTGCCCCACAGCGACATGGTCGAGGTTGAGACATGCAGCGCAGAGCCCGCCGGCAGCAGCAGGTTCGAGAGCGGCACGAGCAGACCAAGCCCGAGGATCAGCGCGAGGAAGACGCCGCCGCGCCGGTCCATCTTCTGCAGGAGGAAGCGGGTGATCATGCTTCCACCGCCCGGCCCTTGAGCGCGAACAGGCCGCGCGGGCGTTTCTGGATGAAGAGAATGATGCAGACGAGCAGCGCGATTTTGCCCAGCACCGCGCCGGCATAGGGTTCGAGCAGCTTGTTGGCGACGCCCAGCGTCATCGCGCCCACCAGCGTGCCCCACAAATTGCCGACGCCGCCGAACACCACGACCATAAAACTGTCGATGATGTAGCTCTGGCCGAGATTGGGGCTGACATTGTCGATCTGCGAGAGCGCCACGCCGGCCAGCCCCGCCACGCCGGAGCCGAGCCCGAAGGTCAGCGCGTCGATGCGCCCGGTGCGGATGCCCATCGCCGAGGCCATGCGCCGGTTCTGGGTGACCGCGCGCATCTGAAGGCCCATCGGGGTCAGCTTCAGGATGGCGAGCAGGGCAGCAAAGACGAGCCCTGAGAAGACGATGATGCCGAGCCGGTTATAGGTGATCGCGAGCCCGCCGAGATCGAAGGTCCCCGACATGAAAGCCGGCGCGCCGACCTCCCGGTTGGTGGGGCCGAAGGCGGTGCGGACCGCCTGCTGCAGGATCAGGCTGATGCCCCAGGTCGCGAGCAGGGTTTCAAGCGGGCGGCCGTAAAGGAAGCGGATCACGCCGCGCTCGATCGCGATGCCGACCGTGCCGGCGACGATGAAGGCGGCGGGCAGCGCGATGGCCAGCGACCACTCGAACAGCCAAGGGGCATGGCTGCGGATGATCTCCTGCACCATGAAGGTGGTGTAGGCGCCGAGCATCACCATCTCGCCATGGGCCATGTTGATGACGCCCATCACGCCGAAGGTGATGGCCAGCCCGATGGCGGCGAGCAGCAGGACGGAGCCGAGCGAGAGCCCGTACCAAAGGTTCTGCGCCATGGCCCAGAGCTTCAGCCGGCCTTCGATCGCGGTGATCGCCTTAGCCTGCGCATCCTTGAGGGCGGGCGTGGCGTCTGCCGGCAGCGCCCGCAGGGTGGCGAGTGCGTCCTGATCGCCGCGCTCGCGCAGGACGTCGATCGCGGCAAGGCGGTCGAGCGGCTGGGCGTCGGGCTTCGAAACTAGAATGGCGGCCTGCGCCTGCCGCAACGCCGCACGGGCGCGAGGGTCGGTTTCCTTGCCGATCGCCGCCTCGACGACCGGCAGAAGGCTCGCATCGCGCGACTTGAAGACGGCCTCGGCCGCGGCAACGCGTTTGTCGACGTCGGGATTGAGCAGGCCCAGGCCGCCGAGAGCTCCCTGAACGGATCGCCTCACGGCGTTGTTGAGGCGCACCGGCTTCACATCGGCCGGCGCGGCGGAAAGCGTGGCGCCGGTCTTCGCATCGATGAAGCTGCCGCTCGCGGTCTTGACCACGACGCCGCTTGGCCCGGCCAACAGCCGGCCGTCGCTCAGCGCCTCGATGACGAGCGCGGCATTGGGATGGGCTGTCTGGATCAGCAATTCGATACCGCGAGCGGTGTCGGAATAGCTGTCGGCCGCGAGTCGCTGGAAGGCCTCGTCCGCCCCTTGCGCGAAGGAGGCGACCGAAGCCGCGACCAGCGCCACGAGAATGACGCCGACGTGCAGGAGACGGTGAAAGATAGGCATCAGGATCGACATCCGCTGGCGGTCATCCCGGGCACCCGAAGGGTGACCCGGGATCCATTCCTGAACCTTTGACGGAAAGGTTCAGGAATGGATCCCGGCTCTGTGCGTCGCTTCGGCCGGGACGACCGCCAGCGCTTGCTTGAGACGGTGGTAGAAACGAGGGACGGCCGGAATTTCTTTCCGTGCCGCCCCTCCCCCTCTTGATCTCAGGCGGCCGCCATCAGGCGCCGCCGCACTTGCCGGTCTTGGTGTTGAAGTTGCCGCACTTCTTCTCGACCCAATCGCCGATCAGGTCCTTGGAGCCGTCGAGCTCCTTCGACCAGGCGTCGCCTGCCACCAGGCCGGGGGTCTTCCAGACCACGTCGAACTGGCCGTTATCCTTGATCTCGCCGATGAAGACCGGCTTGGTGATGTGGTGGTTCGGGAGCATCTTGGAGATGCCGCCGGTCAGGTTCGGAGCCTCGATGCCCGGCAGCGCGTCGATGACCTTGTCGGGATCGGTCGACTTCACCTTCTCGACAGCCTTCACCCACATGGCGAAGCCGATGACATGGGCTTCCATCGGGTCGTTGGTGACCGCCTTGGGGTTCTTCTTGTAGGCCTGCCACTGCTTGATGAAGGCCTCGTTCTCCGGCGTCTTGATCGACTCGAAGTAGTTCCAGGCGGCGAGATGGCCGACGAGCGGCTTGGTATCAATGCCGGCCAGTTCCTCTTCGCCGACGGAGAAGGCCACGACCGGAATGTCGGTCGCCTTGATGCCCTGGTTGCCGAGTTCCTTGTAGAACGGCACATTGGCATCGCCGTTGATGGTCGAGACCACGGCGGTCTTCTTGCCGGCCGAGCCGAATTTCTTGATGTCCGAGACGATCGTCTGCCAGTCCGAATGGCCGAACGGCGTATAGTTGATCATGATGTCTTCGGGCTTCACGCCCTTGGACTTGAGATACGCCTCGAGGATCTTGTTGGTCGTGCGCGGATAGACGTAGTCGGTCCCGGCCAGAACCCAGCGCTCGACCTTTTCATCCTTGGCGAGATAATCGACCGCCGGAATCGCCTGCTGGTTCGGCGCCGCGCCGGTATAGAACACGTTGCGCTCGCTCTCCTCGCCCTCGTACTGGACGGGGTAGAACAGGATGTTGTTCAGCTCCTTGAACACCGGCAGCACCGACTTGCGCGAGACCGAGGTCCAGCAGCCGAAGGTCGCCGCGACCTTGTCCTTGGTGATCAGCTCGCGCGCCTTTTCGGCGAAGAGCGGCCAGTTGGAAGCGGGATCGACCACGACCGCCTCGAGCTTCTTGCCCAGCACGCCGCCCTTCTTGTTCTGCTCTTCGATGAGCATGAGCATGACGTCCTTCAACGTCGTCTCGGAGATCGCCATGGTGCCCGAGAGCGAATGCAGGATGCCGACCTTGATGGTCTCCTGCTGCGCCGCCGCCGGCAGGTAGGACGAACCGATGAAAGCGGCACCCGCCAAAGCGGTACCAAGAAATTCGCGACGGTTGCTGCTCACGGACGACTCCCGAACATTCTGTTATGCGGCCGCCAAGAGTGGCACCGTTAGGCCCCACCGGCCCGGAACGCTCTTGGCAAGGCGCGTGCCAACTCGCCTGAACGATTAAGAGTTCACGCAACCCTCTGCTGCCGGCCGCCGCGTGAAGGAATTTCCTGCCGACGAGACGGATCGCGACGCAAGATCGAACCGAAACGCCAAGTTTGCCTATTTTGTAAGCGGACAGGACGCCCATCGTTTGTGCAGCACGGCACCGTTCATCAAATGAGCCGGCAAACACGCCAGACCATCCCCTCCGACCCGCGCATTTTTTAGCATTTACGAGCCGGGGAGAATCGCCATAGCCTCCATCTCGTCGGTAACAACTGAAAGGAGGTGATCCAGTGTCTCATTGTCATCAACCGCTGGTGCAAGGCGGGCGGACCTGGACCTCTTCTGGCTGGGTTTCTTTGTCCGCGTGAGTTTTCGCACCATCGACCCGGTTCGCTGGGTCGCGGTTCGACAATGGAAGGGCCGCCCGAAAGGGTGGCCCTTCTTATTTTGTTCGAGAGGAACCGAGCGGACGGGCTGCTGGCGTGCCGAACGCAACCATGGCAAACAGGCGCGAGATGGCTTCCAACAGTTTCCTCTTCGTCATGAGCTGGTCCTTTGAACGCGCCTGAACCCAGCCGTCAGGCGATCCTCGATTTCGTGGAGGAAGAGCGCGCCGCCGGGCGCGAGGTCGGCCGGCGCGAGATCGCCAAGGCCTTCGGCCTCGACCAGGGCGGCAAGATTTGGCTCAAGCGCCTTCTCAAGGAGATGGAACGCGAGGGCGAGATCGGCGGCGACGGAGACGCGCGCCCGGTGCACCCGCGCAACGCCCTGCCCCCGGTGCTGCTCTGCGAGATCAAGTCCCGCGACCGGGACGGCGATCTCGTCGCGCAGCCGCTCGAATGGAACGAGGCGGACGAGGGCGCCGCCCCGCGCATCCTGGTCGAGACCACCCGCGACGACCGCCGCAAATCGAAGGATGCCGGGCAGGCCCCCGGCGTCGGCGATCAGGCTTTGCTCAAGCTGACACGGCTGCGAGGCGTTGCCGATTTCGCCTATTCCGGCCGCGTCCTCAAGATCATGGGCAAGGCCAAGGCCGCCATCCTCGGCATCTTCCGGGCCCTGCCCGATGGATCGGGCAGGCTTGTGCCGATCGACAAGAAGGCGAAAGGGAGCGAAGCGATCATCCCGAAGGGCCGCACCGGCGAGGCGCAGGACGGCGACCTCGTCTCGGTCTCGCTCCGCCGCGAAAGCCGCTTCGGCCCGCAGGAGGCCGAGGTGCGCGAGCGGCTGGGTTCGATCAAGTCCGAACGCGCCGTCAGCCTGATCGCGATCCATGCCCATGGCATCCCGAACGCGTTCCAGCCGGCGACGCTGAAGGAGGCGGGGGCGGCGGCGCTCGCGAGCCTGAAGGGGCGTGAGGATTGGCGCGCGCTGCCGCTCGTCACGATCGACCCCGCCGACGCCAAGGACCATGACGATGCGGTCCATGCCGCGCCGGACACCGACCCCGACAATCCCGGCGGCTTCGTCGTCACCGTCGCCATCGCCGATGTCGCAGGTTATGTGACGCCGCATTCGGCGCTGGACCGCGAGGCGCTGGAACGCGGGAATTCGGTCTATTTCCCGGACCGCGTCGTGCCGATGCTGCCGGAGCGGATCTCCAACGACCTTTGCTCCCTGCGCGAACTGGAAGACCGGCCGGCGCTGGCGGTCAGGCTGGTGCTGAAATCGGATGGCTCCAAGAAGGGCCACTCCTTCCACCGCATCCTGATGCGCTCTGCCGCGAAGCTATCCTACCAGCAGGCTCAATCTGCGATCGACGGCAAGCCCGACGACAAGACCGGGCCGATCCGCGACAGCATCCTGATGCCGCTCTGGGCGGCCTATGGCATTGCGGCGCGCGCCCGCGACCAGCGTCAGCCGCTCGAACTGGACCTCCCAGAGCGCAAGCTGGTCCTGAAGGAAGACGGCTCGGTCGATCGCGTCATGGTGCCGGAGCGGCTAGCGGCTCATCGCTTGATCGAAGAATTCATGATCCTCGCCAACGTCGCGGCGGCCGAGACGCTCGAGAAGGCCAGCAGCCTGCTGATCTATCGCTGCCATGACGAGCCCTCGCTGGAGAAGATGCGCGCGCTCGGCGAGGTGCTCGCTTCCATCGGCATCAAGCTGCCGAAGGACGGCGCGCTGCGGCCGGTGCTGTTCAACCGCATTCTGGCGACCATCAAGGGCTCCGAGAACGAGACGCTGATCAACGAGGTGGTCCTGCGGACGCAGGCGCAAGCTGAATACGTCGCCGAAAATTACGGCCATTTCGGCCTGAACCTGCGCCGCTACGCCCACTTCACCTCGCCGATCCGCCGCTATGCCGACCTGATCGTGCACCGCGCGCTGATCGCGGCGATGAAGATGGGCGAGGATGGCCTGCCCAAGAGCACCACATTGGCGGAGCTGCGCGAGGTCGCGACGCGGATCTCGGCGGCGGAGCGAAGGGCGATGGCGGCCGAGCGCGAAACCACCGACCGATTGATCGCCCATTTCCTCGCCGGCCAGATCGGCGCGAGTTTCGACGGGCGCATCGGCGGCGTGCACAAGGCGGGCCTGTTCGTGAAGCTCGACGGCACCGGCGCCGATGGATTCATCCCGGCATCGACCATCGGCGCGGACTACTACCGTTACGACGAGGCGGCCCACGCCCTCACCGGCGAGCGCACCGGCGAGAGCTGGCGCCTGGGCGACCGCGTCCATGTCAAACTCGTCGAGGCTGCCCCAGTCGCGGGCGCCCTTCGCTTCGAGCTGCTCTCCCCGGGACGGACCGTGGCAACGGGTCGCGCTGGCAAGCGGAGCGGCCCGGCGCCATATGCCGATCGTTCGGGTGCGCCGTTCGGCCGAAAGGCCAGGTTCGGCAGCAAGCCCGCCGGCAAGCCGACAGGCGCCCGCAAGCCTGGCAAAAGACGGTAATGAGCCAAAAGACGGTATTGAGCAGAGACCGATGAGCGTTCGCATCCATGCTGCGCAGGGTCATGATATCGCGCGGGAGTGGCGCCAGGCCGTCGCGCGCGGCGTTCAGGGGCGCTGCCCGCATTGCGGTCGTGGAAAGCTGTTTCGAGGCTTTCTGAAGCCGGTCGACCGGTGCGAGGCCTGCGGGGAAGAGCTTCACCACCAGCGGGCTGATGATCTGCCGCCCTATATCGTCATCACCATCGTCGGCCATGTCATCGTCGGCGGGCTGCTGCTCGCGGAGAGATATGGCGACTGGCCGATGGCGCTTCACATGGCGCTTTGGCCGAGCCTGACCGTCATTCTGTCACTCATGCTGATGCAGCCCGTCAAAGGCGGCGTCATCGGTCTGCAATGGGCGTTGCGCATGCACGGCTTCAGCGGCGAGCCCGATCTGCCCGAACGCCAGCCTCTTCCCCAGCGCGGATATGGTCCATGACCGACCATAGCGTGACCCTCACGCAAGCCGAGCGGACCCGCGTCACCGTCAACCAGCGGCCGAAGGACGCCGCGACGATGATGATCATCGATCGATCGGCCGCGCGCCCCATGGTCCTCATGGGCAAGCGCCATGCGAGCCACAAATTCATGCCGGGCAAATACGTCTTTCCCGGCGGGCGGCTGGACGATGCCGACCGGCGCATGGCCGCCACGGGCGCCCTGCCCCAGATCTGCGAGGATCGCCTGATCAAGAGAGCCCCGCGGTCGGGCATCGGCAAGGCCCGGGCGCTGGCGCTGGCCGCGGTCCGGGAAACCTTCGAGGAGACCGGGCTCCTGTTCGGCACAGACGAGTTCGGCGCGCCCGACGCCGCGCCCGCCGGAAGCTGGAGCGAATTCGCCGCCCACGGCATCTTTCCCGATCTCTCGGCGATCACCTTCGTCGCCCGCGCCATCACGCCACCGCGCCGGCCCAAGCGTTTCGATACCCGTTTCTTCACCATCGATGCGTCCGCGATGGCAAAGAAGGTCGACGGCGTCGTCGGTCCCGATTCGGAGCTGATCGACCTCGTCTGGGTCGATTTCGACGAGGCCAGAGAACTCGACCTCCCGACGATCACGAAGGTGATCATTCAGGAGGTGGAGGCGCGGATCGAGGGCCGTTTCGCCCCGTGGCTCCCTGTGCCGTTCTATTGGGAAAAGCGCGGCAGCTTCGTGCGCGAGGAGCTTTAGCCCCCGCGCGACCGGCGAAGGGGCTTCCCTCAGCGCTATTCTTCCTTGACTTCGCCTGACCTATGCGGCATTTCCCGCCGTGACGGTTTGCCGGGTGTCCCCGGCCATTTTCTTTTCTGAGGGCTTTCAAGCCCGCCTGGTTCGAGGATACGCCCATGGCCAAGGCCGTGACGATCAAGATCAAACTCATTTCGACCGCCGACACCGGCTTCTTCTACGTGACGAAGAAGAACTCGCGCACGATGACCGAGAAGATGTCGAAGAAGAAGTATGACCCGATCGCGCGCAAGCACGTCGAGTTCAAGGAAACCAAGATCAAGTAAGGCTGCGGCTTTACTCCTGCGTTTCTGCCGGAAGCCGCTCCATTGGGGCGGCTTTTTGCATTGATGGTACAAGCTCCTCGACGCCTGCCCAGCGACCCATATTTCAGCCGATGCCGCGCTATACCGACGAACTCGACGCTCTGACCGAGCACGAAACGGCCTTGCGTGATGCGATCGCACGGCGCATCGCCCTGGAAAGCGGCGAGTCCCCCGCCATTGATCCGGGCGAGCAGTATGTCGCCGCCGCGGAATCAGCCATTGCGCAGTGGTCGGACCAGGGCGAGGAGCAGCAAGACCTCGCCGCTTTCAGGTCGATCGGCCCGTTGCAGCAACTCCTGATCGAACACCGAAACCTTCTCGAGCGTATCGAGGATCTCCTGGATCGCCGGCTTTCGTGATGCGGGCCGGCGTCGATGCGCCCGCTGGCAGAGCCGATCGATCGAGGAAGAACGGTGTCGGGTTCGCGCCGACCGCAAGCGCGCTGAATTCGTCGCTCGGCGCGCAGCGCTCCCCAACGGGTGAGGCTCGATCATCGGACGGAGCTTGACTCCAGCACCGCATCTTTGAAAAGTCCGCCCACTCGCGAAATCAACAGCAGGAACGGGCGATGATGCTGCCGATCCCAAGCCGCGCTGCGGTGTGTTGCGCCGGGCTGATGATGTCGGGCTGCATGCAGTCGATGCCCAACGCCGAGATGATCACAAAACCGACGCAGGAGGCGTTCACGCGCCTGACGAGCTGGGCGCCATGGCGGCCGGCCCCGCAGCCGGAGCCGATCATCCTCGGAAACGAAGTGCTGTCGCCTCCTCCCACGGCGTCTTCCGGGGTCGCAGCGGCCGTGGATATGGAGCCCAAACCGAGCGAGCGCGCCACCTTGGAGCCGCGGATCGGCCTGCGTGGGCAGATCGCTCCGACCCTCTCGCAACGCCGGGCTCTTCAGCCGGTTGCCACCGCCAGCAGACGCTCGCCCTCCGCGCGCGTGATCCCGGTCGGCGACACGTTGCCGGTTCCAGGTCGGGTCTCCTGCCAGACATCGAGCAGCGTCGGCGAGAGGGTGCGCATGGAATGCAAGCCGATCGACTAACGCAGCGAGGCAACCTTCCGTCTTGCCGTTGGTTGACGCGCGGAAGCTCGGGACTGTGGAGATCAGGCTGGTGACGAAAAGCGAGCCGGAAGATGGCCGGGCCGGTGCACACGGCGCGACACGCAGGCTGCTGCGCCTTCTCGTGCAGGTCGATTCATCGCGCTTTGTCGGAAAGCGGTTCGGCGCGGCTGTAGGGCTCGTCGCGCTGCTCGCGGCTTTCGGCGCGGCCGGGTATTGGCTGCCGGCGTTCCTGAGTTACCTCGGCCGCTGAGCCTGCCGCTGCAAGCCTCGCTCCTGCCGCGAAAGATCGCGCAGCGAGATCCGAGGAACGAAAGTGGCCGGCCGGTTGCGGTTCCGAGGAGGCCGGACATCCGCAACCAGCCGACCGAGCCCGACGGTTTCCCAGGAGATGCGGCGGACCTGAGCACCCGAAGGGCATTGCTGAGCGGCTTGATAGCCGCTGCCGTGGCAAACCCTTACAATGTGACCGGTCGAGATCAATCGAATACGTCTTGTTTACCATAAGCCTCTGGGCTTAACCTTACCTCATAAGCTTAAGTCCCACAGTAAACAGCGCTTGCGTCAGGCCATATTACTGA
The DNA here is from genome assembly GCF_056400625.1 of Allobosea sp. P5_A5. Taxonomy (NCBI): domain Bacteria; kingdom Pseudomonadati; phylum Pseudomonadota; class Alphaproteobacteria; order Hyphomicrobiales; family Alloboseaceae; genus Allobosea; species Allobosea sp. P5_A5. The sequence continues at coordinate 69,166 of NZ_JBFUKY010000011.1, forward strand.
ACATTTCAAATGGCCTGGCCGCCGGGGCGAAAGCGATCGCGCAACGACGCTGCCCAGTCATCGCTCCTAAGCCGCGTTCGCGACGATGACGCGGTTGCGGCCGCCTGCCTTGGCCAGGTACAGCGCTTCGTCTGCGCGTTTCATCATATCGGCGGCGGATTGATCGCCCGCTTTCCGGTTCGCGACACCGATCGACACGGTCACCGGGATGCCTCGGAGGCCGCCCTGGATCATGAAGGGTTCGCTTTCGACCCGCTCGCGGATCCGCTCCGCCACCGCTTGCGCCGCCGGCGCTGCCGTGTCCGGCAGAACCACGACGACCTCTTCTCCGCCCATGCGCGCAACGACGTCGATGCCGCGGGTGCAGGCACGGACGCGATCGGCGAACTCGCGCAGAACCTCGTCGCCGGCATCGTGGCCCCAGCTGTCGTTGACCACCTTGAAATGATCGACGTCGAGCACGAGCAGCGAGAGCGTGCGCGCTCGCATCACCGATTCCTCGAACATCGCCGCCAGACGGCTGTCCATGAAACGACGGTTGTGCAGCCCTGTCAGCTGATCCAGCACCGCCATTTCCATGGAGGATTGCAGGCTGTCTCGAAGGCGGTCGGTGAAGCGTTTGCGCCTGATCTGGGTGCGCACCCGGGCGAGCAGCTCGTTGCGATCGATCGGACGAATCAGAAAATCATGGGCGCCGATTTCGAGGCCGCGCAGGATGCGGGCGCGATCCTCCATCTCGGCCAGCAGCAGCACGGAAATGTCGCGGGTCTTTTCCAGAGAGCGCAGCTGGCTACAGAGCCGCAGCCCGTCCTGTCCTTCGAGATCGAGGCTGACCAGAACGCAATCGAACGCTTCATCGGCCGCGCGTAGCAGAGCCTGCTGTGAATTGGTTTCGATCTCGACGGCATGGAAGGCAGACAATGCGCTCTGCAGGCGCTCTGCCACGCTGGCGCGATCTTCGACGAGCAGGACACGGCCGCTAAGGCCCGTCTCTGCAGCCGCCGCCGCGAGCGGGTCGGCGATCCCGAGGCGGCGCGAGGCGATGGCGCGGTTGCGCAGCTCGTCCGTCATCGTCTTGAGCCGCGTCAGGCTGCGAACACGCGCCATCAGCGCCGCATCGTCGAGCGGCTTTGTCAGGAAGTCGTCGGCGCCGGCATCCAGCCCCTGCAGCCGGTCGCGCGGCTGGTCCAGCGTCGTGACCATGACGACGGGAATATGCGCCGTATTAGGCTGGTTCTTCAGCCGGCGGCAGACCTCGAAACCGTTCATGCCGGGCATCATCACGTCGAGCAGCACGATGTCAGGCTCGCCGCGCTCGCAGATGGCGAGGGCTTCCGCGCCGCTGGAAGCGATCATGACATCGTAATATTCGGCCGAAAGCTTCGCTTCCAGCAGCTTCACATTGGCAGGCGTATCATCGACGACGAGAACGCGGGCTGACATGGTCCTGCTTTCCCGAGCATCGGCCCGAAAAGTGGATTGCGGGTTTCGGGAATGCCGATGCAGTAACAGAATGAGGCGCAATCGAGCCGACTCCGATAGTCGGCTCGATTGCCCGAACGTCAGGCCGGACCGGCATAGGTCCGGACGGTCTCCAGAAATTTCGCGACCGAGATCGGCTTGGAAAGATAGGCTTCGCAGCCGCCCTCGCGAATGCGCTCCTCGTCGCCCTTCATCGCGAAGGCCGTCACGGCGACCACGGGAATGGCCTTGAGGTCGTCATCCTCTTTGATCCATTTGGTCACCTCCAGCCCGGAAACCTCCGGCAGCTGGATGTCCATCAGGATCAGATCGGGGCGATGGTTGCGCGCCAGCTCGATGGCCTCGATGCCGTCCGCGGTCTTCAGCGTGGCATAGCCATGGGCTTCGAGCAGGTCGTTGAAGAGCTTCATGTTGAGCTCGTTGTCCTCGACGATGAGAACCGTCTTCATCGGGCCGCCCTTCTATAGCGCCAGGAAAATCCACAGGTGATCGAACCTGGGATCGGCGGCTTCGTTCGCGGATTGTGCTAGCATGCGACGAGTTGACGAAACGCAAACCGAATACGCGACTCAAGGTCATGGTACCCAGACAGACACTTCAGGATGCCGAAGGCCTGGCGATCCAGGCATTGGGCTTCCTTGCCGCCGAGCCGGAACGCATCGGCCCCTTCCTGGCGGTGACGGGGCTCGATCCGGGCCGGCTGCGTGCTGCCGCGGCCGAACCCGGTTTCCTGGCCGCCATATTGGAGCATATCGGATCGAGCGATTCGCTTCTGCTCGAATTCGCCGGAAATCTGGGGCTGAACCCGGAAAGCGTGGCGCAGGCCCGTCGGCTGCTCGCGGGACCAGAGCCGGGCTCCGGCGATTTCGCCTGACCGGCCGGCAGCGTTCATGCGCAGCCTGTGCCGAGACTGCCTGATCGACCATGACGGGCCAGGCCCGCTCCGGCGCTGCTCGAGCTGCGGGTCGCCGCGCCTGATCCGTCATGCCGAGCGCGACACCTTGAGTCTCGCGCATATCGACTGCGACGCTTTTTATGCGGCGATTGAAAAGCGCGACGACCCGAGCCTGCAGGACAAGCCGTTGATCATCGGCGGCGGCAAGCGCGGCGTGGTCTCGACGGCCTGCTATATCGCGCGCACCTATGGCGTGCGCTCGGCGATGCCAATGTTCAAGGCGCTGAAGGCCTGCCCCGAGGCGGTCGTCGTCAAGCCGAACATGGCGAAATATGTCTCGGTCGGCCGAGAAATCCGCCAGATGATGCGGGAGCTGACGCCGCTGGTCGAGCCGATTTCGATCGACGAGGCTTTTCTCGATCTGGCGGGCACGCAACGTCTGCATCACGCCAATCCTGCCGAGACCCTGGCCCGCTTCGCCAGACGCGTGGAAAGCGAACTCGGCATCACCGTCTCGGTCGGCCTGTCCTATGCCAAGTTCCTGGCCAAGGTCGCCTCGGACCTCGACAAGCCGCGCGGTTTCTCGATCATCGGCCGTGGCGAGGCGGTGGCGTTTCTCGCAGACAAGCCGGTCGGCCTCATTCCCGGCATGGGGCCGGCGAGCGTCGCCAAGCTGGCGCAGGCCGGCTTCAAGCTGATCGGCGATCTCAGCGACGCCCCGGTCGAAAAGCTGTTCCGGTCGGCTGGAAAGGACGGGCCGCGCCTCAAAAACCTCGCCAACGGCATCGACGCTCGCCCGGTCACGCCCGACCGGGAGACGAAAAGCGTCTCGAGCGAAACCACGCTCGATGTCGACCTCGCCCGCTTCGACGAGTTGGAGCCGATCCTGTGGCGGCTCTGCGAGAAGACATCGAAGCGCCTCAAGGCTCAGGAACTGGCGGGGCGGACGATCACGCTCAAGCTCAAGACCGCCGATTTTCACACGACGACGCGGGCCAGCCGCCTGCCCGAGCCGACACAGCTGGCCGCGCGGCTGTTTGCCGCCGGGCGCGACTTGCTCAAGCGCGAATGCAGCGGCCCGCGCTATCGGCTGATCGGCATCGGCGCGAGCGATTTCAGCGCCCCCTCAGAGGCCGATCACGGCGATCTGGCCGACACCGCGACGCCCCGACTGAAGGCCATGGAGGGCGCGCTGGACGCCCTTCGGGCCCGCTTCGGCGATGAGGCCATCGGCCGGGGCCTGAGCCTGCGTCTGCCGCAGCGCCGCTCGGGCGAAGCTGCTACTTCGCGCAAGGATCTTGAGGGAGCAGATCCAGACGAGTGAGGGTGCCGCGCAGGGCGAAGCTGCCATAGTCCAGCCGCAACGCGCCCGTGACGCCGTTCTCATAGAGATCGAAGGCGATGGTGTAGGAGGGCGTCGTCTCGCCCGAACCGGCCTTGAAATAGGAGATGGTCACCGGCCAGCGCGCCATCTTTTCGAATTCGGGGCGCTGGAGCGGCTTGTCGGACGGCTCGGCCTCGATCCGCTTTCCGATGACCGACAGCGTGTCGTAAACGTCCTTGCCGGTATTGGCGCCGTCATAGAGCCTAACACTGAGCGTGGTCTTTCCGGCGCGCGCCGCCTCGATCACAGCTTTCATCTGTGCGTTCGGGAACAGCGCGTCGAGCTGCTCGCGGTAGCTCTCCGTCTTGGGCTGGCGAAGCTTGACCTCGTAGCCGCCGCTCTCCTTCTGCGCCGTGCCGTCGACGGTCTCGGGTGTACCGCCGGCCGCCGAACTCTCGTTCTTGAAGCGATAGCTTGCGCCGTCACCGGCCTCGAAGCTGGTGGTGCGGGCGTCAATCACGCGCGGCCCGGCCTCGGTGCCGAGCTGCGTCACCTGCCGGAAGGAGAGCGCATAACCTTCGCAGGCATCCCCGGTGAATTCATAGGCGATGCGACCGCGCGCCGTCTCGATGTTGCCGGAGGGCTTGGCCCCGTCCAGCACCAGATCGTAGATGGCGCGGTGCGGCGCCAGAACCACGCGTTCGGCCGCTTTGCCCACGTTCTTGGGTGCATCCTGCGCGAATGCCGGAACGGCCATCGCCATGGCTGCGATGCAAACCGGCCCCGCAAGGCCCAACCATCTTCCGCTCATGTGTCGCCCGTTCCTTGCTGTCGGCGAAATCTAGGTGCATCGCGGCAATGGCGCAAACATGGCGGAAGGCGACATGGCTTGGCGCGAGACGGCCCTGCCCGTCGGGCATGGACCGCAGCTTGCGGGAGGCCCGGCCATCGGCCATGAAAGGCGCCTGTCCAGACCGGGGAGCGGAAGGCGACATGGCTTGGCGCGAGACGGCCCTGCCCGTCGGGCATGGACCGCAGCTTGCGGGAGGCCCGGCCATCGGCCATGAAAGGCGCCTGTCCAGACCGGGAGCGGAAGACCATGAACGCCGTCGACACCAAACTCGCCGAACTCGGCATCACCCTCCCGACGCCCGCCGCGCCCATCGCGAATTACGTTCCATACGTCATCACCGGCAACCTGCTGGTGATCTCCGGCCAGATCTGCTTCGGGCTCGACGGCAAGCTCGCCGATGCGCACAAGGGCAAGCTCGGCGCCGAAATCTTCAACGAAGCAGGGCTGGAGGCAGCCCGCCTCTGCGCCATCAACGTGCTGGCCCAGGCCAAGGCGGCGCTGAACGGCGATCTCGGCCGGATCGTGCGCTGCGTGCGTCTCGGCGGCTTCATCAACGCCGTTCCGACGTTCGCGGCGCTGCCGGCGATCATGAATGGCGCTTCCGACCTGATGGTCGAGATTCTCGGCGACAAGGGGCGCCACGCGCGCTCGACCATCGGCGTCGCCGAACTCCCGGCCGATGCGGCGGTCGAGGTCGAAGCCATGTTCGAGATCGCCTGATGGCGTCAGGCGTCAGAATGCCGCGGCCCGACCTCGGCTGGCTGGTCGCGAAACCGATCGCCCATCGCGGCCTGCATGGGCTCGAGCCCGGCGTGATCGAGAACAGCGGCTCGGCTGCGCTGGCTGCGATCGACGGCGGTTTCGGAATCGAATGCGACGTGCAGCTCACCGCCGATGGCGAGGCCGTCGTCTTCCATGATTTCGTGCTCGACCGGCTGACGGCCGCGAGCGGGCCGGTCCGCGCGAAGACGGCAGTAGAACTCGGGCGCATCACGCTGACGGGCTCGAACGATCCGATTCTGACGCTGCCGGCCTTTCTCGACCTGATCGGCGGCCGCGTGCCGCTCGTCGTCGAGATCAAGAGCCGCTTCGACGGCGACCTCGCGCTGACGCGCCGGACGGCCGACGTGATCGCGAGCCGCAGCAGCCAGCCGATCGTGATCAAATCCTTCGATCCCGAGATCGTGACCGCCTTGCGCGACCTCGCTCCGCAGATCCCGCGCGGCATCGTCGCGATGAACACCTATGATTACGGCGACTATGAAAAGCTCTCCCTGGAGCGGAAGCATGCGCTCGCCAACCTGCTGCATTTCACCGAAAGCCAGCCGGACTTTCTCTCCTGGAAGGTCACGGATTTGGACAGCGCAGCGCCCTATCTCTGCCGGAACGCCGTCGGCATGCCGGTGATGAGCTGGACCGTGCGGACGCCCGAACAGCGCGAGACGGCAAGGCGGCTCGCCGACCAGATGGTCTTCGAGGGCTTTCGCCCTTGAGCGAGGAGGACGGGGCAGGTCTCAGCGTCCGCGTCGCGACCTCGCTCAAGGCCGTCCCTGCCGGCGCCTGGAACGCCTGCGCCAATCCCCGGGCGCTGCTCGACGCGGTCTATCCGGCCGCGTCCCCGCCAGCGGGTGGCGGCATCGATCATGACAACCCCTTCGTCAGCCATGCCTTTCTGAGCGCGCTCGAAGACAGCCGCTGTGTCGGCGCCCGCAGCGGCTGGTCACCCGCCTATCTCCTGGTCGAGGACGAGGTTGGGCAGCTTCTCGCTGCCGCGCCGAGCTTCCTGAAAAGCCATAGCCAGGGCGAATACGTCTTCGACCATAGCTGGGCGGATGCCTATGAGCGCGCCGGCGGGCGCTATTACCCCAAGCTGCAGGTCGCTGCGCCCTTCACGCCCGCCACCGGCCCGCGACTGCTGGTCGCGGATGGGCCACGCGCCGATGAAGCGCGCGCCGCGCTGATCGAGGGCCTCGAGGCCTTGCGCGGCCAGACCCAATCGTCGTCAGTACACGTCACCTTCGCGCAGGAGCCCGATGTCGCTGCATTGGCCGAGGCCGGCTATCTCGAACGCCACGACCTGCAGTTCCATTGGCAGAACGACGGATTCGCGTCCTATGACGACTTCCTCGCCACGCTCGCCTCACGCAAGCGCAAGGCGCTGAAGCGCGAACGGCGCGACGCTTTGAGCGCCGGGATCGAGGTCGAGGTGCTGTCCGGCTCCGGCCTTACCGAAGCGGTCTGGGACGATTTCTTCGGTTTCTACGAAGACACGGGCTCTCGCAAATGGGGCCGCCCCTATCTCAACCGCGCGTTCTTCTCCCGCGTCGGTGAGGCGATGGGAGAGCGGATCGTGCTGGTGATGGCCCGTCGTGCCGGGCGATACATCGCCGGCGCAATCAATTTTCGCGGCGCCAACACCCTCTATGGCCGTAACTGGGGCTGCATCGAGGACCATCCCTTTCTGCATTTCGAGATCTGCTACCATCAGGCGATCGACTATGCGATTGCGCACGGCCTGGCGCGGGTCGAGGCCGGCGCCCAGGGCGAGCACAAGCTCGCGCGCGGTTATCGCCCGGTCATCACCCGCTCGCTGCATCACATCGCCGACCCCGGCCTGCGCCGCCCGGTGGCCGCCTATCTGGCGCAAGAGCGCGAGCAGATCGCGGCCGGGCGGGATGCGCTCGACGCCGAAAGCCCGTTTCGAAAAGGCGGAGGCCCCGATGAATGACGGGGCGCCAACGCGCCGAGCGGTCTGCTATTGCGACGAGAGCGAGCTCGGCTATCGCCGCAGCCTGACGGACTTTTCCGTGCCGCTGACGCTGGACGATAGCTATCGGCTGGCGCACCTCCCGCTCGTCGCGCCCGGCCATCCGCGTGTGATCCCGCGCGCGGACGGCAAATTCTACGAGATGGGCCGTCACCCGCGCGTGCATTCCCTGGTTCTTCCGGTTTCCGATCAGGAACTCCGCGCTTCTCCCGTTTTTCTGGCGTTTGAGGCAGAGCTGAAGGCGGCTTCCTTCTCCAGCAAGATCGCCTGGGACATTCTTCCGCTGCGGGCGCAACGCCTGCATGCCACGGTCTGCGGCTCGCTCGGAACCGGGGAAACGGCGCCTGCCATTTCGGCGCAGACGGAGCAGGCGCTGGCGGCGATCGCGCCGTTCCATGTCGAGCTCCGCGGCCTGTTCTCCGGAAACGTCAATCGCGGCAGGCTCTATCTCGCGGTTTATCCGGAAAAGCAGGACGGTCTGAACATGCTGCAGGCTGTTCAAGAGGCTTTCGGACGGCCGCCGGGAGACCTCTGGCTGGTCGGCCTCTACAATCTTGTCGACGATCTCGACGCTGCCGAGACGATGGCGCTGGCCGATATCGTCGCGCGCTTTTGGAATATGACGCTCCTGCGCATGACGGTCTCGGAGCTCGACATTCTCGGCGCCTCCGACGACCTCGTGCTCGACGGCACAGTAGAGTCGGTCCTGCCGCTCGGCCGCATCGGCTCGTCGGCGGGTTGACGGCGCGGCGGCAGAGCCACAGGTTGTGCACTTCCGTTTCAGCCTGCCGGTTCCATGATGAGCGCCTACGACCCGACCAATATCTTCGCTAAAATCTTGCGCGGTGAACTGCCGGCGCAGATTGTCTACGAGGATGCCGAAACCATCGCGATCATGGACATCATGCCCCGTGCCGACGGGCATGTTCTGGTCCTCCCGAGGACGCCATGCCGGAACGTGCTGGACGCGCCGCCGGACGCTTTGAAGGCGGTGGCGCTGACGACGCAAAAGCTTGCCAGGGCGGTGAAGGCCGCGTTCGCCGCCGATGGGGTCACGATCCAGCAGTTCAACGAGGCCGCTGGCGGGCAGGTGGTGTTTCACCTGCATGTCCACGTCATGCCCCGCCATGACGGCGTGGCGCTGCGCCCGCACACCGGGGCGATGGAAAAGCCGGAACTGCTGTCCTCCCATGCGGAAAAGATCCGCGAAGCGCTCAAGACGGCCTGACAGGACCGGGCAGGCCGCGCTTTACACTGTGCCGAACAGCCAGACGCCGCCGATCAGGGCCGTCTCGCCTGCCAGCACCGCCAGCATCATGCGCCGGCGGCTGACCGCCATGACGGCGACGGACGCGGCCAGCGCCGCGATGCGCACTACGAGCGGCGCGTGGGCGAGCACGCCCGGCGGCGAGACGATCAGCTTGGCGACGATGCCGGCAAGCAGCGCGGTCGCAACAGCCCGGACCCAGTCGAGCAGAGCCGAATCCGTGTCGAGCCCGCGCGCGAACACCACCGCGAGCCAGCGCCAGATTTCCGTTGGCAGCGCCGCGAATAGAAACAGCGCGAGATAGGGCCAGAACGGCCCATCGAAGCCGGGGATAGGTTGGGTCATGCCGGCTTTCGCCTCCGGCCGATGAGATATGCGATGCTGCCGGCGACTAGGCCCGCCACGATCAGGTCGAAGCCGCCGCCGATATAGCGTTGGCAGATCGGGGCCAGCGCGAGACCAAGCAGCAGCGCCGCCACGTCGCCCCGGTGGCGCAGTCCGGCTGTGAGCGAGACGAGGAAAAAGATCGGAGTCAGGCAAAGCAGCCCTGCCGCGAACGGGATCGGCAGTTCAGCCAGCAAATAATAGCCTGTGAAAGTGCCGACCGCGCTTACCACCATGCAGGCATTGGCGAAGCCGAGGAAATAGGCGACCCGCTGGTGCATCGGTATCGCCGGCAGCCGTCGCAAACCTTCGGTCCAGGCCGTAACGGCGACGTAATGCGACAGGAGAAGCTGCATCCAGGCGCTCTGGCCCGGTCGCCGAAGCAGCGGCAGGATCGCGACCGTCATGGGCAGGAAACGCAGCGAGGCGAAGCCGATCGCGATGGCGATCGCGCTCCAGGCGGCCCCGGACGCGATCGAGGCAAAGAACAGAACCTGAGACGGCCCGGCCCAGACGATGATCGTCGAGAGCACGGCAACGCCGACGGGATAACCGACATCATGCGCCAGCGAGCCGATGCCGACCAGGCCGAAGCCGACGATCCAGGCCGGCAACGACAGCGCATCACGCGCGCCGGCAAGCGCCACGCGCTTCCAGCTCCAGTCCGGGGAAACGGTCATAGGTTCAAAGGCTGGCGCGAGAGGAAACCACAGAGTCGGGCGACGTGGTGTTATCCTATCGCCGATCGACAGTGGGCGTGCCTAGCGTCGACTGAGCCTGCCTCCCCTGCAGGGAGCGCAGGCGTGAGGCTCAAGCCTTGCCCTTCATCGCTGTCGCGATGATCTCGTTGACGAAATCGGTCAGCTCCTTGGGGATGCCTCCGATCGACTGGATCCCCCAATAGATCAGATAGATGATCGCCGGCACCAGGATCCAGCCCAGCACCTCCTCGAAGATAACCCGCCGGCGCCGGCGGCGCTGGCGCTTCTCGAACCAGCCGACACGCTCCTTCGTGGGCCGGGCCCTGGCGGGCGCCTGTTGCACCGCCTCGCCGGTCTCAGTGGGCGCCGCATTCTCGATGGCGAGCATCGCCGGTTTGCGCTTGAACAACACCGTCTTACGCCTTTGTCAGCGGGACTTTCGGCACGGTGCGGACAGGCCGCCCCGAAGCCTTCGTCGAACCATCCGGACCTGTATTCTCCGGAACGCCGCCTTTCGGCGTGCGGCGCGGCGGTGCCGACTTGGCGGCCTTCCCGGCAGGTGCCTTCGAGCGCGCAGCTTCGCGTGTGTTGCGAGCCTCGACATCCTTTTCGGGCTTCGGCTTGACCGGGCCCTCGGGGAATTCGAGGCCCAGCACCTGGATGCCGGTTTCCGACTGCACCACGACGACCTTGACCGCGCCACCATTCTTGAGGCGCCCGAACAGCACCTCGTCGGCCAGCGGCGTCTTGATCGTCTGCTGGATCAGCCGCGCCATCGGCCGCGCACCCATCGCCTCGTCATAGCCGTGCTCGACCAGCCATTCGCGGGCCTCGTCGGCCAGCTCGATCGTGACGTTGCGATCGGCGAGCTGCGCCTCGAGCTGGAGCACGAACTTGTCGACCACGCGGGCCACCACCGTCTTCGGCAGATGCCCGAACGAGATCACCGAATCGAGACGATTGCGGAATTCCGGCGCGAACAGCTTGTTGATCGCTTCGGTATCATCGCCTTCGCGCTTGATGCGCGTGAAGCCGTAGGCATTTCGCGCCATGTCAGCCGCGCCTGCATTGGTCGTCATGATCAGGATCACGTTCCTGAAATCGACCTGTTTGCCGTTGTTGTCGGTCAGCTTGCCGTGGTCCATCACCTGCAACAGGATGTTGAACAGGTCGGGATGGGCCTTTTCGATCTCATCGAGCAGCAGCACCGAATGCGGGTGCTGGTCGATCTGATCGGTCAAGAGCCCGCCCTGATCGAAGCCGACATAGCCCGGAGGCGCGCCGATCAGCCGCGAGACGGTGTGGCGCTCCATATATTCCGACATGTCGAAGCGGATCAGTTCAACGCCGAGCGAGGTCGCCAGCTGACGGGCCACCTCGGTCTTGCCGACGCCGGTCGGCCCGGCGAAGAGATAGCTGCCGATCGGCTTTTCGCCGTCGCGCAGGCCGGCGCGGGCCAGCTTGATCGCGGAGGAGAGAGCCTCGATCGCCTTTTCCTGGCCGTAGACGGTGCGCTTGAGCGTGGTTTCGAGGTTGCGCAGCACCTCTGCATCGTCCTTGGAGACGGTTTTGGCCGGGATGCGCGCCATCGTCGCGATGGCGGCCTCGATCTCCTTGACGCCGATCGTCTTCTTCCGCTTGGCCTCGACCACCAGCATTTGCGAAGCACCGGTTTCGTCGATCACGTCGATCGCCTTGTCCGGCAGCTTGCGGTCATGGATGTAGCGCGCCGAGAGCTCCACGGCCGCCTTGATGGCTTCGTTGGTGTAGCGCAGCTTGTGGAATTCCTCGAAATAGGGCTTCAGCCCCTTGAGGATCTCGATCGTGTCCGGAATCGACGGCTCATTGACGTCAATCTTCTGGAAACGCCGCACCAGCGCCCGATCCTTCTCGAAATACTGACGGTACTCCTTGTAGGTGGTCGAGCCGATGCAGCGCAGGCCACCCGAGGCCAGCGCGGGCTTGAGCAGGTTCGAGGCGTCCATCGCCCCGCCCGAGGTCGCACCGGCGCCGATCACCGTGTGGATCTCGTCGATGAACATGATCGCCTTGGGGTGCTGCTCGATCTCCTTCATCACCTGCTTGAGGCGCTCTTCGAAGTCGCCGCGATAGCGCGTGCCGGCCAGCAGAGTGCCCATGTCGAGCGAGAACACCGTCGCGTCCTGCAGAACCTCGGGCACCTCGCCACGCAGGATCTTCAGCGCGAGCCCTTCGGCAATGGCGGTCTTGCCGACGCCGGGGTCGCCGACCAGCAGCGGATTGTTCTTCTGGCGGCGACACAGAATCTGGATCGTGCGCTGCACCTCGGCCTCGCGCCCGATCAACGGGTCGATGCGCCCGTCCTTGGCCTTGCGGTTGAGGTTGACGCAATAAGCCTCGAGCGCGCTTTCCTTTTTCTTCTTGTCCTTATCGTCGCCCGGCGCCTGTTCGGCGCGTTGCTCGCGCTGCGGCTCGCCTTCTTCCTCGGAGCCGCGCACGGGACGGCTGTCGCCGGCGCCGGGGCGCTTGGCGATGCCATGGCTGATGTAATTTACCGCGTCATAGCGGGTCATGTCCTGCTCCTGCAGGAAGTAGGCAGCGTGGCTCTCGCGCTCGGCGAACATCGCGACCAGCACATTGGCGCCGGTCACCTCCTCGCGGCCGGAGGACTGCACATGGATCACCGCCCGCTGAATCACACGCTGGAAGCCCGCAGTCGGCTTCGAATCATCGCGCCCGTCGGTGACGAGATTGGTCAGCTCGGCGTCGACATAATCGACGAGGTTGCGCCGCAGCAGATCGAGATCGACGCTGCAGGCACGCATCACCGCAGCCGCGTCCTGATCATCGACCAGCGCGAGCAAAAGGTGTTCGAGAGTGGCGTATTCGTGACGGCGCTCATTGGCCAGAGCCAGAGCCCGGTGAAGCGCCTGTTCGAGACTGCGCGAGAAACTCGGCAAGGGGCGCGCTCCTATCTGTTTCGGGTATGAGTGATCAGACCCAAGGCTACTTTTTTTCCATCACGCACTGCAGCGGATGCATGTGCTTGCGCGCAAGATCCATGACGAGCGTAACCTTGGTCTCGGCGACTTCATAGGTAAAGACGCCACATTCGCCGACGCCGTTTTGATGCACATGCATCATGATCTGCGTCGCCGCGGCGCGGTCCTTCTGGAAGAACCGCTCCAGGACATGCACGACGAATTCCATCGGCGTATAATCGTCGTTCAGCAGCAGGACCCGGTAGAGATTGGGCTTCTTCGTCCGCGTGCGGGTCAGCACGGCGGTACCCGCGCCATCCTTGCCGCCATCGCCGGGCGGGCCGGCCCGGCGCGGACGGTCGGCCATGGACAAGGTTTGCAAACGACGTGGTCGCACGGTCGTACCCGCAGCCACGCTCTGCCTCATCACGCCTCGCTCCGCCTCGACCATATCCGCCCGCGTCTTGTCCAAATCCGGTCCTGCTTCCTCAGCCAAGATAGTACTCGTCGTGTGAATTTACAGACCTCGCCGCTGCTTCGCCAGCCCGATCGCCGCGCCGGCGTTCAACTCTTCGCTCGCCCGCCGCAACGCTTGACCACACCGGCGCCAGCGCCATATGCCCGCGCTCATCAGCGCGAAGGACTGCAGCCATGACGCCCAACGCCATCGTCACCATCGGCGAAGATCTTGCGAGGCCCGTGAGGTTCGGCAATGCCTTGCCGCTCTCGATCATCGCCGGTCCCTGCCAGATGGAAAGCCGCGACCACGCGCTGGAATGCGCGATGGCGCTCAAGGAGATCGCGGAGGAGCTGCGGATCGGGCTCATCTTCAAGACCTCCTTCGACAAGGCAAACCGCACCAGCGCACGCGGCGAGCGCGGCATGGGGCTGGAAGCCGCCCTGCCCGTCTTCGCCGAGATTCGCGAACGCACCGGCCTGCCTGTCCTGACCGACGTCCATGATGCCGCACAATGCGGCGCTGTGGGGGCGGTCGTCGATGTCCTGCAGATCCCGGCCTTTCTCTGCCGCCAGACCGATCTCCTGGTCGCGGCAGCGAAGACCGGCCGCGTCGTGAACATCAAGAAGGGTCAGTTCCTCGCGCCTTGGGACATGATCCATGCGGTGGCCAAAGTCACCGAGAGCGGCAACGGCAATGTGATGCTGACCGAGCGCGGCGCGTCTTTCGGCTACAATACGCTCGTCACCGACATGCGCAGCCTGCCGATCATGGCCGAGACCGGGGCACCCGTGATTTTCGACGCGACGCATTCGGTGCAGCAGCCTGGCGGCAAAGGCTCCTCCAGCGGCGGCCAGCGCGAATTCGTGCCGGTGCTGGCGCGTGCGGCTGTCGCGGTCGGGGTCGCGGGCGTATTCATCGAAACCCATCCGGACCCCGACAAGGCCCCCTCGGATGGCCCCAACATGGTGCCGCTATCGGACTTCAAGGCTCTCATCGCGACGTTGAAAGCTTTCGACAGGTTGGCCAAGGGCGGCCCCTCGCTCGCAATCGCCTATGTCTGAGCCGGCCCAGCCGAAGCAGGCGGACAGCCTGGGGGCGCTTATTCCCGTCCTGGGGCTCTGCGGCTTCGCCTCGACCTTTACCATGCGGCTGGTCGACCCGCTGGTGCCAACGCTCGCTTTGGAGTTCGGACAGAGCGTCCATCAGATCGCCTTCCTGGTGACGGCGTTTTCGGGCTGCTACGCGCTCGGCCAGCCGTTCCTTGGTCCAATCGCCGATTCGGTGGGCAAGCTGCGCAGCATCGCCGCATGCCTGGCGCTGCTGTGTGTCTTCTCGGCGCTTGCGGCCTTCGCCACGAACTACTGGATGCTGTTTGCCTTCCGCGCGGCCGCAGGCGTCGCGGCCGGCGGCGTCATTCCCGCGGCGATGGCGGCGATCGGGGATCGCGCGCCGATGGCCGAGCGGCAGATCATGCTCGGGCGTTTCCTCGTCATCATGATCGTCGGGCAGATGGCCGGCGCTTCCTTCTCGGGGATCGTGGCCGACCATATCGGCTGGCGCGCCGTGTTGGGCGTGGCCGCCGGGCTCGCAGCCTGCGGAGCGCTGGTGGTGCGGCTCGTGCTGAAGCCAAGAGCGCTTGCGGAGCGCCCGCCGCTCAGTCTTGCCGGGGTCCTGACGAGCTACGGTGCCGTCTTCGCCAATCCGCGCAGCAAGGTGCTCTACGGCCTCGTCTTGCTCGAAGGCGCACTGATCTTCGGGCTGCCGCCTTTCGTTGCCGCAATCCTGCACGAGCGCTCGGGCGTGGGCCCGTCGGAAGCCGGTCTCGCCATCGGCGCGATGGGGCTGGGCGGGCTCGTCTACGGGCTGCTCACCCGTGTTCTCGTCCAGCGCGTCGGACCCGCGCAGATGATGCGGCTCGGCGGCCTGGCCGTCGCGATCGGCGATTTCGCCTTCATCTTTGGTGGCCCGTGGTGGAGCGCGATCGGCGTCTTTCTGCTGATCGGCTTCGGCTTCTTCCTGATCCACGGCACCTTCCAGGCGCAGGCGACCGAACTCGCCCCAACCGCGCGCGGCTCGGCGATGGCGCTGTTCGCCTGCTTCTTCTTCATGGGCCATGCGACGGGGCCGCTTGCCATGGGCGCGCTGTTGCAAGGTTTCGGCACATCCGGCGCGCTTGCCGTGGCAGGCGTGGGCATCGGCGTGTTGGGATGGATCGCACCGACGCTGCTGCCGCCCCTGGGCGCGCGGAGCTGACCCCTTCCATCACGTTGTCCGGCCTTCACGACCTCATGCTCGGGCTCGGCCCGAGCATCTGCGGACAAGGATGCGACGGAACCTCTCGCGGCGAAAGATTCTCGGGCCAAGCCCGAGAATGACGGCCCCACGACGATCTGGGGTCAGCGCCCGCGATAGGGCGCCACGCCTTGGTCCGGCAGCCAAAGCCCCTTGGGCGCCTCGCCCGTCTGGAAGAACACGTCGATCGGGATGCCGCCGCGCGGATACCAGTAACCGCCGATCCGAAACCATTCCGGCTCCAGCAGCTCGACCAATCGTTTGCCGATGCCGACTGTGCAGTCCTCATGGAAGGCGCCATGATTGCGGAACGCACCGAGATAGAGCTTGAGCGATTTCGATTCGACCAGCCACTGCCCCGGCAGATAGTCGATCACGAGGATGCCGAAATCCGGCTGCCCTGTGACGGGGCAGATCGAGGTGAATTCCGGGCAAGTGAACCGCGCGAGATAAGGCGTGCCGGCATGAGGATTGGGCACGCGGTCGAGGCGGGCCTCCTCCGGCGAAGCAGGCAGGGCGCTCGGCTGGCCGAGCTGCAGGGTCGAGGCGTCGATCGACATGGGAAGCTCCTGTGTTGCCGGCCTTCTAGAGCATCCGGCGCCACGGATGAAGCAGGCACGCTTCGGTACTCCCGCTGCCCGTCTCGGCATTCGGCGATAGGACGGCATTTGATTCAAATACGACGGAAATGACCGTCCTTATTTAACGGTCTTTCGCAAGCGAACTTGCGCGCGACAGCGCGTGCACCTTAATCGATCCGAGATCCTGCTTCGATCGGGCCTTGCTAAATCTATGATAATTGCCGGAATACTGTTTTTGATCGGGGCCTTGATCGGGCTTGCCTATGGCTATGCTGCGATCATCACCGCCAGTGCGGCGGTGACAGTGCTTTTCTTCTCCGTCTGGATCATGCGCGGCGAATTCGGCGCCTTCACCGTCCTGATCTGGATCGGCTATCTGTTCGCGCTTCAGAGCGGCTTCCTGCTCGGCGCCTATCTCGCGACGGCAGACGACGCCGACTGATCACCAGAACCAGATCGCTCGCCCCGCATAGGCGCACAAGCCCGCCCACCAGGCCACGGTCAGGGCAGAGCAGAACAGCACGGCCGACAAAGGCGGACGGCGGCGGGTAGCGAGATTCTGGAACATGCTTGTGCCCTCTTGAAGCGATCGACGGAAAACTGCTTCGTGATCCGCAATCCGCGCGCCATTCGCGGCCATGCCAAAATCTCGCCCCGCCAAATCTCGCCGCGTCATGCTCTCGCCACTCCTGAAGCCGCGCCAAACGGTGAAATAGGCCGGATCGGCGGGGACGGCCGGTCTCCAAACCTCGACAACCCCCCAGGATCGGCATAAACCCAGCCCGCCAGGGGGGCTGGCTGACTTTCGGCCCGTGCCGATTCGGAAGTGCATGACCAGACGCGCCGCGCTCCTTGCCTTCTGCCTCATCGTCGCGACCGGCCTGCTGGGCTCGCGCTCATGGGATGTCGCGCTCGGCCGGATCGAACACCGCACCGTTCAGGCGATCGAGCAGCGGACGGGCTTTGCCGTGACATCGCTCGCTCGCGCG
This sequence comes from Allobosea sp. P5_A5, assembly GCF_056400625.1. Classification (NCBI taxonomy): domain Bacteria; kingdom Pseudomonadati; phylum Pseudomonadota; class Alphaproteobacteria; order Hyphomicrobiales; family Alloboseaceae; genus Allobosea; species Allobosea sp. P5_A5. The sequence goes on from NZ_JBFUKY010000011.1 coordinate 86,121, forward strand.
GAGTTCGCGCTCCTGCCGCTGCCCCGTATCAGCCTCTCGGACATCGGCTTCACCCAGAAAGACGGCACCATCTCCGGCCGCTCGGCGCGGGTAAGAGCCTATCTGCGTCTGCTCCCGCTTCTGACCGGGCAGCTCGATTTCGACCGCATCGACCTCGTCGCGCCGCAGTTCGACATCGCCGTGCCAGCGGGTGGCGACAGCGTGACCGATTGGCTGGCACCGCCTCTGGCCGAGCTGGAGAAGCTGCGCAGTCAGGGCCGCATCGTCATCCGCGCGGGCTCGATCTTCCTGCGCTCGGACGGCGCGATCCAGTCGATCGTGCGCGACGTCAATCTCGTCATCGCCGAGCGCGAACGCAATCAGCCCTTCAGCCTCTCAGGGTCCTTCAACTGGCGCGGCAGCACGACCGATGTCAGCCTGCTCTGGCCGGTCATGGGCGGCAGCGCCAAGGCCGCCCTCTCCGCCTCCTCCTCGCTGATGAAGCTGCGCTTCGACGGCACCCGCTCCGGCCCCGACGAGCCCTTCGTCAATGGTACGCTGGCGCTCTCGGCGCCGGCCTTGCCCCGGCTCCTGGCTTGGTTCGGCGAGAATTCGCGCCTGTCCAGCGCACTGGGCGCCGTCGATCTCTCGGCCGATCTGCAGCTTCGGCCGCATGAGGCCTCGTTCAACAACGCCGTCGTCGGCCTCGATGGCGAACGGCTCGACGGGGTGATGAAACTCACCGAGATCGATGGCCGTCTTGCCCTTTCCGGCACGCTCGCCGGCTCGACGCTCGATCTCGGCCGCATGATCGACCGGCTGCCCTTGCCCAACATCGATGCCGCCGACCGTAGCCAGCTGGATCTCGACGGCTGGACCGGGCGCGACATCGACCTGCGGGTCTCGGTCGATGCCGCTGTTCTGAAAGGCGCCAAGCTGGCCGATGTCGCGACCTATGTGCTGGTCAAGAAGGGCCGCTTCGAGACCGGCCTGCTGCGTGCCTCGGCCTATGGCGGCACCGTCAAGAGCCGGTTCCTTGCGGTCTCGGCACCGACCGGCGTCGACATCAAGGTCCAAGCCGCGTCGGACAAGGTCAATCTCGGACAGGCCGCCGCCGACATCCCGCAGCTGGCGCGGCTCACCGGAACCGGCGGCTTCCAGATGACCCTGGACGGCGCGGGACGCAGCTTCGACGAGCTGCTGGGATCGCTGACCGGCAAGGCCAGCCTCAATCTTCGGCAAGGCGAGCTGAGCGGAATGGCGTTGGGCGAGATGCTGCGCCGGGCCGAACGGGGCACGGTGGTGCCCGGCCGCGACTCACGCCAGGGCCGAACGCCCTATGAGACAATCGCGGCAAATGCCGGCATCGCGAATGGATTGCTTGTCCTGACCGATGCGCAGATGTCGGGAACGAACTATCGCCTCGCGCTCGCCGGCAATGCGCTTCTGAGCACGCGCGAAATCGACATGACTGCCGTGCTGTCGGCGCCGAGCGGGCAACCGAAACTGTCATTCCTGCTGAAGGGCCCGGTCGGGGCGCAGCTGGTCGCGCCGGACAGCGAAGCCCTGCTCAGCCCGACCAGCACCACCGACCGCCCCGCGACCTGGCTCGGCCGCTGAGCGACCGGCCCCTTCGCGGCGTCGCGCTTTCTCCCCTCATCGGAATCCGCTTTGATGAAACCCAACGGCTCTTGAAGGCCGGGCGGGAGGATGAGACATGCGCAGCTGGATCAAGGCGGCGCTTGCGCTTGCCGCAACGATGGTAACGGGCATGGCCGGGGCACAGGACCTGATCACCGAAAAGAAGATCTTCGAACTGCCGCTTTTCACGACCCAGTCCGGCCGCGTGCTGAAGCAGGTGCGCGTCGGTTGGGAGAGCTACGGCACTCTGAATACCRACAAGTCCAATGCGATCCTGATCTGCCATTTCTTCTCGGGCAATTCGCACGCCGCCGGCAAATACGACGCCAAGGATGCGCAGTCTGGCTATTGGGACGCGATCATCGGCCCCGGAAAGGCGATCGACACCGACAAATATTTCGTCATCGCCTCCGACACGCTGGTGAACCTCTCGACCGGGGATCCCAACACCACGACCACCGGCCCGGCCTCGATCGACCCCGACACCGGCAAGCCCTACGGGCTCGACTTCCCCGTGGTGACGATCCGCGATTTCGTCGAGGTCCAGAAGGCACTGGTCGAGAGCCTCGGCATCAGGAAGCTGGCGCTGGTCGCCGGTCCCTCGATGGGCTCGCTCCAGACCTTCGAATGGGCCGCGAGCCACCCGGAGATGGTCGCCAGGGCGATGCCCGTGATCGGCGCTGGCGAGGCAGACGCGATGCTGATCGGCTGGCTGGATGTCTGGGCCGCGCCGATCCTCGTCGATCCGAACTGGAACAATGGCGACTATTACGGCAAGGCGCCGCCGCTCGCCGGTCTCGCCAAGGCGCTGACGGCGGTGACGCTCCAGGCCAATCATCAGGACTGGGCCGACGCCACCTTTGCCCGCCGCCCCGCCAAGGACGGCGAGGATCCAGCCAAGACGCTCGCGGCCAAATTCCAGGTCCAGAGCGTCCTGGACAATGCCGGCATGGCCCGCGCCAAGATCTCCGACGCCAACCATTTCCTCTATCTGGTCAAGGCGAACCAGCTCTTCGCCGCGGGCGGCTCCTCGCTTGCCGACGGCATGAAGAAGATCACCGCGCCGATCCTCTACATCACCCAGCCCAAGGACCTCGTCTTCACCACCGAGACCGTCGACCAGACGCTTAAAGCGGCGAAAGACGCAGGTCGTGACATCACTCACGTCGCCATCGATGGCGCTCGCGGCCATCTCGATGGCGTGATGTCGATGAAACAGGCGGAAGGCGCGATCCGGGCGTTTTTGGCAAGGTAAAGCCCGGTCCGCAGCGTCATGCTCGGGCTTGACCCGGGCATCTCATGACGCAAAGGCGCTGGAGCCTCTGACTTGAGGTTCTCGGGTCGGGGCTTTGGTTCGCCAAACAATGACGAGAAAAGCGCACACCAAAAGCCCCCAACCCGGCTCTAGCCGCGAGGTTTCTCATCGTACGATCCCTAGGGGATGCGCGGCGGCGCACGGCCTGAACCGCGTGCCGATGTCGAGTGTCGAAGTCGATGCGGCGCCTGCCGGCACCGCCCGAAACCCGCGCGCGGTTGTCTATGAGGCCTTTCGCCAAGGCGTCGTCACCGGGCCTGCCTGTTCGGCCGGCGGCGAAAAACCTTCCGGACCAAGGCCACCCGTTTGGTGGCGCATAGCCCGAACACCGCATCCCGCCCGGCCACACGATGCCTCGCGAAGCCCCTTTGTCGGGTGGGATGGCGCGAGGATATCGTGCGCGTGGCGGCGGGGATAAGTGAGCGCTGGTGCTTTGCACGAAGCGAACATACATCAACCAAGCGGGCATACTTCAGAGGTAATGAATGTTGACGTCCCGAGTGCAAGCGTTTGTGAAATTTTTCGACAATGAAGAATATGCTTACTCGTTTTTGCGTGGAAGTCTCTTCATGCGAAGATTAGGATATTTCCAGAAGACTGACGCGTCAGATTTTTGCAATGGCAGGTCTGATCCAACCGAAGGTATAGTTGCTTTACATCAGCCTGATAAAACCGAAATTACCATAAATTTCGGTGGGTTCGAACCAATTAATATTGGAGAGAACGACCTGGCCGGACCCGTTTCTATCTCAAAAAATTTCTACTCAGATATGTACGTTTTCTGCATATCGACATTAACAATACCGGATCCAGCCCTCCTAAAAGGCAATCATAAGGAGGTCGAAACCCAGTTACAAACCGCGTTCAAAGTTGACGAGCGCTGCTTCAAATTTGGCCCTTACGCGGTAGTTGTCCGCCCGGACAAATTCTTACGGAATCTGCGTAATAGCTTAACCAGCTGCGATCATTGGTACAAAGCCGCAATGGTCGAATATTACGATGAGACAAAGTTTCATGGAGAATTCTTAGAACAAAATGTTCCATTCCGTAAGCAAAATAGATATTCCTATCAAAAAGAATATCGCGTTTGCTTACAAATTCTATCTACAATCGAGGAGACAATAAAATTTGAGATAGGAAGCATTTCTGAATTTGCCTTCAAAGCTCGTTCGTCGGAACTTAATTCCAATCTTAGGGTGACGCTCAAAAATAGTTAGCGCCTATACAATACTGAAAAAGCTCTGCGATTGAATTCCCTCATCCGCCTCCCACCACCGCCCTCACCCCGTCGATCACGAATTGCACCGCCAGCGCCGCCAGGACAACGCCGAGCAGGCGCGTCAGCACGATGTTGCCGGTGACGCCGAGCAGGCGCGCGATCGCTCCCGCGGCCAGGAACACTGCGAGACAGCAGAGGATCACGAGCCCGCAGATCACCGCCAGGGTCGTTAGCAGCAGCGGGTCACCATGCGCCCTGCCGGCAAGCAGGATGGTCGCGGTCAGAGCGCCCGGCCCCGCCATCAGCGGGATCGCCAGCGGAAAGGCCGCGACGTTACGGATATGATCCTGCGTGATCGCGGTCTCCGCCGTCTGCTGCTTACGCTCGGTGCGCCGCTCGAACACCATCTCGAAGGCGATCCAAAACAGCAGCAGCCCACCGGCGATGCGGAAGGCCGGCAGCGAGACACCCAGCGCCTTCAGTACGATGTCGCCAGCGACGCCGAAGAAGCCCATGATGCAGAAGGCGATGATGCAGGCGCGGATCGCGACCTGCCGCCGCTCGCCTGCCGACATGCCGCGTGTCAGCGACAGAAAGATCGGCGCCAGACCCGGCGGGTCGAGCGTCACCAGCATGGTGACCAGGGCGGAGGTGGCAAAATCGGCGAACATCAGGGCCTGTTTCTCACGGCTTTTGCCCGCCGTCACGCGTGCAGCAGGGCCGGATTGTGGCGGCGGCTGTGGACGGCGGCAAAAATCGATTGTAAGCCACTGTTATCATTGGACTTATTTTTGCGTAAACCGGCGTGTCTTTCTCTGGCTTAAAACTTCGGAATCGGCTAGCCAGAGGGCTGGAATTCAGCAAAAACCGGACGTTTCCCTTTGAGCGACGAGAACGACGACAAGCGCGACGGCGCCCCGCATTTCGGCGGCGACATCAAGCCGATCGCGATCACCGACGAGATGAAGAGGAGCTACCTCGATTACGCCATGAGCGTGATCGTGAGCCGCGCTCTTCCGGACGTCCGCGACGGCATGAAGCCGGTACATCGCCGCATCCTCTATTCGATGTGGGAGAACAACTACACGCCGGACCGCAAGCACGTGAAGTCGGCGAACATCGTCGGCTCCGTGATGGGTCAGTACCACCCGCATGGCGACCAGGCGATCTACGACGCGCTGGTGCGCATGGCGCAGCCCTTCTCGATGCGTCTGCCCTTGGTGGACGGACAGGGCAATTTCGGTTCGATCGACGGCGATCCGCCAGCGGCGATGCGCTACACCGAGAGCCGGCTCGACAAATCGGCGATGCCGCTGCTCGACGATCTCGGCCGCGATACCGTCGATTTCCAGGCGAACTACGACGACAGCCGCGAAGAGCCCAAGGTCCTGCCGGCGAAATACCCGCAGCTGCTGGTGAACGGCGCCGGCGGCATCGCGGTCGGCATGGCGACAAACATCCCGCCGCACAACCTCGGCGAGGTCATCGACGGCTGYGTCGCCTACATGGACGATCCGGAGATCTCGATCGAGGATCTGAACCAGATCATCCCCGGCCCGGATTTCCCGACCGCGGCCTCGATCATGGGCCGCAGCGGCATCCGCTCCGCCTACGAGACCGGGCGCGGCTCCGTCGTGATGCGGGCGAAGACCCATATCGAGGAGCTGCGCAAGGAGCGCGAGGCGATCATCGTCACCGAGATTCCCTATCAGGTGAACAAGGCGACGATGGTCGAGAAGATCGCCGAGCTGGTGCGCGAGAAGCGCATCGAGGGCATCTCCGACCTGCGCGACGAATCGAGCCGCGAGGGCATCCGCGTCGTCATCGAGATCAAGCGCGACGCCGTCGCCGAAGTGGTGCTGAACCAGCTCTACCGCTTCACCCCGCTGCAGACCTCCTTCGGCTGCAACATGGTGGCGCTGAACGGCGGGCGGCCGGAAGTCCTCAACCTCAAGGACTTCATTGCGGCCTTCGTCGAGTTCCGTGAGGAGGTCGTCTCCCGGCGCACGCGCTATCTCCTGAACAAGGCCCGCGAGCGTGCCCATGTGCTGTGCGGCCTCGCGACGGCGGTGGCGAATATCGACGAGGTCATCCGCCTCATCCGCACGGCGCCGACACCGGGCGACGCGCATGAAGCGTTGATGGCGCGCGACTGGCCGGCCGGCGACATCGTGCCGCTGATCGCGCTGGTCGACGACCCCCGCCACCCCCTGAACCCGGACGGCACTTATCGCCTCTCCGACGCGCAGGCCAAGGCCATCCTCGAGCTGCGCTTGGCCCGCCTCACCGCTCTCGGCCGCGATGAGATCGGCGATGAGCTGGAAAAGCTCGCCCGCGAGATCGCCGATTATCTCGACATCCTCGGCTCGCGTGAACGCATCCAGGCGATCATCAAGACCGAACTCGCTGACATCCGCGCCGCCTTCGCGACGCCACGCCGCTCCATCATCGAGGATTGGGGCTCCGACCTCGACGACGAAGATCTCATCGCCCGCGAGGACATGGTCGTCACCGTCAGTCATGGCGGCTACATCAAGCGCGTGCCGCTTTCGACCTATCGGGCGCAGCGCCGCGGCGGCAAGGGTCGCTCCGGCATGGCCACGAAGGACGAGGATTTCGTCGCGCGGCTGTTCGTCGCCAACACGCATACGCCGGTGCTGTTCTTCTCCTCCGAGGGACAGGTCTACAAGGAAAAGGTCTGGCGGCTGCCGCTGTCGGCGCCGAATGCGCGCGGCAAGGCGCTGGTCAACATGCTCCCCATCGAGAAGGGCGAGCGCATCACCACCATCATGCCGCTGCCCGAGGACGAGGCAAGCTGGGAGACGCTGGACGTGATGTTCGCCACCGCGTCGGGCGGCGTGCGGCGCAACAAGCTCTCCGACTTCGTCAACGTCAATCGCGCCGGCAAGATCGCGATGAAGCTCGATGAGGGCGACCACATCGTCGACGTGCAGATCTGCACCGAGAACGACAACGTACTGCTGACCACGGCCGATGGCCAGTGCATCCGCTTCGCGGTGCCGGAAGTGCGCGTCTTCAAGGGCCGCGACTCGACCGGCGTGCGCGGCATCAACCTGGCGAAGGGCGACGAGGTGATCTCGCTGGCCATCCTGCATCATCTCGATGCCACACCGGACGAGCGCGCCGCCTATCTGAAGCGCGCCGCCGCCAACCGCCGCGCGCTGACCGGGGAAGCGGACGAGGCTACGGAAACCGCGACCGTGGTTGAAGCCGATGCCGAGGACAGCGCGTCCGGCGACATCGAACTCGGCCAGGAGAAATACGCGGCCATGGGCGCAGCCGAGCAGTTCATCCTGACCATCTCGGAACGCGGCTACGGCAAGCGCACCTCTTCCTTCGAGTACCGGGTCACCGGGCGCGGCGGCAAAGGCATCGTCGCGATGGTGACCAGCAGCCGCAACGGCAAGCTCGTCGCTTCCTTCCCGGCGGTGGAGACCGACCAGCTCATGCTGGTCACCGATGGCGGCCAGCTGATCCGCGTCCCGGTCGATGCCGGGCCGGACAACCGCATCCGCATCGCCGGCCGCTCGACGCAGGGCGTGACGGTCTTCAACACCGCCAAGGACGAGAAGGTCGTCTCGGTCGAGTGCATTAATGATGATGGGCAGAGCGACGAGGCGGACATCGGCGAGGACGGGCCGGTCGACGAGGCGCCGGGCGCGGGGCCGGCAGAGGGCTGAGCGAATCGAAGGGTGCGCTCGCGCGTCATTCTCGGGCGAAGCGAAGCTTCGGCCCGAGAATCTCAGCCGGACAGGGCTCTTGAGCATTCTGGTCCAGAGATGCTCGGGGCAAGCCCGAGCATGACGCGACGTGTAGACGCCACCCAAAGCGTTTATTTGACTCGCCGCCCTTCCCGCGTTCCCCTGCCCGCATGAAGGCCCGTTCCGCTCCCGTGCGCACACCCGCCATCACGCCGGAGATCATGCTGCGCGCCTATGCGGCCGGCATCTTCCCGATGGCGGAAACCGCGGACGATCCAAACCTGTTCTGGGTCGAGCCGGAGCTGCGCGGCATCATTCCGCTGGACGGTTTCCATCTTGCCTCGCGGTTGGCTCGCACCGTCCGTTCCGACCGGTTCCAAATTCGCGTGGACAGCGATTTCGAAGCGGTGATCGCGGCTTGCGCGCAGGAACGGCCCGACCGACCCGAGACCTGGATCAACAGCCGCATCCGCGAAATATTCGGGGAGCTGCATCGGCTCGGCCATGCGCACAGCGTCGAATGTTGGCGGGACGGATTGCTGGTCGGCGGGCTCTACGGGCTGTCGCTCGGGGCAGCGTTCTTTGGCGAAAGCATGTTCCACCGCGAGACCGACGCCTCGAAGGTGGCGCTGGTCCATCTCGTCGCGCGCTTGTGCCGCGGCGGCTATCGGCTGCTCGATACGCAGTTCCAAACCAGCCACCTCGCACGCTTCGGCACGATCGAGCTGCCGCGCGACACTTACCGGCTCAAATTGAACGAGGCGCTTCGCCATGAGGGCGACGAGAGGATTTGGCACGTCCACGGCGGCATGACCGGAGCCGAGGCATTGGACGCTCTGCGCTAGTCATAAGCTCGGCATTCAGTCGGCATCGCCATCGCAGCTTTAAGCCATGACGGCCGAAGCATGAGGCCACGCGACCATCCCGATAAGGATCGCGATGCGGACTCGTCGGGATAAAACCCAGCCGGTCAGTTATTGCCCGAGCCGGTCAGGTCCCTTGGCGAGGAAGGGTTGGTCGGGAAGAAGCGCTGGCTCGGCCGCTGCGGCTGAACCGGTACGCCGCGCGGCGGCTCCACGTCGATGCGTCCGCCCGGCGGCGGCAAGGGCTGCTGCTGCGACGGCGGCAGCGGGTTAGCCGGTCTTGCGGGTCGGCGCGGCTCGTCGGAAGGCGGCGGCGGCTCAGGATCTTTCGGGTCGACGATGACCTCGGTTCCGCCTTTGCAGTCGGTCAGCCAGACATCGTAAATCGCATGTTCGACGCCGTGCAGGCCGGGGCTGTCGGCGAACATCCAGCCGGTGAAGATGCGCCGGTACTCGTTGTTGAAGGTCACCTCGTCGACCTCGACGAAGCCGTCCGTGCGCGGCGCCTCGGTCGGCGGCCGGGTCCAGCAGACGCGCGGCGTGATCTGCAGCGCGCCGAACTGCACCGTCTCATCGATCGCGACTTCGAAGGAAATGATGCGGCCGGTGACCTTGTCGAGGCCGGCAAACACCGCGGTCGGGTTCTTGATGCGATCGGCCATTGCGGGCCCGGCGACCGCGAGCGTCAGAACACCCGTAGCGAGGCCGGCCAGAAGCGGGAAACGGGACAAGGACGGCATGTGGGCTTGCGAATCTCTCGAAGGCCGCGCCTCAGCCGCGCGACGAGGCGCAGTAACACGGCAAAGCCAGCGGAAAAAGGGCACACCGCCTTGCCGGACTGTTTTGACCTGGACAGTGAAAAGGCGCTCTTCACGGAGCGACCGATCCTCGCCCCGGCGCCGGAGGCTCAGTTTCCGGGCGTCCAGGCCTGATAGTCGCCGGTCGCAGCGGGGCGCTCGCCCTCGGCCAGGGTCGAGCCTTGCGGCCGGTAGGCCAGCGACGTGCCGGTCCAGTTCGGCTGGTGTGCCTGCTGCCATTCCCGGGGCTGGTACTTTTCCTCCGACGGCGCGACATCGACCGTGTGGTGCAGCCAGCCGTTCCAGCCGGCCGGGATCATCGAGGCCTCGACCGGCCCGTTATAGACCACCCAGCGACGTTGGAAGCCGAGCGCCTTGTCCTTGGCTCCGCCGGCGGTGCGATAGTAGACGTTGCCGAACTCGTCCTCGCCGACGCGCTCGCCGAAGCGCCAGGTGTGGAAACGGGTGCCGATCGTCTGGCCGTTCCACCAGGTGAAGATCTGCAGCAGCCAGTTCTTCATCGTCCTGCCCAATCGTCTCGCGCATACGTTGCAGCGCCACAACAAGGCGGCGCGACCTCGCGCGACTTATGCCGCCGGTGCTGCCGGCTGTCCAGTCTACCGAACGCCCGCCTCACGAAACGAGGCTGGCGAACCGTCGCACCGCCGCAGGCTCATGATATCGAGCACATCGCGATCGACCGCTCCGAGCTGCCGGGTCTGCTTGTCGCGGAACATCACATTGTTGGGATTAATGGCATTTCCCGAGGCGATCAGTGTCGCAAGCACTTCGACGTTTCGCAGATCATCTCGATCGCGCGGCTTGTTGGAATCGGGTGTTCCAGCGAAGAGCTTGACGGTCGGGCTGAGCTCCATGACCAGATGCGCCGTTGCCCCCGAAACCGAACTCTTCGTGAAACTCAAACCATCGACAGGCATGCCAAGGGCCAAGATTCCGCCCTTGTTGATGGTGATGCGCGGGCCGCCACATCCCTTGGCCCGCGAGGCCCACTCCCCGGCGAAAGCGGGAGCAAGTGGCTCCTGCTCGCTGCATCCGGCCAAGGCGACGGCCATCAAACAAAGGACGTATCGACCCATATCAGTCCTCCGCCAGCACACGCTGAGGGCAACGATGACCGTTTCGATTAAGCCCGATTTAAATGCATCGACGATTCTCCGGTGCAGCCGCGACCAGCATCCGACTGTCCGCCCCCGCGATTCGGAAAACCGGCTGCTGCGATCAGAATGCGTCTGACCACAACGACTTCGCCGAGGTCGTCGAGATGGCGCCTTCAGACTGAACGGCAGTGCGCAGGTCCAACCTCCTTTGGCTGCATATAGCGGCCACCTCACCCGCCAATCTCGACGAGCCGGTGTGACAATTGTGTTGGCGGCTCAGATTCTCGAAGTGCTTTCTGAGGGTTAGCGGGCGTCTTGAAACTTATCCCCATAACCCACACATCCCTACCAGATGTCGTGTCCACACAGTTTAGGGAACACCATTCCTTGACGTCGACCGCATATCGGCGCTAGATTTCGACTATCGCATCACGGCCGGCGGCGACGCTTCTGGATGGCTGCGAACGAGTTTCCCAGAGTGCCTCGGGCCTGCCGCCGCATCCGCGCAACACGTGGAGGCGATGCGGATTTGCGCGGGTATTTCGGGCACGTCCGGGCCATCGGCGGCCAATACCGCAGAGGGTCCATCAGGGCGTTGAATCGAGTTGGCTGATATCAGGAGCCGGTGATCGACCGGCCGCGCGGGCACCACTTCCGCGCCAGATCAAGGGACGAAGATCATGCGTATCGAGCGCCGCTACACCACGGCCGGACAGTCGCCCTACGCCGCGATCCCATTCCGATCGGCGATCAGCGAGATCAAGAATCCTGACGGCTCCATCGTCTTCCGGCTGGAGGGCATCGAGGTGCCCGAGTCCTGGTCGCAGGTGGCGAGCGACGTGCTGGCCCAGAAATATTTCCGCAAGGCCGGCGTGCCCGCCCGCATGAGGAAGGTCGAGGAGAACGACGTTCCCTCCTTCCTCTGGCGTTCGGTCCCGGACGAGGCCGCTCTCGCGGAGTTGCCCGAGGCCGAGCATTACGGCTCCGAGATCTCCTCGAAGCAGGTGTTCGATCGTCTCGCCGGCTGCTGGACCTATTGGGGCTGGAAGGGCGGCTATTTCTCCTCCGAGGAGGACGCGCAGGCCTTCCATGACGAGCTGCGCTTCATGCTCGCCCGCCAGATGGTGGCGCCGAACTCGCCGCAATGGTTCAACACCGGCCTGCATTGGGCCTATGGCATCGATGGCCCGAGCCAGGGCCATTTCTACGTCGACTTCAAGACCGGCAAGCTGGTCAAGTCAAAGTCCAGCTACGAGCACCCGCAGCCCCATGCCTGCTTCATCCAGGGCGTGCAGGACGACCTCGTCAACGAGGGCGGCATCATGGACCTTTGGGTCCGTGAAGCCCGCCTGTTCAAATACGGCTCCGGCACCGGCTCGAACTTCTCGATGCTGCGCGGCGAAGGCGAGAAGCTCGCCGGCGGCGGCAAGTCCTCGGGACTGATGTCCTTTCTCAAGATCGGCGATCGCGCGGCCGGCGCCATCAAGTCGGGCGGCACCACGCGCCGCGCCGCTAAGATGGTCGTGGTCGATGTCGATCACCCCGATATCGAGACCTATATCGACTGGAAGGTGAAGGAGGAGCAGAAGGTCGCGGCTCTCGTCACCGGCTCCAAGATCGTCAAGAAGCACATGAAGGCCGTGCTCAAGGCCTGCGTGAACTGCGAAGGCGACGGCGATTCCTGCTTCGATCCCGAGCAGAACCCGGCCCTGAAGCGTGAGATCAAGCTCGCCCGCAAGTCGCTGGTGCCGGACAACTACATCAAGCGCGTCATCCAGTTCGCCAAGCAGGGCTACAAGGACATCTCCTTTGATACCTACGACACCGACTGGGATTCCGACGCCTATCTCACCGTTTCCGGTCAGAACTCGAACAACTCGGTCTCGCTGACTGACGACTTCCTGCGCGCCGTCGAGACCGACGCGGACTGGAACCTGACGGCCCGCACCTCCGGCAAGACCATGAAGACGCTGAAGGCCCGCGATCTCTGGGAGAAGATCGGCTACGCCGCCTGGGCCTCGGCCGACCCCGGCCTGCACTTCAACTCGACGATGAACGACTGGCACACCTGCCCGGCCTCGGGCCGCATCCGGGCGTCCAATCCGTGCTCGGAATACATGTTCCTCGACGACACCGCCTGCAACCTGGCCTCGGCCAACCTGCTGCAGTTCTACGATCGCGAGACCAAGGCTTTCGACGTCGCGGCCTATGAGCATCTCTGCCGGCTCTGGACCGTCGTGCTCGAAATCTCCGTGACGATGGCGCAGTTCCCGAGCCGCGAGATCGCCGAGCTGTCCTACGAATACCGCACGCTCGGCCTCGGCTACGCCAATATCGGCGGCCTGCTGATGACGATGGGCCTCGGCTACGATTCCGAGGAAGGCCGTGCTTTGGCCGGCGCGCTGACCGCGATCATGACCGGCGTCGCCTATACGACCTCGGCCGAGATGGCGGGCGAGCTTGGCCCCTTCCCCGGCTACAAGAAGAACGCCAGCCACATGCTGCGCGTCATCCGCAACCACCGCACGGCCGCCCATGGCCTCACCGAGGGCTATGAGGGCCTGAGCGTCACCCCCGTCCCGCTCGACCATGCGACGCTGGCCCGTCTCGGCGGCTCGGCCGCCACCATGGCGGAGCGCTCGCGCGCCGTCTGGGACCAGGCGCTGGAGCAGGGCAAGCGCTACGGCTATCGCAACGCCCAGTCGACCGTGATCGCACCGACAGGCACGATCGGCCTCGTGATGGACTGCGATACCACCGGCATCGAACCCGATTTCGCACTGGTGAAGTTCAAGAAGCTGGCCGGCGGCGGCTACTTCAAGATCATCAACGGCGCCGTGCCGGACGCGCTGCGCTCGCTCGGCTATCGCGAGGCGGATATCGCCGAGATCGAGGCCTATGCGGTCGGCCATGGCTCGATGAAGCAGGCTCCGGCGGTGAACCCCGGCTCGCTGCGGGCCAAGGGCTTCACCGACGAGAAGATCGAGGCGATCGAGAAGGGGCTGAAGAGCGCCTTCGACATCAAGTTCGTCTTCAACAAATGGACCCTGGGCGAGGATTTCCTCACCGGCACGCTCAAGGTCCCGGCCGAGAAGCTCAACGATATGTCGTTCGAGCTGCTGCCCTTCCTCGGCTTCTCGAAGGCCGATGTCGAAGCCGCCAACGTGCATGTCTGCGGCGCGATGACGCTGGAAGGCGCCCCGCACCTCAAGAAAGAGCACTATCCGGTCTTCGATTGCGCCAACCCCTGCGGGCGCATCGGCAAGCGCTACCTGTCGGTCGAGAGCCACATCCATATGATGGCGGCGGCGCAGCCCTTCATCTCGGGCGCGATCTCCAAAACCATCAACATGCCCAACGACGCCACGGTCGAGGACTGCAAGAGCGCCTACATGCTCTCCTGGAAGCTGGCGCTGAAGGCCAACGCGCTCTACCGCGACGGCTCCAAGCTCTCGCAGCCGCTGAACTCGGCCCTGATCTCGGACGAGGATGACGAGGACGACGCGCTCGAGACGCTGGTCGCAGCGCCGATGGCGGCCCGCGCCACCCAGATCTCGGAGAAGATCGTCGAGCGCATCGTCGAGCGCATCGAGCGCCAGCGCGAGCGGGAGAAAATGCCCGATCGCCGCACCGGCTATATCCAGAAGGCCACCGTCGGCGGCCACAAGGTCTATGTCCATACCGGCGAATATTCGGACGGACGCCTGGGCGAAATCTTCATCGACATGCACAAGGAGGGCGCGGCCTTCCGGGCGATGATGAACAACTTCGCCATCGCGGTTTCGCTCGGCCTGCAATATGGCGTGCCGCTGGAGGAGTATGTCGAGGCCTTCACCTTCACCCGCTTCGAGCCCTCGGGCTTCGTCGCCGGCAACCAGTCGATCAAGAACGCCACCTCGATCCTCGACTACGTCTTCCGCGAGCTGGCGATCTCCTATCTCGGCCGCAACGACCTCGCTCATGTCGACCCCAGCGAGATCGGCCATGACGTGCTGGGCGGTGGTGTCGGCCAGGACAAGGCGCCGGACGCCACGCCGGTGATGACGACGCCGCTGGCCTCGACGGGTTTCCGCCGCGGCAAGCCGATCTCGTTCCACTCGATTCAGGGCGGCGCGGCGACCCCGACTGTGGAGACGGTTGCTCGGGGCGGCGCGGCCCTGACAGCGCTCGCCACCGTCGGCGCCACCGCGCTGAAGGAAGAGCCGGAAGCCTATGGCCAAGCCGAAATGGACAAGCTCGGTTTCTCGGCCCCGGCCGCCCAACCGTCAGCCTCGGAGCGGCGCGCCGAAGCGATCATGAAGGGCTATGTCGGCGATAGCTGCGGCGAATGCGGAAACTTCACGCTGGTCCGCAACGGCACCTGCCTGAAGTGCAACACCTGCGGCTCGACGACAGGCTGCTCGTGATCGCTTTCCGCCGGTACTTGTGCCGGCACCCATAGTTTGTCGGCTGTGACGATAAGTGTGACGGCGGCAACCGCAAAGTTTGTCGGTTGGGCTAAATGACCAAAACGAGTGACCGGGCGGCCAGAAATTGGCCGCCCGGCTGGCAAAGCGAACAAAGCATGAATTGAAACCGAAGCGTGCGAGGACCGATGAGCGCCTACTCGAAGATGAGAATGCATCAGTGGCGACGATCGACGGCTCGGGAAGCCTCGAAGATCGTCAAGCCTGCGTATCGACTTTCGTCCGGGGAACATCATGATCATTGACCAGCGCCCGGCCTTCAAGAAGGCCTACCTCATCAATCTCCTCGCCCGGCTTTGCGCCGAGCTGGACATCTCCGAAGCACGCTTCCAGCAAGCGCAGGAGCGCTATGAAGGAGTCGCGGAGTGGCTTTCGGATGGAAACCACTTCCTCCTGCGCGACTTCTCGATCTACCTGCAGGGCTCGACCGCGCTTGGGACGTCGGTGAAGCCTATCGGCCGCAACGAGCACGACGTCGACCTCGTCGCGTTCATGCCAGCCGGCACGACCGATCTCTCGCCAGCCTTCGTCAAGGCGGTGGTTGGAAACCGTCTCAAGGAAAACGCGATCTACGCGAGGCTCCTTGAGGAGAAATCCCGCTGTTGGCGCCTGGTTTACGCGAACGAATTCCATCTCGACATCACACCCGCGATCTTCGATCCGCGCTGCCGCCAAGGCGGGGAACTCGTCCCGGACAGGACGCTTCGCGAATGGAAGGGCAGCAATCCTAGGGGCTATCGCCGGGCGTTCGAACGGCGTGCCGCCATCGTTTCCCGGCTGCGGATCACGCGCACGTTCGACATGTCCGAGGGGGCTCGGGCGGACATCGAGCCGTTCCCTAGGACGGCCAGTGGCCGCAGCCTGCTCTGCAACATCGTCCAGGTGGCCAAGCGCCACCGAGACGTCCATTTCGAGGGACTCGACCCGGCTCTCTCGCCGATCTCTGTCATCCTGACGACGCTCCTGGCCTGGAGCTATGAGGCATGCATCGCGGAGGCGGTCTACGACACCGAGTTCGACTTGATGATGGCCGTTCTGCGCCGGATGCCGCAATTCATCGGCACGACGCTTCCGGATGGGTCGCGGGGCTACTGGATCCCCAACGAGACCACGATCGACGAGAATTTCGCCGAGCGCTGGAACGACGATCGCCGGCGGGCAACTGCTTTCTATGCCTGGCACGTCAAGGCCGTCGCCGACATGGAGCGGCTCGCTCTCGCCGAGGGCACCGACGTCGTTCGCCGGCAGATGGACGACGCCTTTGGGCCGAGACCAGTCGCCAGGGCTTTCACGGCGCTCGACGAGGAGATTGCCTCGGCGCGCCGAACCGGCTCTCTACGTGTAGCCCCGCTCTTCGGCGTGACAGCGGCGGCGTCCGTGGCCGCGTCGGTGCCGGTTCGTGCGAACACCTTCTTCGGGCGGGATTGCGGGTGAGCATCCCGACCCAGCCCCCTCACCTGTCGATGGCCCAGCAGCTTGTGAACCTGCGGTCGAACCCGCTAACCAAGGGCGATGGCGGCATCGAGGGCGGTGGACTGGCCTGGCGCTTCGCGGCTTCCCCCAGCCCCATATCGCGGATGTATGGATTGCGGTTGACGTATGCCCATAGCGCGTCTCCGCGCATCTACGTCGACGAGCCTGACCTGACGCTGCTCGCGAATGGCGCGCGAATTCCCCATGTCTACTCCGAGCGGCCCACCCGCCTCTGTCTCTATCTGCCCGACGCATACGAATCGCTTCCGAGCATGTTGCTCGACCGCACCATCGTGCCGTGGGCGGTGCTGTGGCTGTGGTATTTCGAGGATTGGCTTGCGACCGGCGAATGGCACGGAGGCGGCGTTCACGTCGCGGAACGGGAACTCGACGAGGGAGGTCGCCACGTCCGGCGAGCGCTCGCGGCGAAACGGAGAAAGGCGGCGTAACCATGTCCGGAACGAAGATCGCCTCGAAGGTCGAATACGCTCTCTGGGCCCGTTCCGCGGGGCGTTGCCAGTATCGAGGCTGCAACGAGAACCTGGTCGGGGATCTGCTGGCCGGAAAGACGATGGGCAAGTTCGGCTACAAGGCCCACGTCATCGGCGACGTGCCGAAAAGCGGCTCCGTAAAGGGTGGGCCGCGCTACGATCCAGCCCGTTCGGCGGCGCTCGCCGGAGACATCAGCAACCTGATGCTGCTTTGTGGCCGTTGCCACAAGAAAGTCGACGTCGACTACAAGGACGACCACCCCGAACACGTGCTTCTCGCGATGAAGGAGGAGCACGAGCGGCGGGTCGAGATCCAGACATCGATCATGCCGGACCGCGCCTCGCATGTGCTCAGGTTCGGCGCCAACATCGGTTTGAACCAGGCGCTGGTATCGAAGCAGGACATCTTCGACGCGATGCTTCATGAACGCTATCCCGACAACGACGGGCGGGCCATCGATCTCGACATGCCCGGCTTCGCGTCCGAGGACACCGAGCCGGCGTATTGGCAGGGCCTGCGGGAGAACATGCGCCGCCAGTTCGGCGACCAGGTCCGAGGTCGGATCGAGCGGCAGGAAATCCGACATCTAAGCGTGTTCGCGCTCGCTCCGATGCCGCTGCTGATGGAGCTCGGTCGCCTGCTCGGGGACATCCCCTCCGTGTCGGTTCACCAGAGGCATCGCGAGCCCGAGTCATGGAAATGGCAGAGGAATGGCCCAACCATCGACTTTGCGGTCGGTGAGCCGCCAGCGCCCGCGGGCAAGGTCGTCGCCTTGAAGCTCGGCATCAGCGCCACGCTGAAGGATGAGCGCATCGAAGCCGTTCTCGGCACCGCAGCGCCTATTTGGTCGATTACCGCGGCGAGCCCCGGGAACGACGTCATGCGCCACCCCGAGGATCTGGCCACATACCGGAAGCTCCTGAGAGGTATGTACGACCGCATGAAGGCCGTCCATGGCGAGGATGCGGTGATCCATGTCTTTCCGGCGATACCCGTTTCGGCTGCCGTAGAGACGGGGCGCGTTTGGATGCCGAAGGCTGACCTGCCGCTGCTCGTGTACGATCAGAACAGGAAGAGCGGAGGCTTTTTCCCAGCCCTGGAGATCCGGCATCTATGAAAGTCGAGCACGATCATCGGCCCGCTCAGCCAACGGCATCCATACGCAAGGCTGCGGATAAGGCCCAAGTCAGCAATCTTGTCGATGATGCAGGAGGCGCCTTTGCCTAAGAACCTCGTCGTGTTCTCGGATGGCACCGGTCAGGACGGCGGCGTCAGGCCCGAGCAGCGGGTCAGCAACGTCTACAAGCTCTATCGTGTTTGTCGAACCGGGCCCGGCAGCGGGATCGACCCCGAGCGTCAGCTCTGCTTCTACGATCCCGGCCTGGGAACCGACATCGGCGCGACGGCCATGTCGGCGCCTGTCCGGTTCGTCCAGAAGATGCTGGCTTCTGTCACCGGGCGCGGCATCACGACCAACATCGCCGACTGCTACGAATTCATCATCAACCACTACCGGCCCGGCGATCGGATATTCCTGGTCGGCTTCAGCCGGGGAGCCTACACGGTCCGAGCGCTGGCCAACCTGCTGATGCTGTGCGGAGTACCGACGCGAACGCCAGACGGGCCGTTGCTGCGATTCCGGAAGATGGTCCGGGACATCGCGGACGAGGCGGTCAGCGAAGTCCTGGAACACGGTGCCGGACATCCGCGTGAGCAATTCGAAGCGGAGCGTTTCGAAAAGGCGCGCAGGTTCCGGGAGGCTTACGGCGCGGATCATGCTTCAGGCGAGCCCGGGCGCTCGAACGTCGCGCCCTACTTTATCGGTGTATTCGACACGGTCGCGGCCCTCGGAGCGGTCGGCTTTCGACGCTGGGC
Organism: Allobosea sp. P5_A5; assembly: GCF_056400625.1. Taxonomy (NCBI): domain Bacteria; kingdom Pseudomonadati; phylum Pseudomonadota; class Alphaproteobacteria; order Hyphomicrobiales; family Alloboseaceae; genus Allobosea; species Allobosea sp. P5_A5. The sequence continues at coordinate 105,081 of NZ_JBFUKY010000011.1, forward strand.
CATCCTCTCATTGCTGCTGCTGGGGCTTGTCGTCGGGCTGACGATGTTGGCGATCCCCGTTGCGGTTCCGATCGCCGGTGTCCTAAGGCTGGCCGGGATGCCTTTCTGGGGCTCCCTCCTTGCCATCGTTGCCGCACTCGACGTCATAGGCGTAGTCGTTGCCGCTTGGCGATGGCGGGCGTCGACCACGAAGACCATCCGCGACTTCCCGAACAAGGGAGACGTCAGCCGCCACCGTGCCGAGTGGAAGGGCGCCAACTTCGATAGGCTCCTCAGCCGGTTCGTGGGCTATGCCCGCTCGGCCAACGCGATCGACGAGACGCGCGCCGACTTCGATCGGGTGGGCTGGGGAGGCGCGGAACCCGCGGCGCAAGCGGAAGCAAGCGGGCCCGAACGATTGATCCAGCTCTGGTTCGCGGGAAATCATTCGGACGTGGGCGGCAGCTATCCGGAGACAGAATCGCGGCTGTCTGACATCTCGTTGGCCTGGATGATCGAGCAGGCGACCGAGATACCGGATCCCTTGATCGTCGAAGGTCAACGCAAGCCCGGTGACGCGACTGGCATCCCGGGACTGAGGCTTTTCCCAGCCGCTGACGGTGTCCAGCACTGCGAGGTCGCCGGCATGCGCGATACCGTCGAGGCCAAGCTCCCGAAATGGGTACGGCAGTTCGCCGGCAATCTCGGATGGGCGGTCCGCGTGCGCAAGATCAATCCCGATGCGCCCGTCCACCCTACGGTCGGCGAAAGGTTCGGCCTGCCGGAAGTGGATCAGTGTGGGACGGGGCGCGGGCCATATCGGCCAGCGGCCTTGGCCGAGCACGCGCGCTTCAAGCACCTTTACTCCTGACGAGGTCAAACGAGACCTCGTCAGAACCGCTTGTCGGAGGCCGCACCAGCCGCCGCTCGAACCCATTCGTCTCAAGGCGGCCACGGCAAAGTGCGAGACCTCTTGAATGTTTCTACCCGAATTGCTACTATGACATTCGAGGGATGAACATGATCGAAGATTTTGACGAACTGCTGATGGAGCCGGACCAATCAGATCACGCCGAACGCGTGCTGGGTCTTTGGCAGGTTCATGCCCCGTTGCTGCGCGAGCAGCACGAGCTGCGCGGCGGCATGGCTTGGAAGCGCGCTCGCGGTCATGAGTACCTCTTCCGGTATTTCCAGGACCCCACGACAGGAACGAAGCGCTTCGAGAGCAAGGGCCGGCGGTCACCCGAGACCGAGGCTGTGTCTGCGGACTATTTCTCGCGGCGCGAGAAGGTCCAGGGCGAACTCGATCGCATGGACCGTGATGTCGAGATGGCCGGTCGGATGGCGCAGGCCTTCAAGATGGCCCGCATGCCGGCGACGCCCGCCCGCATCGTCCACGGGCTTTGGTTGGAAGGCCTCTTCGACGATCGCCTTAGGCTCATGGGCGCCACAGCCATCCATGCGTACGAACTCGCCGCTGGCTTTCTGGCGCCTCCCTCCATTTTCAGGGGCGAGAGCCTGCGCATTCTGATCAAGGACGACATCGACGACGCGGTGGCCGACGCCGTGATCAGGCTGACACAGGACGCCGACCGCGCCTTCGAGCTGGTCGATCGCGACGATGCCCACCTGGTCCTGGACGGAGGTCGCGGCGGGCGCATCGAAGTGCACGTGATGCACTCGCTCGTCGGTTACCTGATGGATCGTGGTCTCGATCCGGATCGGTTCTACGACCTCCTGACGGCCGTGGCCGAGCCGCCGGCCTGGCGGGGCGTCGCCGTGGCCCGTGACGCGCGGATCGTGCCGATGGCGACGCTCGATCCCAGAGCGCACGCAATGCTGACCTATGCGACGGCTCTTACCGAGCCCGACGCCGATCGGGCCGAGCTGCTGACGCGCCGCGCCCGGCTGATCCGGTGGGTGGCAGAGGAGAGATTGGGGCTGACTTTTACTCCGCGGCAGATCGCGGCCTTCCCCGATCTTTCGGAGGACGACGTCGCGCGAGAGGACGCGCGCCGCTGGGGGACGATATGACGATCCGCCGAAGCGCGCGACCACCCTGATCCGACCAGGGGTCGGGCGGGATATCGGACCTGGGTGGCTTCGGTCGCCTGGGCCGTTCCGATTCAATCTAAGAAGGCTCGCGCGCAACACTCTGACACGACTCGCGAAAATCGTTCGGAGGGGGCTATGCGAATACACGAATTCAGGTCAGGCTTCACATGAATTCGCGAATTCGGCGCGCGGCGTCGGGAGGATGAGATGAACTAGGCACACCCTGAAACGGAACGAGGCGTCCCGGGCTGGACCCCGAAACGCCTCTATTTCCGTAAGAGCCGACCCATCCGTAGCAGGTCAGCCGGCTCCTCCAACAACAGCGATTTTTGAATCGCCATCAGCGAGATGATCTTGCATGCGGGCCGCTGCGCCCGCAAGTCCCTTCGCAAGATTTTCTCGCTGCCGGCACTGACAGGGCCCGAGCAGCTTGACGACGACCCCGCATCCCTTCGCATCGGAAGCACCGGCCTTGCGCTGGCGCGAACCCATGCCTTCGGCTGCGTCGCGTCATCCCGCGCCGAAGTCGAAGGTGGCCAGCCGCCCGATCATCGTCACGACGACGGATTTCCGGGAGATCACGCCCGAAAGCGGTCTCGAAGGCAAGGCGGCGTTCGTGCTGCTGGCGCATCCGGACTGCGCCCTTCTCTATGAGCAGCCCGAGGCGGTGACCTATTTCGACACGGAGGGTGTCGAGCGTTCGCACACCTTCGATTTCCTGGTGGTCAAGCACAACGGCGTTCGCGTCGCGGTTGCGGTGAAGCCGTCGAAGAAGGCGATCAAGTACGGCTTGCAGGCACTACTGAACTTCATCGCGTTGCAGATGGATCCCGAATTCGCGACGGAGGTGAAGCTCCTCACCGACATCGAGCTGCGTCCCACGGTGGTCTCGAACGCCGTGTTGATCCACACCGCGCGGCGGTTTCCCGACGCCGAGGTCGACGGCCTGCTCGCCGGCGCGATCGGAACGCTCAATGGTGCCGTCACCATCGCGAGCCTGATCAGGACCGCCGCGCTGGTTGGTCACGAACAAGGCTTCTATGGAGTCGCTCGCGCGATCGGCGAAGGCTCGCTGATCGCCTGCCAACCGGGCTTCATCACCCTCGACAGCCTCGTCCGCGCCGGGGCCCATCCATGAGTACCGCGGTCGCCATCGTCAGCCCGATCGCCTACGGCCCGCTGGATCGCATCCGGATCGGGGAGATCGCCTATACCTGTGCCAAGACGGACAAGCATGCGCATGAGTTCGCGCGCACCTGCGATCCAGACATGGTCGAGATCTTCAGCCATGCCGACATGGCGCGGATCGAGAAGTCGGATGACTATCGTTACGACAAGGACTGGTTCAAGACCGGTCAGGCCAGGGCCCGCGACAGGAGCGGGGTCGAGCATCTCTCGGAGATCCCGAAACGCGAGCTTCCGCGCATCCTGCTGCGCTGGGAGTTCTGCAACCGCTTCCGCCTCATGTCGATGACGGGCAAGGCCACGGCGACGAACGCCGGCATGACGGAGGCGATCGCGCTGATCGCCTCGCAGATCCACGACATGGATATGGTGCACGCCATCCGGGCCGAGGAGGAGAAGACCGGTAAGCCGCCTGCCCGAAACCGCGACGGGTCGCTTCGCAAGCCGAGGCTGGACAAGCGCGTCGCGCCCGACGCGCAGGAGGCGTGGATCCCGAACTATCGGTCGGTCCAGCGTTGGCTGAAGATCCTGGAGGAGTGCGACTGGGAGATCTACGGGCTTCGCACCTGCTACAGGCGCTCGGGCAATCGCACTCCCCGGCTGGACCCCGAGGTCCATGACCTGCTGGTCGAGAACGCACGCAAGTATGCGAGAGCGCAACGGCATTCGGTCGCCGAGGTCCATGACCTTTTGGATGTCGACGTCAAGGCTCGAAACAGCAAGCGCGAGCAAGAAGGACTTCCTCCGCTGGCCTGTCCGAGCAAGCGTCGCCTGCATCGGGAGATCAAGGGGCTGGACGCCTTCTGGGTGTACACCAGGCGGTACTCGCCCGAAGCCGCGCAGAAGAAGTTCGCCGGCATCGAGGACGGTCCCGTCGCCACACGCATCGGCGAGCGCATCGAGATGGACGAGTGGACGGTGGGCCTCCAGACGCTTCTGGTCAAGGCTCGCATCTGGCCGGAACTGAGCACTGAGGCACGCGAGACGATCCAGCGGGCCCGTCCTTGCCTCTACGTCGCGATCGATCGCGCGTCGCGTTGCGTCCTGGCCATGCGCATGACCGATGGACCGCGGGCCTCCGAGGCCGTGGCGACGATCAGGACGATCATCTCCGACAAGACGGCATTCGCCGATGGCGCCGGCGCCAAGTCTGCCTGGATGATGTCGACCGGTATCGGCCGGCTGGTGACCGACTGGGGCAGCGCATTCTACTCCGCGGAAACTCGGCGCGCGGTGACGTCGATGGGCGCGACCTACGAGCACCCGCTGGCGGGCATGGCACAGCTTCGTGGAACGGTAGAGAGGATGTTCTCGACCTTCGAGAAGCGCTTCACCAGTCACTTCTCCGGCAGGACGTTCTCCAACGTCGTGCAGAAGGGCGACTATGACGCCGAGGCCAACGCCTCGGTGCCGTTCGAAGTGCTCGCGCGCGCGATCGTGCGTTACGTCGTGGACGATTACCATCATCGTCCCCATGCCGGCCTCGGCGGCGAGACGCCCTATAACGCCTGGGTTCGCCTCGCGGGCTCGACCGGCCGCCTTCCGGCTCCCGACACGCACGTCCAGCGCGCGATCTTCGGCATCCTCGACGAGAACTGCACGCTCGACGGATCGGGCGTGGTGAGCCTCGGCCTGCGGTACCAGAACCGGGAGCTCTTCGAGCACTTCACCTCAAGGGGCGTCACCACGGTGGCCGTCCGGATCGACCCGCAGGACGTCGGCTGGGCTTCCGTCAAGATCGGCGACGACTGGATCGACGTGCCGTGCCGCAAGAAGGAACTGCGGGGCGTTCGCCTGCGCGATTGGATCGAGACCGCCATGGATCTGAACAGGCGTTTCAAGAATGCCGCATCGATGGCTCGACCGACCGTCCTGGCTGCCGTGCGCGATCTGGCCGCACTCGGCCAGAAGCTGCGCGACGAGACCGGCATCTCCGAAGCGCTGGACACGCCCGAGTCCCCCGCGCGGGCGAAGGAGGCCCTGGGCTTCGGCTTCGAGCTTCCTGAGTGGGACGACGAGACGCCGGCGGGGAATGGCGGCGACGTGCTGGCCGACACGATCCGTGTCGGCGCGCCTCTGGCGGCTGTGCCCGCAACCGATACCGTGCCGGGCCTCCCGGACGAGGCACCGCCCGAGGCCACCGGTTGGAGCATGGGCCCACGAAACGAGAATGGACGATGACGGAAGCGATCAATGGCGACAGGGCCATCCTTGAGGACTTCGTGGCGTCCCTGCCGCAGCAGGACCGGGACCATATCGGCGTGATGGAGCGCGTGAACGGGCGCGTCCTGAGAACCGACGAACGGGACGGGCAGGTCGCGCGCGCCTTCCGGCTGCTCGCGCTCGACCTTGGCACCCGGGCGGACGACAAACTTCCCCTGGGTGCGGGCAACAGGATCGAGACCAGGGCGCTGGTGGTGACGGGGAAGACCGGAGCCGGGAAGAGCTCCTTGATCGCGCGGGTGATCTCGTCCCATCCCTCCTTCCCCGGCTACGGCCTGCCGGCGTCGGGCTGCCGGGCGGTGGCTGTCTCCACCCCCTCGCCGTGCAGCGCCAAGACGCTGGGCGTCGAGATCCTGAGGGTCCTCGGCTATCCGATCTCGGCCGAGCGGTCCGTGGCGAACATCTTCTCGAAGGTCCGCGATCGCGTGAAATTCCTGGGGAAGCTCGTCCTGGTGTTCGACGAGGTCCACAACGTGCTCAAGAACGCCAACGAGAAGGAGGTCGACGAGATCAGGACGATGTTCAAGACCTTCATGGTGACGACCGACTGGCCCGTGGTCCTCGTCCTGTCGGGGCTTCCGGAGATCGTCCCCTTCTTCGAGGGCCTGGCCGAGACCGACGACAAGGGCAAGCCGAAGCCGGATTCGAAGGGCGAGGTCAGACGCAGGAGCCAGTTCGTCCACCTCCGGTCGCTGCGCCTGCCGGACGACGCCGACATGGTGACGGCGGCCCTGAGGGACGTCGTCGAGGGGGCCGCGGGGCTGTCCCTTCCCGGCGACGCCGGGCACGCGATCGTCCCGCGGCTGGTCCATGCGGCCCTGTACGAGCTCGGTTCGACGCTCCAGCTCGCGCGGGAGGCGATCGGCCAAGCCATTTCGGCGAACCCGCCGGCGAAGTCCGTGGGCCTGGAGCAGCTCAGGCTCGCCTACCGCGCGAGGACCGGCTGCGCGGACAGCGTGAACCCCTTTGTCGCGCCAGACTGGGCGAGGATCGACTGCACGCTGGTGCTGAAGGAAAACCGGGACAAGGCGGCGGCGGCGACCCTGGCGGGATCGAAGCGATGATACTCGATCCTATCGTCCGCCTTATGCCGGGCGAGACGCCGACAAGCTACGCAACTCGGCTGGCTTGCATCAACGGTATCTTCTCCACCACCACTTTCTGCACCGACCTGGGCATCAACCTGTCCGGCCTATTCGACGGGAAGCCGGATGCCCTCGCTCGACTGGCGGAACTCGTTGCGCTTCCGGTCGAGAGGCTGGCGCGCGATGCGTGGCGCCTGGACGATGGCGGGGCTGCCACGTATCGGCTCCGCGGCGAGGTCATCACGCGCGCCGGGCTAAGGCGTGAGGGCCGCCGCATCTGCGCGGCCTGCATCCGGGACGACATTCGGACATCGCCGCTCCCCCATGGCGCCGCCGCCTGGCACAGGTGCAGCTGGAAGGTCGTCCATCTTAGAACCTGCCCGGTCCACCGGCTGGCGATGACCGAGCTACCGCCCGCCACGCATAGCGCGTCACAGCGCGACCTGTTCAAATTCTTCACCCCGCACGTCGACCGCATCGACGAGTTCGTCGACGCGTCCATATCGCGAGCGCCTTCCACGCTGGAGGCATACCTGATCGCTCGCCTCGAAGGCCGAACCGCGACGGGAGGCTTACTGGACGCTCTTCCGTTCTATGCGGCCGCAAAGACCTGCGAGATGCTGGGGATCGCCTCCCTCGCCGCCGGACGCGCCCCGAACCTGCGTCGCCTGGATAGCGAGGAATGGCATCGAGCCGGGCAGCGCGGGTTCGAGATCGTTGCCGGCGGCCCCGACGAGGTCCAGCGCTACCTCACGCTCCTGCGGGCTTCCCGTACCGGCGAGAGACGCGGCTGGAAGACCGCCAGCGCGTATTATGGGCTGCTCCATCACTGGCTGGCCCACGAATGCAACGACAGCGCCTACGATCCGCTTCGAGAAGCGATCGAGCTCAATCTCGTAGAGAACGTTCCCTTCACGCCCGGATACGAGCCGTTCGGACGTCCGCTGGTCGGTCGCAAGGTCCATTCCGTATGGTCGGCGACGATGGAGACAGGCGTCCACACGGCGCGCCTTCGGAAGGTCCTGGCCTTCACCGGCCACATCTCATCCGACCATTCGCGACATCGGGCCAACGACGTGTTGTTCGACGCCGTTGCCGCCAAGGACTTGATCAGGCGCTTGGGTTCCTCCCTGACGTTTCGCGAGCTCGTCCAATACCTCGGTCCCGATCGCGTCCTGACGCAGATACTGATCAAGGCGGGTCACATCCAGCCGGTGGTCGAGGGGCCGGAGAGCATCGTCGGGTACACGCTCTATGCCAGGGAAGACGTCGACGCCTTCCTCGGCGCGATCCGTCGTGGCGGCCATGCGGTCACGGACGTTCCCGCCGGCGCCTATCCGATCAAGGTCGCTGCAAAGAAGGCTTCCACCACGGCCCTGCGGGTTATCGGGCTCATCCTCGATCGGAAGCTCGACTGGATCGGGTGCCTGGAGGGCGCCCACGCATTCCATGGCGTGCTGGTCGACCTTGAGGAGGTTCGCCGTCTCGTCCGAGGCCCCGAGTTGGCCGGATATCCTCCGCGCGAGGCCGGGCGGCGAATGAAGGTCTCGGAACGTTCGATCTACGAGCTCATCGAGCGCGGCCTGATTGGCACGGTCTCCCAGGAGCATCCGACCGGCCACCGCCGGGTCCGCGTCGTACCCTTCGCCGAACTGGCGAGGTTCCGGGAAACCTATGTCTCGCTCTTCGAGGCCTCGCGGGATCTCGACCTGCACCACCTCGTCCTAAGGCGCCGGTTGACCGCGGCCAGCGTCCTTCCCGTGTGCGATCCGCACGCTTGCGGCGTGACGCTCTATCTCCGCGAGCAGGTCGAGGCCCTACGGGACTAGCCGTTCGCCCACCGGGGCGCCGAGGCTGCGTTCTCCGCGTTTCTCCCATCCGCTTAGGCCTCGAAGAATTCAAGGCCCCTCGGGTCGTTCACAAGCTCCAACGTCGCTTCCCAGGCAGGCTCCTCCCGGCCCGACCCCGTGCCCTGGCCGGGGCCACGGGCAGGGGCCCAGGATTCCCGGACGGATTCGAACCGAGGAACGTCGAGATGTCGAAGCTCATGAAATTGCTGGTGTCAGCGCTCTTGGAGGTTGCCCTTCCTGGCGACGTCGATCCCGTGGCCAAAGCGCTAGTCGCTCTGGCGGCAGACACGATCGCTGAGGAGGTTGGGCGGCGTTGGAAAGGTCGGCCGGGTAGTGAGCCGCCATCGAATGGGCTCCCCCGTCGAAGGCCACGGGCCAAGGCGTCACGTCCAAACCGGGGCGGACCAGGAAGCCGACTTCAGGGAAGCAGGGGCAGGGCAAGCGCAAAGGACGCGCTTAAGCTCGCGGAGCCGGTCGATCACCTGGGTCCGGTCGACAGGATCTCGTCGAGCCTGCTCTGGTCGCGCTCGTTGCGCTCGGTGAGGAGCGCCGTCGCCACGTCCACCAACTCCTGGACCTTCGAATCGGGGAGACCGCCTATGAGACGCGCATGCTCGGCCTGCTTGCTCGGGTGGATGATCCGGAGCATCCGGAGAGCATTGTCGCGCTTCTCGGCCATGCGGCCGACCTCGTAGGACTTCCGGAAGACCGGGTTCCGCTCGTAGTCGATGTCCATAGCTTCGATCATAGCCTGTACCCCAGATGGTAACGTGACGGGTTCGCCTCTCAACTCGATCATGCGTCCGAGCATGGAAATCAATCGATCGCGGTCGTCCTTGCTCGCTTGCCGGATCGTCGCGACGACCTTGGTCAGGTTCTCCGGCGAAGCTCCGTCCTTGCCGAGGATGCCGATCATCATATCAGATGCGTTGCCCTCCGCGAACAGGGGCCCGACGTCCAACCGCCGAAAGTCGATTACCGGTATCCGAACCTTGGTGTCCCCGATCCAATCCTCGATGACCCAGTTTGCCGGGGCCCGTCCGATCGTCACCACATGCTGACGGATGCGAGCCTCGGGATCGACCTTGTTGCGGACCAACGCCCAGTAGTTGATCATACGCTTGAACATGTCCGGATCGCGACTGCTCTGCCACTCGACGTGCCATAGCGTCTTGTCCGAAAGCTCGAAGAGCCGGTCGGCGCGCCCCGTCATGGTCAGCGCGAACTCTGTTTCAAGATTGCGCACGACGGGCGGCAGGTCGAATAGCTTGTGCAGCGCCTTGGCGTCGGCGGTGCACTCGCGAAGCATCGTGTCGCTGTTCGCGTCGGTCGCCGGGAACGGCGTGATCTCGTCGAGCGGGTTCGGCATGGCTCTCCCCTTGGGCCAAGCTTAGGCCACTGGGACGAAAGAGACGATCACAGGCTTCCGATTTGAGCAGGACAGCCCCCGCTCCGGCTCGGAACAAGCCCGTTTAGTGGCCTAACCCCGCGCCGACAAACTTTGGGGGTTGCCGCCGACATACTGGCTGAAACACCGAAATTCCGGCGTCAACGATGCCAACGGCTTAGCTGACGCTCAGCCGACAAACTACGGGTGTTCGCACAGGTACTAAAGTCCCATGACCTCTGACCGGGAAAAATGGGCAGCAGAAGCGCTAATCGGCCACAGCCGATTAGCGCCGACCGCCTGCAATCTGCTTGAAGCTGAACTCAAAGCGCATAAGATAGAATATCTTAGTATCGCTCACAGAATAAAAAACCAAAAATCTATAATCGAAAAGATTGATCGGAAAAGCTATACTGATTATGAAAAACAGATAACTGATATTAGTGGAATCAGGATAATCTGCTTTCTAGAAAGTGAAATACAAAAAATTGAAAAAATAATTAAAGGATTTTTCGAGATAGATTTGAGCAACAGTCGCGATCGATCAGCTATACTTGGTCTTGACAAAATCGGCTATCGCTCTGTTCATTATATCTGCACGCTAGGTAAGGCCCGCTCCGTACTGCGGGAATACAAAGACATATGCGATTTAAAGTTTGAGATACAGATTCGGACAGTTCTACAGCACGCATGGGCGGAAATGGCCCATGACAGGTCGTTTAAATTTCGTGCTGGGCTCCCCGCAACCCTTGAGCGCCGTCCAAACCTATACGCGGGAATGCTAGAGGTTATCGACCAAGGATTCGATAATATCTCAAAGGAAATCGACGATTATAATACAAAAATAGAAGAAAAATCGTCAGATGAAATATTAGAATCTGAAGTCAGCTCTAAGACACTTAAAAAATTTATTGGATCAATAAAAAATGTCGGAGAAGTGCACGATTGCGAAATAAGTCAAAATATAATCAAAGAAATCCGACAATTCGGTATAAACAAAATATCTGACTTTGAAAAAATTATCGACAACAATTTAATCAAAAATTTAAATAAATATCGTTTAAAAAATAATTACTTATCATTTATCAGACACGCCATGATGTACGCTGACATCGAAAAATACTTGTCTACTGATTTTGATTGGACTGGCATAGATCAAATATCAACAGATTCTTTAGTTGAAAAATATGGTCAATCTAAAATTGATGAGCTTTTTGAACGAAATGATATCACAATTTTAGACTATGACGACGAAGATTAACTTGAATAATAGATAATCATCGCGGCAAATTTTTTGAATTTGCCGCGATGATTATTCGAATCGGCAACTGCAAGCGGCTTACCTATTATAATTTAATGCTAGTTCAAGCAGCCTTCTTGCCGCCCGAGCCGGTGCCGATCTGGCTCAGCAGCTGGTCGGTCTTCTTTTCTTCCGCCAGCGTCTGGTCGAGCAGCTTGACTGCGTCCTTGTGGCCGAGCTCCTGCGCCCAGGCTTTCAGCGTGCCGTAGCGCGCCATCTCGTAGTGCTCGACCGCCTGCCCAGCGGCAACCAGGCCGGCGTCGAGCGCGGGGCTGCCCTCGAACTCCTCCATGATGCTCTTGCCTTCCTCGATGATGCCGAGGATGGCGTCGCAGGTCTTGCCGCGGGGCGCCTTGCCGATCACGTCGAAGACCTCGCTGAGACGCTCGACATGTGTCTCCGTCTCGTCGCGATGCGTCAGGAACGCCTGCTTCAGCTCCGGCGAGCTAGCAGCCTTCGCCATCTTCGGCAGCGTCTTCAAAATCTGCTTTTCGGCGTAGTAGATGTCCTTGAGGGTATCGAGGAACAGATCATCGAGCGTCTTGGGTTCTGCCATGGAGGCCTCCTGAGAATGAGAAGACTCGTCGAACCGGACAGCGATGCAGTGGTTCCAGCTGGCACCGTCCCGTCGCTCGCGGGCCCGGTCTGTGTACGGCACTGTACGTTCGAAGGTCCCGCCACGCTTTTCGCCGTTGCTCCGTCACCACCGAAGCGGCTTAAATTTGCCCGATCCTATCGGCACAAGGCGTCATCTCGATTCGCTCGATCATCGAAAGGCTGAGTGTGAATATTCCCGCCGTCGGACGCTTCACCTTCAACAAGGCCGAGCTGTGGGCCGATGGCGTTGTGCATGTGCTCGGCATCGCCCTCGGCTTGAGCGGCGTGGCCGTGTTGATCGCACATCTCGTCGGATCGGCCTCCGTGGCTGATCTCGTAACGATTTCGATCTACAGCGCCGCCCTGCTTGCGGTGCTGATCATCTCGGCCGTCTACAATATGTGGCCGGTCTCGCCGAGGAAATGGCTGATCCGCCGCTTCGACCATTCGGCGATCTACATTCTTATCGCGGGCACCTACACGCCTTTCCTGATGAAGCTGGGCGAGAGCGCGACGGCGCAGTGGTTGCTCGCCATCGTCTGGCTGGTTTCGATCGCAGGCGTCGCGCTCAAGGTCGCGCTGCCCGGCCGGTTCGACCGGCTTTCGATCCTGCTTTATCTCGCGCTCGGCTGGAGTGGCGTGATCCTGTGGGAGAGCATCGCCACCCTGCCCCCGACCGCGCTCTGGCTGATGCTGGCAGGCGGCGTGCTCTATTCGGTCGGCGTGATCTTCCACATCTGGGAAAGCCTGCCATTCCAGAATGCGATCTGGCACCTCTTCGTGCTCGCCGCATCCGGCTGTTTCTACGGGGCGGTCTTCCGCGCCTATGCCGTGCCGCTGGCCTGACGCCTTAGGTCAGCCCCAGCATCCGGCGCGCCAGCCCCGTCTCGCCGCCGCCCGCGAAATCATCGAACGCCGTCTCGGTAACGCGGATGATGTGGTCGGCAATGAAGCGGGCGCCCTCGCGCGCGCCGTCGTCCGGATGCTTGAGTGCGCATTCCCATTCCAACACCGCCCAGCCGTCGAAATCATATTGAGCGAGCTTCGAGAAGATCGCCTTGAAATCGACCTGCCCATCTCCGAGCGAGCGAAAGCGCCCGGCCCGCTCCACCCACGGCGCGAAGCCGGAATAGACGCCCTGCCGTCCATTGGGTCGAAACTCCGCGTCCTTGACGTGAAAGGCGCTGATGCGTTCGTGGTAGATGTCGATGAAGGCGAGATAATCGAGCTGCTGCAGCAGGAAATGCGAGGGGTCGTAATTGATCCGGCAACGCCGATGGCCGCCCAGCTTGTCGAGGAACAGCTCGAACGTCGCCCCGTCGAACACATCTTCCCCGGGATGGATCTCGAAGCCGACATCGACACCGTTGTCCTCATAGACGTCGAGGACCGGCTGCCAGCGCCTCGCCAGCTCGTCGAAGGCTTCGTCCACCAGGCCGGGCGGCCGCTGCGGCCAGGGATAGAGGAACGGCCAGGCCAGCGCGCCGGTGAAGCTGACCGAGCCTGCAAGGCCCAGCCGGCGCGAGGCCTTTGCCGCAAGCTTCATCTGCCCGACCGCCCATTCCTGCCGCGCCGCCGGTTTGCCCCGCAGCGCTACGGGAGCGAACACGTCGAAAGCCGCGTCATAAGCGGGATGCACCGCGACGAGCTGGCCCTGGACATGCGTCGAAAGCTCGGTGATCGCGACGCCATTCTCGCGCGCGATTCCGGCGATCTCGTCGCAGTAATCCTGCGAGGCCGCCGCCTGTTCAAGATCGAACAGTCTGGCATCGCCCGATGGCAACTGCACGCCGCGATAACCAAGCTCGGCCGCCCACCGCGTGATCGCGGGCCAGCTATCGAAAGGCGCCGTATCACCCGCGAATTGCGCCAAAAAGATCGCCGGTCCTTGCATCGTCTTCGCCATCTTCGTCTCCTTGGGCCGCAGGATGGCGCGGGGTTGTCAGATGGTCCAGACCGTGGCCGCACGATCCCAGCGTAACTTCCTGCTGACTTTTGCCTGATTTTGGCTGAAGTTCGGTCTTGAGAGCGGCAAGTAACCGGGACTAGCCTCTCGATAACGACCGCCACAAGGTCGACCGAGGAAACGCGGGAGGCCTTCATCGCACCGCCCTGGCAGGTTCTGAGCCCCGACGAGCTCGCTGTGCTCGAGGCCACGTTCTGGGCCGGCGGCACGGCGCGCCACGCGCTGGCGGACGAGCTTCAGTTCTCCCGCAGCAAAACCAATGCACTTGCCGCCGGGCTCCTCGATCAGGGCCTGCTCGACGAGGCGGGGGTCCAGCATTCGACAGGCGGTCGCAGGCCCGAGACCCTGCGAGTTCATGGCCGCCTCGGCGTGCTGATCGGCATCGATATCGGCGCGACCAGCCTCGATGTCGCGCTGCTGCGGCCCGATCTCGGCGTGATCGCCCGCCATTCGCAGGACGCCGATGTGCAGGCCGGCCCCGGCCCGATCATGGCGCGACTGCGCGCCTTGTTGCCGGCGATGCTGGCGCAAAACGGCATCGCGCGCGACACCGTGCTGGCCGTCGGCATCGGCGTGCCCGGCCCGGTCAACTTCACCGCCGGCCAGCTCGTCAATCCGCCGCTGATGCCGGGATGGGACAGCTACGCCATCCGCGACGATCTGCGCGAGATTCTCGACGCGCCTGTCTTCGTCGACAACGACGTGAATTTGATGGCGCTCGGCGTGCTCTGGCGCCAGCGGCGGCAGATCGAGAACTTCCTCGTCATCAAGATCGGCACCGGTATCGGCTGCGGCATCGTCTGCCATGGCGAACTCTATCGCGGCGCCAGCGGCTCGGCCGGCGACATCGGCCATATCTGCGTCGATCCCGAGGGCCCGCTCTGCCGCTGCGGCAATCGCGGCTGCGTCGAGGCGATGGCGGCCGCGCCCGCGATCGTCGCGATGGGCATGGAAGCGGCCGAAAGCGGACGAAGCGCGATGCTGGCGGAGATGCTGGCACGCCAGGGCAGCTTGAGCGCGGTCGATATCGGCGCGGCCTGCCGCGAAGGCGATGCCGAGGCCGACGCGATCGTGCGCCGCTCTGGCCGCCTGATCGGGCAGGTGCTGGCGGCGCTGGTCAATTTCTACAACCCCTCGCACATCTTCATCGGCGGCGGCGTCTCCGCGATCGGCCCGCTCTTCCTCGCCGCCATCCGGCAAAGCGTGAACCAGCGTTCGCTCGCGCTCTCGACGCGTCACCTCGAAATCACGTCCGCGCCGCTAGGCTCGGAAACCGGTCTGATCGGTGCCGGCGTCCTGGCGATGCGCGAGGCGCTGCGCAGCGGGAGCCCGGCATGAGCACGCCCGAACCTAGAACGCCCGGCCTCTCCGTCGCCTTCGACGGCATCGTCAAGCGCTTCGGCCCGGTCGAGGTGCTGCACGGCGTCTCGTTTGCCCTCGAACCCGGCAAGGTCTACGGCCTGCTCGGCGAAAACGGCGCCGGCAAATCGACGCTGATGAAGATCCTCGCCGGCTATGAAAGCCCGACCGCGGGACGCGTCCTGATCGGCGGCGAGCCGGTTGCCTTCTCAGGCTCGCGCGATGCGGAGGCCCACGGCATCGTCCTGATCCACCAGGAATTCAATCTGGCCGAGGATTTGACGATAGCGGGCAACATCTTCCTCGGTCACGAACGGCGCAACGGCCCATTCCTCGATGAGGAGGCCATGCGGCGCGAGGCGGCCGCCGCGCTGAGCCAGGTCGGGCTTGACCGGAGGCCTGAAACGGCGGTGCGCCAGCTCATCGTCGCGGAGAAGCAACTCGTCGAAATCGCCAAGGCGATCTCCCGCAAGGCGCGGCTGCTCATCATGGACGAGCCGACCGCAACCTTGACGCCCTCCGAGGTCGCCAGGCTTTTCGGCCTGATCGAGCGGCTCCGGGCGGACGGCGTCACCATCGTCTACATCTCGCACAAGCTCGACGAGGTCGAGCGCATAACCGACGAAGTCGTGGTGATGCGCGACGGCGCGCTCGTCGGCAGGGCAGCGACCTCGTCCCTCACCCGCCACGCCATGGCGACGATGATGGTCGGCCGGGAAATCACCGATCTCTTCCCGCCGAAACAGGCCTTCGAGAAAGGCACCATGCCGGCGCTCGCCGTCGAACATTTCAACGTGCCGGGCTGGGCGCGAGACGTTTCATTCGCCGTGCGGCCGGGCGAGATCCTCGGATTTGCCGGTCTGGTCGGCGCTGGCCGAACCGAGCTTTTCGAAGGCATTCTCGGTCTGCGTCCCGGCACGGGTGAGGTCGCCTTGTCAAGCCGCCCCGTCACGTTGCGCTCGCTCGGCGAGGCCACGAAACACGGGCTCAGCTATCTGAGCGAGGACCGCAAGGGCAAGGGCCTGCATGTCGATTTTCAGCTGGCGCCTAACCTGACGCTGATGGCGCTGGAGCGTTACGCGACGCCGCTGCTCGACCATGCTGCGGAGCGCAGCGCGCTGGTCCGCGCCGTCGAGGCCTTCGGCATCCGCACCGGCTCGCTTTCGGTAAAAGCCGCCGCGCTGTCCGGCGGCAACCAGCAGAAGCTGGCGCTCGCCAAGGTGCTGCATCCCGAGCCGCGCGTGCTGGTGCTGGACGAGCCGACGCGCGGCGTCGATGTCGGGGCCAAGCGCGAGATCTATTTCCTGATCGCCGAACTCGCCCGCAAGGGCCTCGCCGTCGTGGTGATCTCCTCGGAGCTGATCGAGCTGATCGGCCTTGCCCACCGCGTCGCGGTGATGCGCGGCGGCCGGCTGGTCGCCACCGTCGAGGGCGCCGAGATGACGGAAGAGACGATGATCGCTCATGCCACGGGGACGCGCCATGTCGCAGCCTGAGACCCGACCCGGCCCCGGCCACGATGGCACGCAAACTCAGGACAAGGTGGTGGCTGCGCAGCATCGCGCCGCCGCCGGGCCCTCCTTCGCCGAGCGTTTCGCCAGCCTGGGGCCGGTGATCGGCCTGATCGTGCTCTGCGCCGTGGGAGCCGGCCTCAACAGCGATTTCGCCACCCTCGACAATGCGCTGAACGTCCTGACCCGCACGGCCTTCATCGGCATCATCGCGGTCGGGATGTGCTTCGTCATCATTCTCGGCGGCATCGATCTTTCGGTCGGCTCGATGGCGGCGCTGATTGCCGGCTGCGTGATCATGTTCATCAACTGGGCCGCTGGCGCCTTCGGCTCGCCGCTGCTGGCGGTGATTGCCGGCACGGTGCTGGCGGTCGTGCTAGGCGCAGCCTTCGGCCTGGCGCATGGCCTGCTCATCGCGAAGGGGCGCATCGAGCCCTTCATCGTGACACTGGGCACGCTCGGCATCTACCGGGCCTACCTCACCTATTTCGCCGATGGCGGCGCGCTGACGCTGGAGAACAACCTCTCCGACCTTTACGCCCCGGTCTATTACGGCAGCCTGCTCGGTGTGCCGCTGCCGGTCATCGCCTTTCTCGTCGTCGCGATTATCGGCGCCGTCATTCTCAACAAGACGGCCTTCGGCCGGCATGTCCAGGCGATCGGCTCCAACGAGACGGTCGCGCGCTATGCGGCGGTCGACGTCGATCGGGTCAAGATCCTCACCTATATGCTGCTGGGCATCTGCGTCGGCATCGCGACGCTATTCTACGTGCCGCGCCTCGGCTCTGCCTCCCCGACCACCGGCCTGCTCTGGGAGCTTGAGGCGATCGCCGCGGTTATCGTTGGTGGCGCGGCGCTCAAGGGCGGCCATGGCACGATCATCGGCACGGTCGTCGGCGCGATCCTGCTCTCCGTGATCAGCAACATCCTCAATCTGACGAGCCTGATCAGCGTCTATCTCAACGCCGCCGTGCAGGGCTTCGTCATCATCACCGTCGCATTTTTGCAGAAAGGCCGCCGCTAAAGGCGAGCCAGATAGGGAGAGAAGACCATGTTCACGCAGACCCGACGTACCATCCTGCTTGCCGCCACCGCCGCCGGCGTCGCCTTCGCGGCCGGCAGCGCGGCGGCCGAACCCGTCAATCTCGGCGTCTCGATTCCCGCCGCGACACACAGCTTCATGGGCGGCATCAACTACTGGGCGAACCGCGCCAAGAAGGATCTCGAAGCCCAGCACAAGGACCTCAAGATCACCATCCGCACGGCTGCCAACGCCACCGAGCAGGCGAACCAGCTCCAGGACATGAGCACCGTCAGCAAGATCAACGCGCTCGTCGTCTTCCCCTTCGAATCCGCCGCGCTCACCCGTCCGGTCGCGGATGTGAAGGCCAAGGGAGCCTATGTGACGGTGGTCGATCGCGGCCTGACCGACACCACGGCGCAGGACGCTTATGTCGCCGGCGACAACACCGCCTTCGGCAAGATCCCGGCCGAGTACATCGTCAAGACGCTGAACGGCAAAGGCAATGTCGTCGCGCTGCGCGGCATCCCGACCACGCTCGACAATGAGCGCATGGATTCCTTCGCCGCCGTGCTTAAGGCCCATCCGGAGATGAAACTGCTCGACGCCAAATACGCCAACTGGAACCGCGACGACGCCTACAAGGTCACGCAGGATTTCCTTACCCGCTTCAAGGAGATCGACGCGATCTGGGCCGCCGATGACGACATGGCCTTCGGCGCGATCCGCGCCATCGACCAGGCCGGCCGCAAGGACATCAAGGTGATCTTCGGCGGCGCTGGCGCCAAGGACATGGTCAAGACCATCGTCGACGGCAAGGACCCGCGCATCCAGGCCAATGTCAGCTATTCGCCGAAATTCATCTACGACGCGATCAAGCTCACCGCCGAAGCCCGGCTCAAGGGCGAGAAGCTGCCGGCGACCACGATCATCCCCTCGGTGCTGATCGACAAGGCGAACGCCAAGGACTTCTACTACGCCGACTCGCCGTTCTGAGGCGTATTCCCAGCAGCCGCTCGTCATTGCGAGCGAAGCGAAGCAATCCAGCATCGTAGCGCGCTACGTTTCCTGGATTGCTTCGTCGGCTCACGCCTCCTCGCAATGACGGCTGTCGACATCTTCTCCGAAACGGACCAGCCGATGACCGACGAAGTTCCGCGCAAACTGCGATACGCCATGGTCGGCGGCGGCCAGGGCGCCTTCATCGGCGCCGTGCATCGCCACGCCATTGCGCTCGACGGGCTGGCGGAACTCGCGGCCGGTGCGTTTTCGGCCACCCCTGAAAAGGCGATCGCATCCGGTCGCGCGCTTGGCCTCGCCGACGAGCATAACCATGGCAGCTGGCAGGCCTTGCTCGAAGCGGAGCTGAGGCGAGCGCCCGGCGAACGCGTCGATGCAGTCGTCATCGTGACGCCGACCGACAGCCATTTCCCGATCGCGCAAGCCTTCGCGGCCGCTGGTTTCAACGTCGTCTGCGACAAGCCGCTGGTCCATACCGGCGCGCAGGCCGAGGACCTTGAGGCCACGGTCGCAGCCAGCGGCAGCATCTTCGGCGTCACCTACAATTACACCGGCTATCCGATGGTGCGGCAGGCCCGCGAGATGATGCGCTCGGGCGTACTCGGCAGCATCCGCAAGGTCGTCGTCGAGTACAATCAGGGTTGGCTCGCAACGGCTCTGGAGGCGACCGGCAACAAGCAGGCCGGCTGGCGGACAGACCCCGCCCGCAGCGGCATCGCAGGTGCGCTCGGCGATATCGGCTCGCATGCGGAAAACCTCGTCTCGACCGTGACCGGCCTTAGCGTCGAGGAGCTGGTGGCCGATCTCGGCCGGATGGTGCCGGGCCGCGCGCTCGACGACGACGCCAGCATCCTGCTCCGCTTCCAGGGTGGCGCGCGCGGCGTTTTGATCGCCTCGCAGATCAACGCCGGCAAGGAGAACGACCTGCGTTTGCGCGTCTCGGGCGAGCGCGGCACGCTGGAATGGCGGCAGGAAGAGCCCAACAGCCTCCTGCATTACCGAAACGACGGCCCGGCTGAAATCCTGACACGCGGCTCGCCCTGGCTCGGCGAAGCGGCGCGGCGCGCCGTCAGGCTACCGGCGGGCCATCCCGAGGCATTCATAGAAGCCTTCGCCAACGTCTATCGCGGTGTCTTCGCCGACATCCGCGCGAAACGCGACGGCCACGCCGCGGACCCGCTCGATGCCGACTATCCAAGGCTGGCAGACGGCGCGCGGGGCATCCGCTTCATCGAATGCGCCGTCGCGTCCGCTCGCGAGCATGCCTGGAAGCGGTTCGCCGGCTGAAGCTTCCCAGCAACGCACAGCGCGACGCAGAGAAAAAAACGTTTGCGCGCAACCGCAGCCGAGAAGGACTTGCTTCCTCTCCTGCCAACAAGAGCAAGAACAGAGCCGGCTTGTTCTGTAATGTCAGAGTGAATGGGTTCACCTGACGCAGAAGCAATTTTATGCCTGAATTTGAGACGAAGGCTGCTGCGGTCGATCGCGCACAGTCGATGCAGCACATCTTGTCCCGCGTCATCGAGCATCATGCCGTGTTCACAACGAGCTTCGGGCTCGAAGATCAGGTTCTGACCCAGCTTCTGCACGATGCCGGCCTGAGCCAGGCCGTCCGCTTCGCCACGCTGGATACCGGCCGGCTCTTTCCTGAAACCTACGAGCTCTGGCAGAAAACCGAGGAACGCTACGGCATCGTCGTTCACGGTTTTGCGCCGCGAGGTCCGGCGGTGGAGGATTTCGTCTCCCGCCACGGCGTCAACGGCTTCCGCAACGCGATCGAACTGCGCAAGACCTGCTGCGGCTTTCGCAAGCTGGAACCACTGGAACGCGCGCTAACAGGCGCCGATCTCTGGATCACAGGCCTGAGGGCCGACCAGTCGCAAGCGCGCGGGGGCATCCGGCTGACGGAGCCCGACGAGCAGCGCGGCCTGACCAAGTTCAACCCGCTGCATGACTGGAGCCGCGAGGAGCTGGTCGCCTTCGCCGCCGCTCGCGATGTTCCGATCTCGGCGTTGCATGCGCGCGGCTTTCTCTCGATCGGCTGCGCACCCTGCACGCGGGCGATCGCGCCCGGCGAGCCCGAGCGCGCCGGGCGTTGGTGGTGGGAAGACGAGGCCGCGAAGGAGTGTGGCCTGCATGTCGGCCCGGACGGGCGCCTGACGCGGCAGAAGGCAGGAGTTCCGGCATGATCGAGATGGGCCATCTGCAACGCCTCGAAGCCGAGGCGATCTTCATCTTTCGCGAGGTCGTCGCCACTTGCGAGAAGCCAGTGCTGCTCTATTCGATCGGCAAGGATTCGGCGGTGCTGTTGCATCTGGCGATGAAGGCCTTCGCGCCGGGCCGCCTACCCTTCCCGCTGCTGCATGTCGATACGACCTGGAAGTTCCGCGACATGATCGCCTTCCGCGACGAGACCGCGCGGCGGCTGAACCTCGACCTCATCGTCCACATCAACCAGGACGGGGTTCGCGCTGGAATCAACCCGATCGATTCCGGCTCGCGCATTCACACCGACGTGATGAAGACGCAAGGCCTCAAGCAGGCGCTGGACAAGCACGGCTTCGACGCGGCCTTCGGCGGCGCGAGGCGTGACGAAGAGAAGAGCCGCGCCAAGGAGCGCATCTTCTCACTGCGTTCGGCCGGCCATCGCTGGGATCCGAAGAACCAGCGGCCGGAACCCTGGCGTCTGTTCAACACGCTGAAGCGGCAGGGCGAGAGCTTCCGCGTGTTTCCGCTCTCCAACTGGACCGAGCAGGATGTCTGGGACTACGTCGCGCTGGAGAACATCCCGGTCGTACCGCTCTATTTCGCCGCGCCGCGCCCGGTCGTGCGCCGGGGCGGCACCTGGATCATGCGCGACGACGAGCGCCTGCCTCTCCTGCCCGACGAGGTCGTCGAGACCCGCTCGGTCAGGTTCAGGACGCTCGGCTGCTACCCGTTGACGGGTGCGGTCGAGAGCGAGGCGGCAACGCTGCCCGACATTATCGCCGAAATGCGTGCCTCCAGCACCTCCGAGCGGCAAGGCCGGATCATCGACCATGACGGCGCCGGCTCGATGGAGCAAAAGAAGCAGGAAGGATATTTCTGATGGGCGCCCCGGCCCGCAAGCTCGCCCAACCGGCACCGTCCACGAATGAAGGCGCCGCGAACGACCACCAGCAAGGTCGTAAGCCGGCTCTGCGCTTCTTCACCTGCGGCTCCGTCGATGACGGCAAATCCACGCTGATCGGCCGGCTTCTCTATGAAGCTGGCGCAGTGCTCGACGACCAGATGGACACGCTGGCAACCGATTCCCGCCGTTTCGGCACGCAAGGCCCGGAACTCGATTTCGCGCTGCTGGTCGACGGCCTCTCGGCCGAGCGCGAGCAGGGCATAACCATCGACGTCGCGTATCGCTATTTCGCGACGCCGCGCCGTGCCTTCGTCGTCGCCGATACGCCTGGCCATGAGCAGTATACGCGCAACATGGCGACAGGCGCCTCGACCGCCGATCTCGCCGTCATTCTGGTCGATGCGCGCCTCGGACTGCTGCCGCAGACCCGCCGGCACTCGACCATCGTCTCGTTGGTCGGGGTGAAGACCGTCGTGCTCGCCGTCAACAAGATGGATCTCGTCGGCTATGACGAGGCTGTATTCAAGGCGATCACCGACGACTACGCGGCCATCGCGCAGACGCTGGACCTCTCGCAGGTGACGGCGATCCCGATCTCGGCACGAGATGGCGACAATATCCTCGGCACCTCCGCGAACATGCCCTGGTATCGCGGCCCGGCACTCCTGCCCTATTTGGAAGAGGTGGACGCCGGCCGGCGGCAGGCTGATGGCGGCGCCATTCTGCCCATTCAATGGGTCAATCGCCCCAGCGCCGATTTCCGGGGCTATGTCGGGACATTGGCGCGCGGGACGATCGCGGTGGGGGATCAGGTCGCGGCGTTGCCTTCCGGGCGTGTCAGCACGGTCACGCGGATCATCGGGCCCGGTGGCGACATCGCGCGCGCCGGCAGCGGCCAGCCCGTAACGGTGACGCTGGCCGACGCCATCGACATCTCGCGCGGCGATACGCTCGTTGCCGACAAGAATCGGCCGCTGCTGCGCGCCAGTTTGCGCGCCAAGTTGCTGTGGACCGCCGAGACGCCGCTTGCGGCCGAGAACCGCTACCTCCTCAAGCTGGCCTCGACCACGGCGGAGGCTGCGATCGGGGAACTGCACCACGCCGTCGACATCCAGACGTTGAAGCCGGTCGCGACCACGGGTCTTGGTCCCAACGACATCGGCGTCGTCACGCTCCTGCTGGACCGGCCGGTTCCGGCGCTGCCCTTCGCGCGCAGTCCCGAACTGGGCGGGTTCATCCTGATCGACCGGGTCACGCATGAGACGGTGGCGTTCGGTTTCGTCAGCGAGAGCGATGTCCCAGACCGGCTGAAAACGGCCGCGCCCGGCTGGCGTTCGCATCTTCAGCGCTGGATCGGCCCGTCGGATTCG
This sequence comes from Allobosea sp. P5_A5, assembly GCF_056400625.1. NCBI lineage: Bacteria > Pseudomonadati > Pseudomonadota > Alphaproteobacteria > Hyphomicrobiales > Alloboseaceae > Allobosea > Allobosea sp. P5_A5. The sequence goes on from NZ_JBFUKY010000011.1 coordinate 128,101, forward strand.
CTTGCGCGCGCGCTGCGCTTCGGCCAGATTTCGGCGCATGTCGCGAGCAGCCTCGCGCTGGCTGTCGCGCTGTATGGGCTGACGGCCTCACTGCTACTGGCGGTCGGGATCGGCTTGAGCGACCTCGTATTGCGTCCGGTCGTGATCTTGCTGTCCAAACTCGGGATGGCCGGGCTGTGGCGGCGCCTGCGGGCCCGGACGATCGCCACGAGCGAGAATACTCAGGGCGCCGGCATCTAGCCGCTGTTAGAAAAGAGGCGAAGGCGGAGGCGAAATCCTTCTCCGGCCGGCCCGAACTTTGGAAAGGGCTGCTGGTTGCAGGGGCTATGCACCTCGCGCGTCTTCGCCTAGTTTCGTTCTACATAAAGAACATATCGTTCTTTAAAAAATCGGAGCGATCATGACAAAGCGCCCCTTCCACCGCCTGCTTCAGATGGGTCTCTGCTTCGCAGCCTTCGCGTTGTGCTTCGGCGTCGTCGCCTCGGTCCGGGCGCAGGAGCTGCTCAACGTCTCCTACGACCCGACCCGAGAGCTTTATCGCGCCATCAACACGGCCTTCATCGCCGAGTGGAACGCCGCCCATCCGGACAAGAAGATCACCACCATCCGCCAGTCCCATGGCGGCTCCGGCGCGCAGGCCCGCACCGTCATCGATGGGCTTAACGCCGATGTCGTGACGCTGGCGCTGGCGGGCGATATCGACGCCATCGCCCAGCGCTCGAAGAAGCTGCCGCTGGACTGGCAGAAGCGACTGCCGGACAATGCCTCGCCCTACACCTCGACGATCGTCTTCCTCGTCCGCAAGGGCAACCCCAAGGTGATCAAGGACTGGGGCGATCTGGTGAAGCCGGACGTCCAGATCATCACGCCCAACCCCAAGACCTCGGGCGGAGCGCGCTGGAACTACCTCGCCGCCTGGGCCTTTGCGCAGAAGGCTTACGGCAACGACGAAGCCAAGACCCGCGACTATATCGGCAAGCTGCTCGCCAACGTCCCGGTGCTCGACACCGGCGCGCGCGGCGCCACCACAACCTTCACCCAGCGGGGCATCGGCGACGTGCTTCTGGCCTGGGAGAACGAGGCTTTCCTCGCGCTCGATGAATTCGGCGCCGACAAGTTCGAGATTGTGGTGCCGAGCCTCTCGATCCTGGCCGAGCCGCCGGTCGCGCTTATCGATGCCAATGTCGATGCCAAGAAGACCCGCGAGCAGGCGCAAGCCTATCTCGAGTTCCTCTACACGCCGAAGGGGCAGGCGATCATCGCCAAGAACCATTATCGTCCGCGCAAGCCGGAAGCTGCAGACCCGAAGGACCTCGCTCTGTTCCCGAAGCTCGACCTCGTCACCATCGACGGCGCCTTCGGCGGCTGGGCCAAGGCTCAGCCGGAGCATTTCGGCGATGGCGGTACCTTCGACCAGCTCTACAAGCCGGCCCGCTGAGGTTCGTATGAGCACTGCGACCGCCCCCGTCCGAGGATGGCGCCAGCCGAGCGTGCTGCCGGGCTTCGGCCTCGCGCTCGGCGTCACGCTGACGGCGCTGTCGCTGATCGTGCTGATCCCGCTCGCCGCGCTGTTCCTCAAGGCGCTGTCGGCGGGGCCGGCCGACATCTGGGCCGTCGCGACCTCGCCGCGCACTCTGGCGGCGCTGCGACTGTCATTCCTCGGCGCGCTGCTGGCAGCGGTCGTCAACAGCGTCTTCGGACTGCTGCTGGCGTGGATTCTCGTGCGCTACGAGTTTCCCGGCCGGCGCCTGCTCGATGCGGCGGTGGACCTGCCCTTCGCTTTGCCGACCGCCGTCGCCGGCATCGCGCTGGCGGCGATCTATGCGCCGAACGGCTGGATCGGCGGGCTTGTCGCACCGCTCGGCCTCAAGATCGCCTATACGCCGCTCGGCGTGATGGTGGCGCTGATCTTCGTCGGCCTGCCTTTCGTCGTGCGCACCATCCAACCCGTGCTGGAGGAGACGAGCGCCGATATCGAGGAGGCCGCGGCCCTGCTCGGCGCCAGTCGCTGGCGCACGATTACCCGCGTTGTGCTGCCGCCCTTGGTTCCAGCGCTGTTGACCGGCTTCGTCCTCGCCTTCGCTCGGGCGGTCGGCGAATACGGCTCGGTGATCTTCATCGCCGGAAACGTACCGATGGTGTCCGAGATCGCGCCGCTGCTGATCGTGATCCGACTCGAACAGTTCGACTATGCCGGCGCAGCCGTCGTCGGCATGATGACGCTGCTGCTGGCCTTCGCCCTGATCCTGATCGCCAACCTGATCCAGGCGGCGGCGAGACGGCGTTTCGGCCATGTCTGACCTCAGCGCCTTGCCTTCCGTTCCGCGCGACGCTGCCCTGCCGGCCCCGTCAAGAACCTCGATCCGTGGGGAGAGCCTGCCGGTCAGGATCGCGCTGATCGGGCTGGCACTGGTCTTCCTTGCCTTCTTTCTCTTCCTGCCGCTGCTCTCCGTCTTCATCGAGGCCGGTGCGCGCGGCTGGCAGGCATACAGGGACGCGATCACCGAACCGGACGCGGTCGCCGCCATTCAGTTGACGCTGCTGGTCGCCGCGATCGCCGTGCCGCTCAACGTCGTCATCGGCCTCGCCGCGGCATGGGCGGTGGCGAAGTTCGAGTTTCGCGGCAAGAGCCTCCTCATCAGTCTGATCGACCTGCCGTTTTCAGTCTCCCCGGTGATCGCCGGCCTCGTTTTCGTTCTGCTGTTCGGCGCGCAGGGCTATCTCGGCCCCTGGCTGCAGGCCCACGACATCAAGATCATTTTCGCCCTGCCGGGACTGGTGCTGGCGACGATCTTCGTCACCTTCCCCTTCGTCGCGCGCGAGCTGATCCCGCATATGCAGGCGCTGGGCTCCAGCGACGAGGAGGCGGCGCTGACGCTCGGCGCCTCGGGCTGGCGCACCTTCCTCACCGTGACGCTGCCGAACGTGAAGTGGAGCCTGCTCTACGGCGTCCTGCTCTGCAACGCCCGCGCGATGGGCGAGTTCGGCGCTGTCGCGGTCGTCTCGGGCAAGATACGCGGCCTGACCAACACGATGCCGCTGCATGTCGAGATTCTCTACAACGAGTACATGTCGGCGGCCGCCTTCGCCGTGGCCTCGCTGCTGGCGGGCCTGGCCCTCGTCACCCTCGTCATCAAGACCCTGCTCGAATGGCGCTATGGCGACGAAATCGCCGCCAGCCGCCGCCACTAACTCAGGAGATATCGCGATGACCGTCGCCGTCGGCATCGAATCCATCGAGAAGAGTTTCGAGGCGTTCCAGGCGCTGCGCGGCGTCTCACTCGACGTTCAGGCGGGCGAGCTGGTCGCGCTGCTGGGCCCGTCCGGTTCGGGCAAGACGACGCTGCTGCGCGTCGTTGCCGGGCTCGAAGGCGCCGATGCGGGACGCGTGCTGTTCGGCGATGTCGATACCCGCCGTCTCTCCCTGCGCGAGCGTCGGATCGGCTTCGTCTTCCAGCATTACGCCCTCTTCCGGACGATGACGGTGGCTGACAACATCGCCTTCGGCCTACGCTCCCGCCCGCGCCGCGAGCGGCCTGGCGAGGCCGAGATCGCCCGCCGCGTCGGTGAACTGCTCGAGCTTGTGCAGTTGCCGGGGCTGGCGAAGCGCTATCCGAGCCAGCTCTCCGGCGGCCAGCGCCAGCGCGTGGCGCTCGCCCGCGCGCTGGCCATCGAGCCGCAAGTGCTGCTGCTGGACGAGCCCTTCGGCGCGCTTGACGCCAAGATCCGCAAGGATCTGCGCGGTTGGCTCCGGGAGTTGCACGGCCGGACCGGCCACACCACGATCTTCGTCACCCACGACCAGGAAGAGGCGCTGGAACTGTCCGACCGCGTCGCGATCCTGCATGAAGGCCGCCTTCAACAGGTCGGCACGCCGGACGATATCTACGACCATCCGGCCAACCCCTTCGTCTGCGAATTCCTCGGCGAGGCCAACCGCCTGCCGGTGCGCGTGGTCGGCGGGCAGGCTTTCCTCGCCGATCGGCCGGTCTATGGCGGGCTTACGCAGAACCAGGCGGGCGCCGCCTCGCTCTATGTCCGCCCGCATCATCTCAAGATCGTCGACGACGCGCCCCTCGCTATCCCCGGCGTAATCGAGCATCTGCGCCGCAACGGGCCGCTGCGACGCGCCGAGGTTGCGGTCGAGGGGTTGTCGAAGCGGCTCGACCTAGACCTGACCAGCCCGGTCGCGCCCGCGATCGGCGAGCGGGTGAAGCTACGCATCACGCATGGCATGCTGTTCGCTGCGGCTTAGCGGAAATCTATCCACCTGCAAGACGTCATTGCGAGCCCGGCGAAGCAATCTAGGAGGACCGGGTCAAAAGCTGGATTGCTTCATAGCTTCGCTCCTCGCAATGACGGCACCCGCCGAGCCGGCCTTGTTCGATAAGAACGATCTCCTTGCCGGTACCCATACCGGTACAGGGAGATAAATATTGTATTCTCGGTGTGATTTTCAGAAATTCCGCCTATCCGATGTGAATTGAACCTTTCCCCTCTGTGAACTAGACTTTTGGTTCATTTCGGAGGGCGTCATGACGTTTCCTGCAGACAGCCATCGTGATGCCGGCACCAGCTCCAGCCGGGGCATAATCTGATGTCGGCCGCACCGAAACGACCCCCTTTGCCGGCCATTCTGCTCGCCAACGACCTGCTCGACGGGGATGTCGTCTTCGCCGCGACTGGTGGCGGCGATCTGGTCTGGACGCGCGATCCCTCCTCGGCACGTGTCGCGGCCGATGATGGTGATGCGCTCCGGCTAGAGGCGTTTGCCGCCGCGCAACTGTCGGAAAACCGCGTGGTGGACGCCTATCTCGTCGATGTGGCGATTGAGGACGGCCGCCCCGTCCCACGCCATTTCCGCGAAAAGTTCAAGACGCTGGGACCGAGCAATCGGCTCGATCTCGGCAAGCAGGCCGGCGAAGGCCTCGGCAGGACGCCCTGACATCATGTATCGCTATGACGAGTTCGATGAGCGCTTCGTGCGCGGGCGCAACGCCCAGTTCCGCGATCAGGTCGCGAGACGGCTGTCCGGCGCGCTGACCGAGGACGAGTTCAAGCCGCTGCGGCTGAAGAACGGCGTCTATCTCCAGTTGCACGCCTATATGCTGCGGATCGCCGTGCCCTACGGCACGCTGAACGCCCGCCAGATGCGGCAGCTCGCGCTGATCGGCGAGCGCTACGATCGCGGCTACGGCCATTTCACCACGCGCACCAATCTCCAGTTCAACTGGCCGAAGCTGCGTGACATTCCCGACATTCTCGACCTGCTGGCCGAAGTCGAGATGCATTGCATCCAGACCTCGGGCAACTGCATCCGCAACGTCACAGCCGACCATTTCGCAGGCGTGGCGCAAGACGAGCTGGAAGATCCGCGCCCGACCGCCGAGCTGATCCGGCAATGGTCGACGGCCCATCCCGAATTCAGTTACCTGCCGCGCAAGTTCAAGATCGCGGTGACGGGCGCCACCCATGACCGCGCGGTCATCAAGTCGCACGACATCGGCATCCGCATCCTGCGCCATCCCGACACCGGCGAGATCGGCTACGAGATCAGCGTCGGCGGCGGTCTCGGCCGCACGCCGATGATCGGCAAGGTGGTGCGCGACTTCCTGCCGAAGGCGCTGCTGCTGCCCTATCTCGAGGCGGTGATGCGGGTCTATAATCTCGAAGGCCGCCGCGACAACAAGTACAAGGCCCGCGTCAAGATCCTCGTCCACGAGATCGGCGAGGAGGCCTTCCGGGCTCTGGTCGAGGCCGAGTTCGCGCGGCTCGACGTGACCCGGATCGCGGCCGATGCCGAGGAGGTTGCGCGGATTTCAGCCTATTTCGCGCCGCCGGATTATGCGGAACTCTCTGCTCACAGCGATGCGTTCGAGGCGGCGAAAGCCGCAGAGCCTGCCTTCGCGCGCTGGGCCAAGATCAACCTCACGCCGCACCGCATCCCCGGCCATGCCGCGGTGACGATCTCGCTGAAGCCGATCGGCGGCGCGCCGGGCGACGCGACCTCCGACCAGATGCGGGTCGTCGCCGATCTGGCGGAGCGCTATTCCTTCGACGAATTGCGCGTAAGCCATGCGCAAAACCTGATCCTGCCGAATGTCCGGCTCGACGACCTCTTCGATGTCTGGCTGGCTCTGCAAAGCGCTGGATTGGCGACGGCCAACCTCGATCTCGTCACGGATATCATCGCCTGCCCCGGCCTGGATTATTGCGCCTTGGCCACCGCTCGTTCGATACCGATCGCGCAGGCGATCTCGCAGCGTTTCGCCGATCAGGCGCGGCAGGAGCTGATCGGCACGCTCAACATCAAGATATCCGGCTGCATCAATGCCTGCGGCCATCATCATGTCGGCCATATCGGCATTCTCGGGCTGGAAAAGCGCGGTATCGAATCCTACCAGATCACGCTCGGCGGCGACGCCGGCAACGATACGACCCTTGGCGACATTCTGGGTCCCGGCCTGTCGGCCGAAGCCGTGCCGGATGCGATCGAGCGGATCGTCGAGGTCTACCTGGCGCAGCGCAGCGCCAACGAGAATTTCATAGCCACCGTCCGGCGCGTCGGCACGGCGCCTTTCAAGCAGGCCTTCAAGGAATTCGCCGATGCTGCTTGATCGCACCGGAGAAGTGCCGGACCTGTGGACGCGAACCGAGGGTGCCGCGCCGGGTACGCTCGCCCGCCCGCTCGTGCCGTTGGAAGAGCTGCACGCGGCGCTCGACCTGATTGGAAAGAGCCAGCCGGTCGGTGTCGCCGTGCCCAACACCCTGTCCGTCGAGACGCTGGCGCCGCATCTGCCATGGCTCGCCCTCATTGCCGTCGCCTTCCCCTCCTTCGGAGACGGACGCGGCTTCAGCATCGCGACCCGCCTGCGGAAAGCCGGCTTCACCGGTCGCCTGCGGGCGGTCGGCCCGCTGATCCCGGACCAGTTCGCCTATGCGTTGGCCTGTGGCTTCGACGAGGTCGAGCTTCCAACCGCGAGCGCCGAACGGCAGGACGAAGAGCAATGGCGTCGGGCCGCTCTTTGGAAGGGCGACGCCTATCAGCGCGGCTATAATCGCGAGAGCAGCATCCTCGACCGTCGCCGCCTCGCGCGGAGCACCGCGCCATGAGGCGCCGGCTGTTCACCCGACGCTGATCGACGGGCGCCATAACCATGGACCGGCTCGCCAAGCTCCCGATCTTCCTCGACCTCGACGGCAAGCGCGCCATCGTCGCCGGCGGCGGCGTGGGTGCGATCTGGAAGGTCGAATTGCTGGCTGCGGCCGGCGCCCATGTCGACGTCTATGCCGAACATCCCGCGCCGGAGCTGCGGCAGCTGGCGCTGGCCCAGCGAGAGCGGATTGCTCTTCATGAGCAGTCTTGGACGGATGCCGATTTCACCGGCGTCGTCGTCGCCCTGCTCGAACCGGAGCATGGCGAGGAGGAGTTCACCGCCTTCCGCAGCAAGGCGAAAGCAGCCGGCGCGTTGGTCAACGTCATCGACACGCCCGAGGCCTGCGACTTCCAGTTCGGCACGATCGTCAACCGCTCGCCGACGATCATCGGCATCTCGACGGACGGCGCCGCCCCGATCCTGGCACAGGCCCTGCGCCGCCGCATCGAGGCGATCCTGCCGGCTGGCCTTGCCGCCTGGACGGCGACGGCGAAGGCCTTCCGCGAGGAGCTGGCGGAGCGCTTGCCCGAAAAGCCGGCGCGCCGCCGCTTCTGGGAGCGTTTCGTGGACCTGCTGTTCGTGCCGGGACCGCAAGAGGCCGGGTCGGCCGAAACCTTGCGCGCCATCGCTCAAGCCGTTGCCGAGGACGGTTCCAGCGCGAGCTCCGGTCCGGATGTGACGGTACTGCGTGTCGATCCGCAGGATCCCGAGCGCCTGACGCTGCGCGATATCCGGTTGATGCAAGGCGCCGATCTGATCATCCATGATGCCGATATCGCGCCCGCAATCCTCGATCTCGGCCGGCGCGAGGCGCGCCTGCTGCCCGCACCGGCCGACGAGGCCGCATTCCTGGCCGGGCTCGACCCGCAGGCTCCGGTCGCCATCGTCCGACTCGTGACCAAGAGCGTGGCCGATGGCCAGCCCTGAAAGCTCACCCGTCATCGAAGGCCGCCCGCCGATGCCGCGCCGCCAGACAGAGCCGGAGGACTACGAGATGGAAATCGATCGGTATGAGCAAGCCGCCGCGCAGGCTCCCGGCAGCCGGAAGGCCGAATTCGCCTGCTGGCTCGCCATCCTCGCGCTGGTGGCGCTGAAGGTTGTGCTTAGCCTGCACGGCTGAATGACCACGGTGATGAGATCGGGCGGCGGCATCGCCGCATTCGGTAAAGTGGCGCGGCAGAGCCGATACAGCAGGGTTTGAGCACGTAACGATGAGCAATTTCTACGAGGAGCGGGTTTTGAGCGTCCATCATTGGACGGAGAGCCTGTTCAGCTTCACGACGACGCGGGACGCAACGTTCCGCTTCAAGAACGGCCAGTTCACGATGATCGGGCTGAAAATCGGCGAGAAGCCGCTGCTGAGGGCCTATAGCGTCGCCAGCACCAATTACGACGAGGAGCTGGAGTTCTTCTCGATCAAGGTTCAGGACGGCCCGCTGACCTCGCGGCTGCAGAACCTAGAGGTCGGCGACCCCATCATCGTCGGCAAGAAGGCGGTCGGCACGCTCGTGCTGGACAATCTGAAGGACGGCCGGCGGCTGTTCCTGCTCGGCACCGGCACCGGGCTGGCGCCGTTCCTCTCGCTGATCCGCGATCTCGAGACCTATGAGCGCTACGATCAGGTCGTGCTGGTGCATGGCTGCCGGCAGGTGGCGGAACTGGCCTATGGCGAGCGCATCCAGCGCGAGCTGCCGCAGGACGAATTCCTCGGCGAGATGATTGCCCGGCAGCTGACCTATTACCCGACGGTGACGCGCGAGCCCTTCCGCAATCGCGGCCGCATCACCGATCTCATCACCTCGGGCCAGCTCTTCACTGATATCGGCCAACAGGGCTTCGACCCCGCGCAAGACCGCTT